>QNBX01000001.1 GCA_003644265.1 Planctomycetota bacterium
CTAAGCGCTTGCTTGACAAGGGTTTGCTTGACGCTAGAGTGGCCGCTCGGACAGGCGCGGTGGGCCGTTTCGGGCGCTTGAGGATCGAGCGGCCGGGTGCATCGGTCGACCGCCCCTGCCGTGACCCGTCAGCTCCGGAGCCCTTGGTGGACACGACCCCCGACAGCGGCAGCTCTTCGGCCTCGGCGCCTGTCGTGACCATCACCAAGAAGGATCTCGTGAACCGCATCGCGGAGGCCACGGGAGAGACCAAGGTCACCACCAAGGTCATCCTGCAGCTGTTCCTGGACGAGATCGTGGCCGAGTTGGCCCGGGGCAATCGCCTGGAGTTCCGCGACTTTGGTGTGTTCGAGGTGCATGCGCGCGGAGCGCGTCGGGCCCAGAACCCGCGCACGCTCGAGAAGGTGGACGTGCCGCCCAAGCGCGTGGTCAAGTTCAAGGTGGGACGGGTGCTGCGCGACCGCGTCACCGGCGGCGCCAAGGGCACGCCCGCAGGCGACTGACCGACCCGCGCGAGCCACGCACTCCGACGCACTCCGGCGCCTGAGCATGTCGGCGCCGATACGCGCCAACGGCGCGAGCGTTCCGCCGGCGGAGGCTGCGCGCGCCGCGGGAAGCGCTCAGACCTGCTCGAAGGCCTGGCCCAGATCCTCGAGCAGATCGCGCTCGTCTTCGAGGCCGACGCTCAGGCGGATCAGGCCGTCGTGCAAGCCGGACGCCCGGCGCTCCTCGACGGGGATGGAAGCGTGGGTCATGGACGGCGGGTGCTCGATCAGCGACTCCACGCCACCCAGGCTCTCGGCCAGGGCGAAGACGCGCGTGGCGGCGGTGAAGCGCATGCCGTCCTCCACGGAGCCCTTGAGCACGAACGAGATCATGCCGCCGAAGCCGGACATCTGCCGGGCGGCGATCTCGTGCCCGGGGTGGCTGGTGAGGCCGGGGTAGTTCACCTCGCTGACGCGCGGGTGTTGTTCGAGCCAGGCGGCGATGGCGGCCGCGCTCTGACAGTGGCGGTCCATGCGCACGTGCAGCGTCTTGGTGCCGCGCAGCACCAGGAAGCAGTCGAGCGGCCCGGGTACGGCGCCGATGGCAAACTGAAAGAAGGTGATCTGCTCGGCCAGCGCGTCGTCGTTCAGCACCACGGCGCCGGCGATGACGTCGCTGTGCCCGCCCAGGTACTTGGTCAGGCTGTGCATGACGATGTCGCAGCCCAGCTCCAGCGGGCGCTGCAAGTAGGGCGTTGCGAAGGTGTTGTCGCAGGCCACCAGAGCGCCCGCGTCGTGGGCCAGGCGTGAGGCCGCGGCCAGGTCCGTGACGCGCAACAGCGGGTTGGTGGGGGTCTCGATCCAGAGCAGCTTGGTGGGGGTCTGGAGGGCCGCCTCGACCGCCGCCAGATCGGTGGTGTCCACCAGGTCGATGCTGATGCCCTGGGGCTCGAACACCTTGCGGAACAGGCGCAGCGTGCCCCCGTAGAGGTCGCTGCCGCACAGCAGCCGATCGCCGCGCTTCAGGATGGCGGTGCCCACCGAGTGGATGGCCGCCAGCCCGCTGGAGAAAGCGATGCCGTGCTTGCCTCCCTCGAGCGCCGCGAGGTTGTCCTGCAGCGCGGTGCGAGTGGGGTTCTTGCCGCGCGAGTAGTCGTAGCCGTCCTTGACCACCGCCGGATACTCCTGCACGTAGGTGCTGGTGCAGTAGATGGGGGTCATGATGGCCCCGTTGGTCGGGTCTGGGCTCTGTCCTGCGTGGATGGCGGTCGTACCGAAGCGCACCTGTTCAATCTCCTGGGCAATGTCGAAGGGCCGCGCATCGTAGCGTGGAAGCGAGGCCTGCGCCCGGGGGATCGGGAACGGGTGGACGCTGCGCGGGCGCCATGCTCGAATGGCGCCATGTTCCAACGCATCACGGTGCAGACGGCGGGTGAGTCCCATGGCAAGGGCGTGCTGGTCACGCTCACCGGTCTGCCGGCGGGTCTGGCCTACGACGCCGGGCGCGTGGACGCGGCTCTGGCCCGGCGGCAGCTCGGTTACGGGCGCTCGTCGCGCCAGCGTCTCGAGCATGATCAGGCCGAGGTGTTGGCGGGTGTGGTGGCGGGCAGGCTCAGCGGCGCTCCGCTGGTCCTGGCGGTCTGGAACCAGGATCGAAGCCTGGACGACAAGCCGCCGGTACAGCGCCCACGGCCGGGGCACGCCGATCTGGCGGGCGGCTGCAAGTACGGCCAGACGGACATGCGGCCCGTGTTGGAGCGGGCCTCGGGCCGGGAGACCGCCGCACGCGTGGCGGCGGGGGCCGTGGCCGCGGGCCTGCTGTCCGAACTGGGCGTGCAGGTCCTGGGCCGGGTGGTGGCGCTGGGCGGGGTGGAGGCTGCTCCCGTCGGCCCACGCACCACGCTGGCCGGGTTGACCAAGCGCGTGCGGGCCTCCGACCTGAGCTGCCACGATCGCGAGGCGCTGCCCGCCATGCGGACCGCCGTGGATCGGGCGCGCAAGGCCGGCGACACCCTGGGAGGGGTGATCGAAGTGTGCGCGGACGGCGTGCCCCCGGGTCTGGGCTCGCTGACGGGCTTCGGCACCCGTCTGGACGCTCGTCTGGGTGCGGCCTTGCTCTCGATCCAGGCCATCAAGGCCGTGGAACTCGGCGACGGGCTCGCGGCAGCGGCCGAGCCGGGCAGCCAGGTCCATGACCCGGTGCTGAGCCCGGGGCCGCAGGGCCCACGGCGCGGCTCCAACCGGGCGGGAGGCATCGAAGGCGGGATGAGCAACGGTCAGCCCGTGCTGGCCCGGGCCTGGATGAAGCCGCTCTCCATGCTGCGCAAGCCCCTGCGCTCCTGGGACTACGGGGGCGGAACGGGCGCAGGAGGGGCATCAGAGGCCTTTTTCGAGCGATCGGATGTAACCGCGGTGCCGGCGGCGGCCGTGGTCGGGGAGGCCATGCTGGCGCTGGTTCTGGCCGACGCCCTGCTGGAGAAGACCGGCGGCGACGCCCTGCCCGAGGTGGCCCGGGCGCTCAAGGCTCACCGCAGGGATGTGGCCCGGCGCTTCGGGCGTAGGGCCTGAGGATCGCCGACCCGGCCAGGGGGGCTGTCCGCGAGCGCTGGAATCGGGCCCTGGATCGGGGTGTTGACTCCCGTTTCCGGCGGCACTACGATCTTCCGTTTTCCCGACGCGTCCTAACATGCGTATCGGGGGGCGCCGCGGCGCTAGCGTAGCTCAACTGGTAGAGCTCCGGTTTTGTAAACCGGGGGTTGTGGGTTCGAGTCCCGTCGCTAGCTCCAAAGTCGACCTCCGAGCGTTCTGCCTGCGGGCGGAGAGCGCCTCGAGAGCACGCCGTCCGACGCATCTGCCCAGCCGAGAGGGGCCAGACAACACCGACAGAACCTGCGAACAGACCGCGACCAGACTCAGGGGGAATGCCCGAGTGGTTAATGGGGACGGGCTGTAAACCCGTTGGCTTAGCCTTCGTAGGTTCGAATCCTACTTCCCCCACCACGCCCCCGATGCACGAGGGAGCGCGGCCGCGCGGCTCGGACGAGCCCACCGCACACGACGATTCAACGACGCAAGAGACAGCTAAGGAGCAACGACAGGAACGACGAGGACGGCAGGGCCGGGAGGCCCATCAACCGGCGCGGGTGTAGCTCAGTGGTAGAGCCCCAGCCTTCCAAGCTGGTTGCGTGGGTTCGATTCCCATCACCCGCTCCATCAGGCCTGCCTCGGCCCGACCATTCGAACCATGACGACGACCGAAGCTGCTGTGGCTCAGGGGTAGAGCACGTCCTTGGTAAGGACGAGGTCATGGGTTCGAATCCCATCAGCAGCTCCATCGCCGGCTTTTTTCAACGTCTCTCGCACAGCACCCAGTACGGCATTTCAACAACCGGCGACCTGCCTGGCCGCCGACATCGCAAACCCAGATTCGACAGGCATGAGGCCGGTCGACCGACGGAGAAGTAGGACATGGCGAAGGAGACCTTCGACCGCACCAAGCCTCACGTGAACGTGGGCACCATCGGTCACGTCGACCATGGCAAGACCACGCTCACGGCGGCCATCACCGGTGCCCTCGCGATGAAGGGGCAGGCTACGGCCCGCGCCTTCGACACGATCGACAAGGCCCCCGAGGAGCGTGAGCGCGGCATCACCATCGCCACCGCCCACGTGGAGTACGAGACGGACAAGCGTCACTACGCCCACGTCGACTGCCCCGGCCACGCCGACTACGTCAAGAACATGATCACCGGTGCCGCCCAGATGGACGGCGCGGTGCTGGTCTGCAGCGCGGCTGACGGCCCCATGCCTCAGACCCGCGAGCACATCCTGCTGGCCCGCCAGGTGGGTGTGCCCAGCGTGCTGGTGTTCATGAACAAGGTCGACCAGGTCGACGACGACGAGCTGCTCGAGCTGGTCGACATGGAGATCCGCGAGCTGCTCAGCAGCTACGACTTCCCCGGCGACGACACGCCGATCGTCCAGGGCTCGGCGCTCAAGGCGCTCGAGGCCGTGCAAGAGGAGGCCGCGGTCGATGACCCCCGCCTCAGCTGCATCTGGGAGCTCATGGACGCCGTCGACTCCTGGGTCCCGGACCCCGAGCGCGACGTCGACAAGCCCTTCCTGATGCCGGTGGAGGACGTGTTCTCCATCAAGGGTCGCGGCACCGTGGCCACCGGCCGCATCGAGCGCGGCATCGTCAAGATGGGTGAGTCGCTCGAGGTCGTCGGCATGAAGGACGAGATCGGCACGACCACCTGCACCGGTGTCGAGATGTTCCAGAAGACGCTCAACGAGGGCATGGCCGGCGACAACGTCGGTCTGCTGCTGCGCGGCGTCGACAAGGATGACATCGAGCGCGGTCAGGTGCTGGCCAAGCCGAAGAGCATCACCCCGCACAAGAAGTTCAAGGGCGTGGTGTACGTGCTCAGCAAGGAGGAGGGCGGCCGCCACACGCCGTTCTTCAACGGCTACCGCCCGCAGTTCTACTTCCGCACCACGGACGTGACCGGCAACGTGACCCTGCCCGAGGGCACCGAGATGGTCATGCCCGGCGACAACGTCGAGGTGACGATCGAGCTGCTCATGCCGATCGCCATGGACACGGACCTGAAGTTCGCCATCCGCGAGGGTGGTCGCACGGTCGGGTCCGGCAAGGTCGTCGAGATCATCGAGTAACTCACCGCTGACGTCTCGCTGCCGGGTCCCGAACGCGGGGCCGGCGGCGCGACACGGAGTCTGTCCGGATGGCCAAGAGCAGAACCTCAACTGTCGTCTTCCTCGAGTGCAGCGGCTGCGGTCGCAGGAACTACGCCCTGCGCAAGCGGACGAAGGCCACCTGGAAGCTCGAACTCAAGAAGTATTGCCGCTTCGAACGCAAGCACCTCGTCCACAAGGAGCGCAAGAAGTAGTCGGGCGCGGGCCTCCTGGAGGCCAGTAGCTCAGTTGGTAGAGCATCGGTTTCCAAAACCGAGGGTCGGGGGTTCAAGTCCCTCCTGGCCTGCCATCTCGCCCAGCCCCGAATTGCGACCCATCATGGCCAAGTACAAACCCGATCAAGGTCCCTACGCCCGCACGTCAGCGCTGTGGTTACTAGGGGCGCTGTGCATGTTCGGCTGCACCACGCTCTATTACTGGCTGCTGTCGTTCCGGGGTGAGCCCGATGGCACCGGCGTCATGGTCAAGCCCCTCATGGAGGGCAACCTGCCGGTGCTGGGTATCCCGCTCACGGTGGCGCTGCTGGTGGCTGTGGGCCTGGCCGGGCTGTGTCTCTGGATGCTCATGCGCATGCTCGATCGGCCCAAGGTCGCCGACATGCTGATCGACTCCGAGACCGAGATGCGCAAGTGCACCTGGCCCACGTGGGACGAGACCTTGACCTCCTCGGTGGTGATCCTGGTGGTGATGGTGGCGTTCACCGGCCTGTTGGCCGGCATGGACATCTCGCTCAACTGGTTCATGACCACGATTGTCTTCTCATGAGCGATCTGACTCCTCCCACGCCGCCGACGACGCCGCCCTCGCGGCCCACCAGCTGGTTTGTGCTGCGCGTGGCCAGCAACCTCGAGCGCAAGATGCGCGACAAGCTGGAGCGCCGACTCAAGGCCGCCGGCCTCGACACGCTGGTGCCCAGCGTGCTGGTGCCCACCGAGACCGTCTCGGAGATCAAGGGCGGCAAGAAGAAGGTGGTCCAGCGCAAGCTCTACCCCGGCTACATCATGGTGGAGATGCAGCTCGACGAGGACGGCATCATCCAGGAGGACGTCTGGTTCCTCATCCGTGAGACCCAGGGCGTGGGCGACTTCGTGGGCGCCACGCGCAGCCCGGTGCCCATGGAGCAGCACGAGGTCGAGCGCGTGCTCAACGGCATGCGGCAGACCGAGGACGCGCCGCAGCTCAAGATCGCCTTCAAGGTCGGCGATCGCGTCAAGATCAACGATGGGCCCTTCGAGTCCTACAACGGCGTCGTCGACGACGTGAATGAGATGAAGGGCATGGTGCGGGTGATCGTGACCATCTTCGGTCGCGAGACGCCGGTTGAACTCGAGTACTGGAAGGTCGAGCAGGTCTGACGCTGTCGGACGACTGACCCCAAACGAACAGGACGGACATGGCCAAGGAATCAATCGGATTCATCAAGCTGCAGATGCCGGCCGGGCAGGCCACGCCCGCGCCGCCCGTGGGCCCCGCCCTCGGTCAGCACGGCGTCAACATCGGCCAGTTCGTCAAGGAGTACAACGACGCCACGCGCGATCAGATGGGCTTGGTGATCCCGGTCGAGATCACCGTCTACGCTGACCGTACTTTCAGCTTCGTCCTCAAGACGCCGCCGGCCGCCGTGCTGCTCAAGAAGGCGGCCAACATCGCCAAGGGCTGCGGCGCATCGGAGAACGTCGGCACCGTCACCCGAGCCCACGTCGAGGAGATCGCCAACACGAAGATGGCGGACCTCAACGCGCGCACGCTGGACGCGGCCTGCCGGATCATCGAGGGCACCGCGCGCTCGATGGGCATCGAGGTCACGGACTGAGCCAACCTGGCCGGCAGCGCCGCCGAGCCACAGGAGCAATACAATGGTCACCATGAGCAAACGCCACACCGGCAACGTCGCCAAGATCGACAAGGACAAGGTCTACTCCGTCGAGGAGGCCCTGGTCTTGCTGCGCGCGGCGTCGCCGGCCAAGTTCGATGAGACCGTCGAGGTCGCCATCAACCTGGGCATCGATCCCAAGAAGTCGGACCAGGCCGTGCGCGGCGCGGTTTCGCTGCCCCACGGCACCGGCAAGACCAAGCGCGTCATCGCCTTCGTCAAGGACCCCGCCAAGCAGGAGGAGGCCCGGGCCGCCGGCGCCGTCGAGGTGGGGGATGACGATCTGGTCAAGCGCGTCTCGGACGGCTGGACCGACTTCGACGTGGCCGTCTCC
Source organism: Planctomycetota bacterium (assembly GCA_003644265.1). Next base: position 7,409 of record QNBX01000001.1, read on the forward strand.
GCGCCCGACATGATGGGCAAGGTCGGTCGTCTGGGTCGGGTGCTCGGCCCCCAGGGCAAGATGCCCACGCCCAAGTCCGGCACGGTCACGCCCAACGTGGCCAAGGCCGTGGCCGAGTTCTCCGCTGGCAAGGTCGAGTTCCGCGCCGATGCCGGCGCCACCGTGCACGCCCCGCTGGGTCGGCGCTCGTTCGACGACCAGAAGCTGACCGAGAACCTGCAGGCCTTCTTGTCCGCGGTGACGTCCATGAAGCCGCCGGCCTCCAAGGGCACGTACCTCAAGAGCGTGCATCTCACCACTACCATGGGCCCCGGCGTCGCTGTCGACGCCAGCCGCTAAGGCCGCCCAGGACACCAGGACCAGCCCCATGCCGAACCTCATCAACCGCGAAGTCTCACGCGAGTACGAGTCGGTCCTCATCGAGGACCTCGACACGCTCGTGCTGCAGCCTGTGGGCATGACCGTGGAGGACGTCAACGCGTTCCGCGGCAAGCTCTCCGAGGCCGGGCTGCGCATGCGCCTGGTCAAGGGCTCGCTGGCGCGCCGCATCATGGAGTCACGCGGCCTCTCCGGCCTCGACGACCTGTTCGACGGGCCTGCGGCCGTGGTCGAGCCGGAGCAGCGTGAGATCGAGGTCGAAGGCGTGGCCATCACGGCCGCGCGCGTGGTCGAGGCCTGGCTCAAGGAGAGCGGTGGCGAGCTGCCCCAGGTCAAGGGCGGCGTCATGGACGGCGAGGTGCTGGACGGCTCCGCCGCGGCGCGCCTGGCCAAGCTGCCTACCAAGCCGGAGATGCAGTCGATCCTGGCCGGGCAGATCGTCGGCCCCGCTCGCACCCTCTCTGCGCAGTTCACCGCGCCTGGCGCCGCCCTCGCGGGCGCGCTGAAGACCCGAATCGAATCCCTTGAGGACGAGGCCTGAGCACCCCGGCCTCGCCCCCAAACCGAAACAACCCACACATCCACTCGACGGGCACGATGGCCCGAGGAGACAGTAAAAATGAGCGACGCAGCCACCACAGAGTTCAAGACCGAGATCAAGGACCTTGGCGACAAGATCGTCGGCCTGACCCTGCTCGACGCGCAGCAGCTCTCTGATTACCTCAAGGACGAGTACGGCATCGAGCCCGCCGCTGGCGGCGGCGTGATGATGGCCGCTCCTGCCGATGGCGCCGGCGGCGCCGACGAGGAACAGACCGCGTTCGACGTCATGCTGACGGGTCAAGGCGACAAGAAGATCCAGGTCATCAAGGCCGTGCGGGCCATCACCGGCCTGGGCCTCAAGGAGGCCAAGGATCTCGTCGAGAGCGCGCCCAAGGCCGTCAAGGAGGGCGTGTCCAAGGACGAGGCCGAGAAGGTCAAGGCCGAGCTGGAGGAGGCGGGAGCCTCTGTCGAGGTCAAGTAATCACCCTCGCACGCTGGCCCTTTGCAGTCTGGTCCTCCGCAGTCTGGCCCAGACTGTCCCGCTGAATCGCGCGAGCGCATCCCCCGATCTCCGGGGGGTGTGCCTGCTCGCGTATCCCGTCGCCGCCCTGTTGAATCCCTGGGAGAGCCGATGAACATCCGTCATTTCGGCAAGTTCCGCTCACCGCTGGCCGTGCCCTCGCTGACCGACATCCAGAATCGGTCCTTCGAGGACTTCCTGATGGTGGATGTCCCCTTCAACCGGCGCACCGAAGCCGGCCTCGAGGCGATCCTGCGGGAGACCTTCCCGATCTACTCCTACGACAAGACCGTGTCGCTGGAGTACCTCGGCTATGAGCTCGGCCGTCCGCGCTACACCGCCGACGAGTGCCGCATCCTGGGTGTGACCTACGGCATGCCCTTCAAGGTGCTGGTCAGGCTCGAGAAGCCCGAGCCCGTCGAGGAGTGGGTCTACCTGGGCGAGATCCCCATCATGGTGGGGGGCGGCGAGTTCATCATCAACGGCAGCGAGCGCGTCATCGTCAGCCAGCTGCACCGCTCGCCAGGCGTCGATTTCTCGATGGAGCTGCACACCAACGAGAAGAAGCTGCACTCCTGCTGGGTCATCCCCCAGCGCGGCTCGTGGGTCGAGCTGTCCGTCACCAAGAAGGACGTGATGGACATCAAGATCGACCAGACCAGCAAGTTCCCCGCGACGACGTTCCTGCGGGCCATGGCCGAGGAGTACGGCACCAACGAGCAGATCCTGCCGCTCTTCTACAAGACCAAGAAGGTCTCGCTGAAGTCGAGCAAGGACAAGGACCTGCTCGGCAAGCACGTCGTGGGCGACGTCATCGATGAGTCCACGGGCGAGATCATCCTCAAGAGCTGCGCCGCCATCACGGCCGAGTCGCTGGAGATGATCCTGGGCTCGGCGCTCAAGTCGATCGAGCTGATCACCAACGCCGACGACGATGCGCTGATGCTGTACACGCTGGCGGAGGACGAGGCGCGCAGCCACGAGGAGGCGCTGCTCAAGATCTACACCCGCCTGCGCCCGGGCAACCCGCCCAACATCGAGAAGGCCCGCACGCTGTTCCGCGAGCGCTTCCAGGATCCCACGCGCTACCGCCTGGGCCCGGTGGGTCGCTTCCGCATCAACCGCAAGTTCGGCCGCAAGACGGGCATGGACGTGATGACCCTGTCGGCCGAGGACGTGGTCGACTCCATGCGCTACATCATGGACCTGCGCGCCAACCGTGGTCAGGTGGATGACATCGACCACCTCGGGAACCGGCGCGTGCGCACCATCGCCGAGTTGGCGGGCGACGAGTTCCGCAAGGGCTTCCTGAAGCTGCGGCGCACCGCGTCGGAGCGCATGAACAACCAGGAGACGATCCAGACCGCCACCCCGCGGCAGCTGATCAACTCCAAGACCATCAGCAGCTCGATCGAGTACTTCTTCGGGCGCGGCGAGCTGAGCCAGGTGGTCGACCAGAGCAACCCGCTCAGTCAGCTCACCCACGAGCGGCGCCTCTCGGCGCTGGGCCCGGGCGGCCTGAACCGCAAGCGCGCTGGTTTCGATGTGCGCGACGTGCACATCAGCCACTACGGCCGCATCTGCCCGATCGAGACGCCTGAAGGCAGCAACATCGGCCTGATCGCGTCGCTCTCCATCTACGCCATGCTGGACGACTTCGGCTTCCTGGTGACGCCGTACCGCAAGGTGACCAAGGGCAAGGTGTCCGACAAGGTCACCTACCTGCGCGCCGACGAGGAGTACGACTCGGTGCTGGCTCCGGCTGACACCGACATCGACGACAAGGGGCACATCGTCAACTCGATCGTGCTCAGCCGCGTGGGCGGCGAGTTCTCGGAGGTCGATGTCGCTGAAGTCCAGTACGTGGACGTCTCGCCCATGCAGCTGGTGGGCGTGAGCGCGGCGCTGATCCCGTTCCTTGAGCATGACGACGCCAACCGCGCGCTGATGGGCAGCAACATGCAGCGCCAGGCGGTGCCGCTGGTGATCCCCGAGCCGCCCGTGGTGGCCACCGGGATGGAGAGGGACGTCGCCACCAACTCGGGCATGGTCGTGCGCGCCAAGCGCGCCGGCACGGTGAACTACGTCGACGCCGAGTCCATCGTGATCGGCGACGACACCTACGAGCTGCGCAAGTTCGTGGGGCTCAACGAGAAGACCTGCCTCAACCAGAAGCCCGCGGTGGTGCCTGGACAGAAGGTCAAGGCGGGCGATCTGCTGGCGGATGGCGCCTCCACCAAGGAGGGCGAGCTGGCCTTGGGGCGCAACATCCTCGTGGGCTTCATGATCTGGGACGGCTACAACTTCGAGGACGCGATCATCGTCTCGGAGAGCCTGATCCGGAAGGACATCTTCACGTCGATCCACATTCAGCACTACGACGTCGAGATCCGCGAGACCAAGCTGGGGCGCGAGGAGTTCACGCGCGACATCCCCAACGTCTCCGAGGGCGCTCTAGGGCGCCTGGACGAGGACGGTATCGTGCTGATTGGCAGCAAGGTGCAGCCGGGTGACATCCTGGTGGGCAAGGTCAGTCCCAAGAGCAAGTCGGAGCTGACCCCTGAGGAGAAGCTGCTGCACGCCATCTTCGGGCGTGCTGGCGAGGACGTGAAGAACGACTCGCTGGAGGTCTCCCCGGGCGTCTACGGCACGGTCATCTCCACCTTGCGCTTCACGCGCAACGTCGACACCTCCGAGGAGCAGTCGGCCAAGAACCTGCGCATGATCCGAGCGGCCGAGCGCCAGTTCCGCGATTACCTGTCGGAGCAGGTCGAGAAGCTGGTGGCCGAGATCAACGAGATCTCCGGCACGAAGCTGAAGGACGACACCAGCAACAAGATCCTGGTGGTGGACACCGACGCCGACAGCCAGGAGTTGCGGCGTCAGTTCGAGCTGGTGCGCAAGCGCTGCATGGAGAGCTACCGTCGCGGGACGGACGAGAAGCTCTACCTGACCTTCCGCAGCTACGCCGGGCGCATCGAGGAGCAGGAGAACGAGAAGAACAAGGTCGTCAATCGCCTCTCCCGCGGCGACGAGCTGCCCACGGGCGTGCTCGAGATGGTCAAGGTCTACATCGCCACCAAGCGTACGCTGTCGGTGGGCGACAAGATGGCCGGACGCCACGGCAACAAGGGCGTGATCTCGGTGGTGCTGCCCGAGGAGGACATGCCCTTCCTCGAGGACGGCACCCCGCTGCAGATCCTGCTCAACCCGCTCGGTGTGCCGTCTCGAATGAACGTCGGCCAGATCCTGGAGACGCACCTGGGCTGGGCCGCCATGAACCTCGGGTTCCAGGCCGTCACGCCGGTCTTCGACGGGGCCTCCGAGGAGGCCATCTTCGGTGCGCTGGAGGAGGCCGGCCTGCCTGTCAACGGCATGGCGACGCTGTTCGATGGACGCACCGGGCGCCCGTTCGACCAGAAGGTGACGGTGGGCTACCTCTACATGCTCAAGCTGCACCATCTGGTGGCGGACAAGGTTCACGCCCGCGCCACCGGGCCCTACTCGCTCATCACGCAGCAGCCGCTGGGCGGCAAGGCCCGCTTCGGCGGCCAGCGCTTCGGCGAGATGGAGGTCTGGGCGCTCGAAGCCTACGGCGCGGCCAGCATCTTGCAGGAGCTGCTGACCGTGAAGAGCGACGACGTTGAAGGTCGCACACGTATCTATGAGTCGATGGTCAAGGGCACCAATGTCCTTGAGCCCGGCACACCCATCTCGTTTGACGTGCTCACCAACGAGATTCGCGGGCTCTGCCTCAACATGGAACTGCACAGGGGAAATCAGTGACCACGCCCTTCGAAGCGAACGCTCGCTCGGCCATGACGTCGAGCCCGTTCCGGTCCAACGCGACCGGCAACCCTTTCGTGACGATCCGCCTGGCGTCCCATGAGGACATCAGGAGCTGGTCGTTCGGTGAGGTGCGCAAGCCCGAGACGATCAACTACCGCACCTACCGGCCCGAGAAGGACGGCCTGTTCTGCGAGAAGATCTTTGGTCCCACCAAGGACTGGGAGTGCTTCTGCGGCAAGTACAAGGGCATCAAGCACAAGAACATCATCTGTGATCGTTGCGGCGTGCAGGTCACGCACAGCAAGGTGCGCCGCACGCGCATGGGGCACATCAATCTGGCAGCCCCCGTCGCTCACATCTGGTTCTTCAAGGCCACGCCCTCGCGCATCGGCAACCTGCTCGGCGTCAAGCTGAGCAGCCTCGACAAGGTGGTCTACTTTCAGGAGTACATCGTCACCGACCCGGGCGATACGTCGCTCGAGCTGGGCGAGATGCTCTCCGAGGATGCCTACCGCGAGACCCGCTCCAAGTACGGGCAGTCCTTCGACGCCGACATGGGCGCCGAGGCGGTCAAGAAGCTGCTGGTCAGCCTCGATCTGGCCGGCGTCAGCCAGGCCCTGCGTGAGGAGCTGACGACCACCCGCAGCAAGCAGCGCAAGGCCGACATCGTCAAACGCCTGCGCACCGTTGAGATGCTGAGGGAGTCGCCCAACAAGCCGTCATGGATGGTGTTGGACGTGGTCCCGGTCATCCCGCCGGACCTGCGTCCGCTGGTGCTGCTCGACAGCGGCAACTTCGCAACCTCCGACCTGAACGACCTGTACCGGCGCCTGATCAACCGCAACAACCGGCTCAAGAAGCTGCTCGACCTGAACGCCCCCGAGGTCATCATCCGCAACGAGAAGCGGATGCTGCAGCAGTCGGTGGACGCGCTGTTCGACAACAGCCGCTGCCGTCGCCCGGTGCTGGGCACGTCCAACCGCCCGCTCAAGTCGCTGACCGACATGATCAAGGGCAAGCAGGGTCGCTTCCGCGAGAACCTGCTGGGCAAGCGCGTCGACTACAGCGCGCGCTCTGTGATCGTGGTGGGCCCCGAGCTGCACCTGCACGAGTGCGGCATGCCCAAGGTCATCGCCCTGGAGCTCTACCAACCGTTCATCATCCGGCGCCTGAAGGAGCTGGGCTACGCCGACACCATCAAGTCGGCCAAGAAGATGTTGGAGCGCAAGGACGAGGAGGTCTGGGACATCCTGGAGGAGGTCATCCAGGAGCACCCGGTGCTGCTGAACCGCGCGCCGACCCTTCACCGTATGGGCATTCAGGCCTTCCAGCCCGTGCTGGTGGAGGGCAACGCCATCAAGTTGCATCCGCTGGTCTGCGCCGGCTTCAACGCCGACTTCGACGGTGACCAGATGGCCGTGCATCTGCCCCTCAGCTACGAGGCGCAGATCGAGGCCACGGCGCTGATGATCTCGACCAACAACATCTTCACGCCCGCCAACGGCAGCCCGATCATCAGCCCCAGCCAGGACATCGTGCTGGGTTGCTTCTACCTGACCACCGGCCGTGACGGCGAGCTGGGCGAAGGCAAGGTCTTCTGCGACGAGCAGGAGGTCTTCCGGGCCTACGGTGACGGCAAGGTCGGCGTGCACGCACAGATCAAGGTGCGGCTCACGTCCAAGCGCTCGATCCGCACCAAGGAGGGGCTGACGGATTGGGATGGCCGCCCGATCGACACCACGGTGGGGCGTGTGCTGTTCAACGACATCCTGCCGTCCGAGTGCCCCTTCTGGAACGTCGAGCTCGACAAGGGCACCATCAAGAAGGTGATCTCCGACGCCTACGCGGTGATCGGCAAGGAAGGCACGGTGCGCCTGCTGGACGCGCTCAAGTCCGTGGGCTTCAAGTCGGCCACGCGCGCCGGGCTCTCGTTTGCCACCGTCAACCTGATCATGCCTTCGAAGAAGACCTCGATCCTCGAGGCCACGGACGAAGAGGTGCTCGGCGTCAACGAGCAGTACGCCAACGGCGTCATCACCGAGGGCGAGCGCTACAACCAGGTCATCGATCTCTGGACCCATGCCCGTGAGCGCGTGGGAGAGGAGATGATGGCGGAGTGGCAGGCCTCCGTGCGCGACGCCAGCAGCGCCATCAACCCGGTGTACGTCATGGAGCGTTCGGGCGCGCGAGGCACCATCGAGCAGATCCGGCAGCTGGCTGGTATGCGTGGTCTGATGGCCAAGCCCTCGGGCAAGATCATCGAGACGCCCATCAAGTCCAACTTCCGCGAAGGGTTGCGCGTGCTGGAGTACTTCAGCTCGACACACGGCGCCCGCAAGGGGCTGGCCGATACGGCGCTCAAGACCGCCGACTCGGGCTACCTCACGCGCAAGCTGGCCGACGTGGGCCAGAACATCGTGGTCTCCCGCGACGACTGCGGCACCATCAATGGCGTCAGCAAGGGCGCCATCATGAAGGGCGACAAGATCGATGTGCCGCTGGCCGACCGCATCCGCGGGCGCGTCGCGCGGGACACCATCACCGACATCGTCACCGAGCGTGTGATCGTGGACGAGAACCAGCTCATCACGGTCGAGATCGCCGCTGAGATCGCGGCGCTCGGCTACGAGAAGGTGCGCGTGCGTTCGCCCCTGACCTGCGAGGCGGGCAAGGGCGCCTGTGCGGCCTGCTACGGCATGGACCTGTCACGCGGCAAGATGGCCGAGCTGGGCCTGGCCATCGGCATCATCGCGGCCCAGTCCATCGGTGAGCCTGGCACGCAGCTGACCATGCGGACGTTCCACATCGGCGGCACCGCCAGCCGCGCCTTGGCCGAGTCCAAGACCAAGGCGGCTCGCAAGGGCGTGATCAAGTACGTCTCCATGAAGCTGGGCGAGAACCTCGAGGGCGAGAAGGTCTCCCTGGACCGCAACGGCATCCTGGTCATCCTGGACGACAAGGGCCGCGAGCTGGAGCGCTACACGGTTCCGCTCGGCGCCCTGCTCCCGGTGGCCGATGGCGGCAAGGTGCGTGCGGGAGAGATCATCGCCACCTGGGATCCCCACAGCATCCCGATCTTCGCTGACCGCTCGGGTCGCGTGCGCTTCGAGGACATCGTCGAGGGCAAGACGCTCAAGACGGAGGTCGATCGTGGCGGCGTGGCGCGGCGCTCCATCATGGACCACAAGGGCGACCTGCATCCGCACGTGGTGATCGAGAACGAGGAGGGCACGCCGCTCACCTACTACCCGATCCCTGAGCGCGCCTTCATCGAGGTCGAGGACGGCAAGGTGGTGAAGGCGGGCACGCTGGTGGCCAAGACGCCGCGCGCCACCATGGGTACGCAGGACATCACCGGTGGCCTGCCGCGTGTGACCGAGATCTTCGAGGCCCGCAAGCCCAAGGAGCCGGGCGTCATGGCCGAGATCGATGGCACCGTCGAGCTCGTGCGCGAGATGAAGCGCGGCAAGCGCACCATCCTGGTCAAGAACGATGACACCGGCGTGGTGCACGAACACCTCGTGCCGCACGGCAAGCACCTCAAGGTGCAGAGCGGTGATCGCGTCGAGGCCGGGCACCCGCTCATCGAGGGCGCGTTGATCCCCCAGGACATCCTGCGAATCAACGGCGAGGAGGCCCTGCAGAACTACCTCCTGCGTGAGGTGCAGGGCGTCTACGGCAGCCAGAACGTGACCATCGATGACAAGCACATCGAGGTCATCATCAGCCAGATGCTGCGGCGCGTGCAGGTCGGCGACCCCGGGGACACCGAGTTCCTGCCGGAGGCGGTGGTCGACAAGTTCCTCTTCCGCGGCTCCAACAAGGCGCTGGTCAAGGAGAAGAAGCGCCCGGCTACGGCCGAGCCGGTCCTGCTGGGCATCACCAAGGCCGCCTTGCAGTCCGACTCCATGATCTCGGCGGCCTCTTTCCAGGAGACCACCAAGGTGCTCACCGAGGCGGCCCTGGCCGGTCGGCGGGACAACCTGGTGGGCCTCAAGGAGAACGTGATCCTCGGCAACATGGTGCCCACAGGCACCGGTTTCCGGCCCCTGCAGCGCACCCGCGTCAAGCACAACGTCGAGCCGCCGGCTTCGGCTGAGGGCCTGGGGGGCTTCGGCGAGGGAGTCATCCCCGACCTGCCCGCCGTCGGCCTGGCCGAGGGCGCCGTCTGACCTCTCGTCGCCCGGGAGTCCCTGGTCCTTGACCGGATGGGCACTCCTGGGTGTAATACTCCGCTTCACCTCGTCGCCCAAGAACGAACCGCATTCATGCCCACGATCAACCAACTCGTCCGCAAGGGCCGCAAGAAGATCCGGAAGGTGAGCAACTCACCTGTTCTGGAGAAGTGCAGCCAAAAACGCGGAGTCTGCATTCAGGTCAAGATCCAGACGCCCAAGAAGCCCAACTCCGCGCTGCGTAAGATCGCTCGCGTCAAGCTGAGCAACGGCAAGGAGGTCACGGCCTACATCGGCGGCGAGAAGCACACGCTGCAGGAGCACGCCATCGTGCTCGTGCGTGGTGGGCGCGTCCGCGACCTGCCGGGCGTGCGCTACCACATCGTGCGCGGCACGCTGGACGCCGCGGGCGTGGATGGCCGTCGTCAGGGTCGCAGCAAGTACGGCGCCAAGCGGCCGAAGTCCTGATCTGTGGCTGCTACGCAGCACGTCACACCAGCAGTCCTTGAGCATCACGTCCCGAGCCGGACACCGAGCACACCTCAGCCCGCCGCGGGTTGAGTTCCTGGCCTGAGCCTCGGGCCTGAGTCCAAAGAAGATCGACCATGCCTCGCAAGTACGTATCCACCGCCAAGTACCTGCGCCCAGATCCCAAGCACGGGAGCCTGCTGGCGTCCAAGTTCATCAACAGCCTGATGCTGGACGGCAAGAAGTCGACCGCGCAGAAGATCTTCTACGAAGCGCTCGACATCCTGACGCAGAAGATCCCGGGTGAGGAGGCGCTGGACGTCTTCACCACCGCGTTGGCCAACGTTAAGCCCATCGTCGAGGTGCGCAGCCGCCGCGTGGGCGGCGCCACCCTGCAGGTGCCGCACGAGATCAAGCGTGACCGGCAGCAGGCCCTCTCCTTCCGGTGGATCCTGAACGCCTCGCGCAAGAAGAAGGGCAAGCCCATGGCCCGCCGCCTGGCCGAGGAGCTCTTCGACGCCTACAACAAGCAGGGCACGGCTTACACCACGCGTGAGAACACGCACAAGATGGCGGAGGCCAACAAAGCCTACGCCCACTTTGCCTGGTAAGGCGGGGCCCGGTCGCACGGGGCCTGGCGCTCCCGAGGTGGAGCACACCGGGTCCGGCGCTGCGCGAGCTGGGTACATTGCCGGCGCCTCTGGAGCTGCGCGCGCCGGCAGCTGCCACACGCACTGCGCACGCGCAGGCGCCGTTGCCCCAGAGGCCGCAGGCGCCGAGCCTGCGCGGCTGGCGACCTCTGCGCGAGGCCACGCGTCTGTAAACGGCCTGAGCGCCACGGTAGCGGCGGAGGGCGCGGCATGGCTGGGCTGAAGCGCGACCGCATCCGCAACATCGGCATCATCGCCCACATCGATGCGGGCAAGACCACGCTCACCGAGCGCGTGCTGTTCTACACCGACCGTGCCCACCGCATGGGAGAGGTGCATGAGGGCACGGCCATCATGGACTTCATGGACGAGGAGCGGGAGCGCGGCATCACCATTGCCAGCGCCGCCACCTGCTGCACCTGGTCCGGTCATCGCATCAACATCATCGACACGCCTGGCCACGTCGACTTCACGGTCGAGGTCGAGCGCAGCCTGCGCGTGCTCGACGGCGCCGTTGTGGTGATGTGCGGCGTCGCCGGTGTGCAGGCGCAGTCCGAGACCGTCTGGCGCCAGGCCGATCGCTACGGCGTCCCCCGGGTCGTGTTCGTCAACAAGCTCGACCGCGTGGGGGCCGACTTCGAGCGCGTGCTGGACGACATCGTGACCCGCCTGGGGGCACGCCCGGTGCCGGTGCAGATCCCCTGGGGTCTCGAGAAAGACCTGGCCGGTGTGATCGACCTGGTGTCCATGCAGGCTCTGAGCTTCGACGAGACGTCTCAAGGCAAGGACATGCACGCGGGGCCCGTCCCTGCGGAGCTGCAGGACGACGCAGCGCTCGCCCGCGGCGCCCTGCTTGAGGCCCTGGCGGACGCGAGCGACGAGTTCGCCGAGGTCTACCTGGAGCACGAGGACGCCTCGCCCGAGGCGGACATCCTGGCCGCCCTGCGCGCAGCAACGATCTCAGGTCAGCTGGTCCCCGTGCTCTGCGGCGCGGCCTTTCGCAACGTCGGCGTGCAGCCCCTGCTGGACGCGGTGCTGCACTGCCTGCCTTCGCCGCTGGATGTGCCGCCGGCCCGGGGCCGACGCCCGCACGACGACTCCGAAGTGATCTGCGAGCCGGATCCCGACGGGCCGCTCTGCGCCCTGGCGTTCAAGACGATCTGGGCTCACCAGGGCGACCTCACCTTCCTGCGCCTGTACTCCGGCACGCTCGAGGTGGCCGCTCAGGTCTTCAACCCGCGCACCGGCAAGACCGAGCGCGTGAATCGCATGTTCGTCATGCACGCCGACGAACGCGAGGCCGTGGAGCGGGCCGAGGCGGGCGATATCGTGGCGGTGGTGGGCCTCAAGAGCACCGCCACCGGAGACACGCTGTGCACCCGCGCCGAGGCCGTCGCGCTGGAGGGCCTCAGCTTCCCTGATCCCGTCATCTCCATGTCCATCGAGCCCCACAGTCTGAAGGACAAGGACGAGCTGGTGCGCGTGCTCGACCTGCTGGCCCGCGACGACCCCTCCTTCTCGTGGCGCGTCAACGAGGAGACCGGGCAGATGCTCGTGGCCGGGGTGGGGGAGCTGCACCTGGAGGTCCTGCGCCATCGCATCGAGCGCGACTTCAAGCTGCAGGTGCGCGTGGGCGAGCCGCGGGTGGCCTACCGCCTCACGGTGGGCGGCTCGGCCGAGGCCGAGGCCGTGTTCGACCGCGAGATCGGCACCAAGGCCCTGTACGCCGGCATCCGCCTGGCCATCGAGCCGGACCCCGACGCCTGGCCGCTGCAGGTGGAGAATCGCCTGAGCAAGGAGGACGTGCCGCCGATCTTTCACCAGGCGGTGGAGGCCAGCGTGCGCGACGCGGCCCAGGGCGGGCTGGGGCCGGGCTTCCCCTTCGGAGGGGTGCGCGTGACCCTGCTGGGCGGCATCAGCCGCGAGCAGGGCAGCTCCGAGCTGGCCTTCAGCCACGCCGCCCATCTGGCCCTCGAGCAGGCCGTGGCACGGGCCGGGCTGCTGCTGCTTGAGCCCGTGATGGAGTTCGAGGTCTCCTGCCCGCAGCAGTTCCTGCCCGGCGTGAACTCAGATCTGAGCACCCGCCGGGCCCGGGTTCAGTCGCTGCGGACCGACAGCGACCCCGCCTTGATCCGCGGCACTGTGCCGCTCTCGGGCATTTTCGGCTATTCCACCGTGCTGCGCTCGCTGAGCCAGGGACGCGCCAGCTTCAGCGTCGAGCCGCGCAGCTATGAGCCCGTGCCTGGCGCCGCGGCGCGCGCCATCCTGGCCTGAGACCATCATGCTCAGCCCGTGCCCCTGCCGCGTTCCGCCCGCCCAGGGCGGCCCTGAGCGCCTCGCCTGCCCCTCAAGAAGGGGCTCGGTATATGCGCCCCCACGGAGCGCGAGCGTGGCCGTACGGGCGCTCCGCCGGACCACCCGCGCCGCCCTCTCGGGACGCGCCGCGCTCGCGTCTTCAGATTGGTCAAGGAACGGCCTATTGACTGGCGATCCGGTACGCCTAGAATCGCTCGCTTTTCGTCGCCTGGGCAAAACGCCCCGGACAGCACCCCTCCGACCGCGAGTTCCGCGGCTGGCGGGGGCTTCCCGTTGCTTCCCTGATCGGTCCTGGTCGGGAGAGCGGCGCTGAGCGCGACACCTGGTTTCGCAGCCGCGATCCCAGCTCCCCGGACCCGAGCGTATGCAGACGAAGAAGATCATCATCCGCCTCGAAGCGTACGACCACGAGACGCTGGACCAGTCGGCGGCCGACATCGCCGACGGGGCCCGCCGCACGGGCGCCCGCGTCGCCGGTCCGATCCCGCTCCCGACGCGGATCGAGCGCTACACCGTGTTGCGCTCGCCCCACGTCGACAAGAAGAGCCGGGAGCAGTTCGAGATCCGCACGCACAAGCGGCTGATTCACATCCTGGAGCCCACCAGCAAGACGGTGGACGCCATCTCCAAGCTGACGCTGCCCGCCGGCGTCGACATCCGGGTCAAGGCCTGACGGCCAGGGAGACTGCACAGTGATCGCCCTCCTCGGAACGAAACGCGGCATGACCCAGCTCTGGAAAGAAGACGGCACGCGTATGCCCGTCACGGTGCTGGACATCGCCCCCAACACAGTTACGGCGGTGCGTACCGCCGAGCGCGATGGCTACGAGGCGCTGCAGATCGGTGCCGGCGCCATCCGCACCAAGCTGGTGAACAAGCCGCGACGCGGCCAGTTCGACAAGGCCGGCGTTGAGCCCTGCCGCCACCTGCGCGAGGTGCGCATGGAGGTGGGGGAGGCCAAGCCCGGTGATCAGCTCGCGGTCGACCAGTTCGAGGTCGGTAGCCTGGTCGACGTGGTCGGTACCAGCAAGGGCAAGGGCTTCGCCGGCACCATCAAGCGCTGGGGCTTCTCGCGCGGTCCGGAAACTCACGGCAGCCAGAACGTGCGTCGACCGGGTTCTATCGGTATGTGCAAGTACCCCGGCCGCGTCGTCAAGGGCAAGAAGATGCCCGGGCGCATGGGCAACGAGCGCGTCACGGTCAAGGGCCTCGAGGTCCTTGCGGTCGACGTTGCTGCTGGCCAGCTTCTGGTCAAGGGCCCCGTGCCCGGCGCCAACGGCGGCTTGGTGTTCGTCCGGCAGACCAACCTCGTTGGCAAGGGGGCGAAGTGATGGCAAATCCGACCCAGGTCACGAGTTGGGACAACGGCAAGCTCGGCCAGGCCAAGCTCGACGCGTCCTCGCTCGGCGATCGTGTCAAGCTGCGCCTGCTCTGGGACGCGGTGCGCATGTACGAGGCCAACAAGCGTCAGGGCACGGTCTCAACAAAGACCCGCGCTGAGACCAACTACACGACGCGCAAGCCCTACAAGCAGAAGGGCACCGGCAACGCCCGGCGCGGCGACTTCAACTCGCCGCTGCTGCGCGGGGGTGGTGTGATCTTCGGCCCGCGCCCGCGCGACTACAGCTACAGCCTCCCGCGCAAGGCCCTGCGCGAGGCCCTGCGTTCCGCGCTGATCGGCAAGCTGCGCGACGACGAGGTGCTGCACCTGTCCTCGTCTGCCTTCGACAAGCCATCCACCAAGACGGCCGCCGAGGCCCTGCGGGTGCTGGGTGTCGACGGTTCCGCCGCGCTGGTGGTCCCCGACATCAACGAGAACGTGTACCTCTCGTTCCGCAACCTGCCCCGTACGCACGTGATGCGGGCCACGGACCTGAACGGCTACGACGTGCTCTGGCATCGTCGCGTGGTGTTCGTCGACAACGCCTGGGATGTGCTGATCGAACGCCTCGCTGGCGGCGCTGCCGCCGTCGAAGCCGGATCGCCGTCTTCTGAGCAGCCCACTGAGCAGGAGGCCGAGGCATGACCGCCGATCCGCGCCGCATCATCCTGCGCCCGCTCATCACTGAGAAGGGCACGGACATCACCACGGACCACAACGGCTACACCTTTGCCGTGGCTCGCAAGGCCAACAAGGTGCAGATCCGCCAGGCCATCGAACAGCTGTTCGATGTGAGCGTGACCCAGGTGCGCACCATGACCCGGATCGGCAAGATCAAGGGTCGCGGGCCGCGCGCGAGCAAGAAGCCCAACTGGAAGCGAGCGATCGTGACGCTCGCTGAAGGCGACGTCGTCGAGTTCCTGTAGGAACATCATGGCCATCCACAAGTACAAACCGACCTCACCCGGGCGCCGCGGCGCTACGGTTGTCCGCGACCCGGACCTCACCGGCGGCAAGCCGGAGAAGTCCCTGCTGGTCAAGCGCAAGCGCCACTCGGGACGCAACGTCCATGGCCGCATCACCTCGCATCGTCGAGGTGGCGGTCACAAGCGTCGCTTCCGGATCATCGACTTCCGCCGCCGTCATGATGACGTGCCGGCCAAGGTCGCCGAGATCCAGTACGACCCGAACCGCACCGCCAACATCGCGCTGCTGCACTACGCGGACGGCAAGAAGAGCTACATCCTCGCGCCCTTCGGCCTCAAGCAGGGCGATGTGATCATGTCGGGTGCCAAGGCCGAGCCGCGCCTGGGCAACGCCATGAGCTTGGCTCAGATGCCGCTCGGATCCATCCTCCACTGCGTGGAGCTGGCGCCCGGCCGCGGCGCCAAGATGGGTCGCTCGGCGGGCGCCAACATCCGCCTGCTGGCGCGGGATGGCGACTACGCCATGCTGATCCTGCCGTCCGGCGAGCAGCGCAGGGTGCACGCCAACTGCCGCGCGACCTTGGGTCAGGTGGGTAACGTCGATCACGGCCTGGTCAAGCTGGGCAAGGCTGGCCGCAACCGCTGGAAGGGCCGTCGGCCCAAGGTGCGCGGTACGGCCATGTCTGCCTACGCCCACCCCATGGGTGGCGGCGAAGGTCGTACTTCCGGCGGGCGCCATCCGTGCTCGCCTTGGGGCAAGCTTGCCAAGGGTGGCAAGACCCGTAGTCCACGCAAGACGTCGAGTCGCATGATCATTCGACGTCGCAAGCACAAGAAGAAGTAAGGCCCAGACGGAGCGAATGAACTGTGAGTCGTAGTCTCAAGAAGGGCCCGTACGTTGACCTCAAGCTGGAGAAGAAGGTCATGCGTCTGAACCTGGAGAACCGGCGTGATCCGATCACGACCTGGGCCCGGGCATGCACCATCACTCCGGATTTCGTGGGCCACACGTTCATGGTCCACGACGGTCGGCGCCATCAGAAGGTGTACGTCGTCGAGGACATGGTCGGGCACAAGCTCGGCGAGTTCGCCGCCACGCGGACCTTCCGCGGTCACACCAACTCAAAGAAGTAGATCATGGCCGATTTCAAAGCTAGCCACCGACACGCGAAGATCACCGCCCGCAAGGCGCGGCTGGTCGTCGACCTGGTCCGTGGGCTCCCGGTCAACCGGGCCCTGACGATGCTCGAGCGCTCGCCCAAGCGGGCCGCCGTGCTGGTCAAGGCGGTCGTGCGTTCGGCCGTCGCCAACGCCGAGCAGGCCACCGAGGGCTCGATCGACCTCAACGCCCTGACGGTGTCCGAGGCCCGCGTCGACGAGGGGCCGCTGCTCGGCGGCCACATCCGCTGGCGCCCCGCGGCGCGCGGCCGGGCTCAGCCCTACCGCAAGCGCACCAGCCACATCCATATCCGGCTTGCGCCCAGCGTGCAGCTGCTCGAATCCACCCCTGGCAAGGAAGGCTGATCATGGGGCAGAAGGTACATCCCATCGGCTTCCGTATCGGCATCACTGAGCCCTGGCGCTCGCGTTGGTATGCCAACAAGAAGGACTTCGGCGCGCTGCTCCAGGAGGATCAGCGCATCCGCAAGTTCATCAAGAAGGAGTACCACGCGGCCGCTGTGCCGCGGATCGACATCGAGCGGACGCGTGAGCGCGTCACGGTGATCGTCCACACCGCGCGACCCGGCCTGCTGATCGGGCGCCGCGGAGCTCAGGTCGAGAAGCTGAACGACGAGCTTACGGACATCTGCAACAAGCCGGTGGCTATCCGTACGGTCGAGATCAGCAAGCCGGAGCTCTCGGCTCAGCTGGTGGCCGAGAACATGGCGGAGCAGCTCGTTCGCCGCGCCAGCTACCGCCGTGCCATGAAGAAGTCGGGCGAACTGACCATGCAAGCGGGTGCCCTCGGCGTGAAGATCGAGATCGCCGGTCGTCTGGGTGGCGCTGAGATCGCGCGCACGCAGAAGATGGCCCTGGGCAGCGTGCCGCTGTCCACGCTCGACGCTTGGGTCGACTACGGCTTCGCCGAAGCACGCACCAGCATGGGCGTCATCGGCGTGAAGGCCTGGATCTACCGCGGCCGCTACGCCGACTTCGCCGAAACGCAGGGCAGGCGTTCGTCATGAAGAACATGCCCAAGCGCTTCAAGCACCGGAAGGTGCAGAAGGGCAAGATTCGCGGTGACGCGACGCGTGGCCACACGGTGGCCTTCGGTGAGTACGGCCTGCAGTCCATGCAGCCGGGATGGATCACCTCGCGGGTCATCGAGGCGGGACGTGTGGCTGCCAATCGCGCCGCGCCCGGCTCGCGTATCACCATCCGGATCTTCCCGCAGAAGCCGATCACGTCCATCCCTGCCGAGACCCGCATGGGCAAGGGCAAGGGGGAGCCCGAGTACTGGGCCGCGGTGATCAAGCCCGGCACCGTGATCTATGAGATCGGCGGTGTCGATGCCGAGACCGCCAAGCTGGCCCTCAACCGCGTCGCACACAAGCTGCCCGTGCGCTGCCGACTGGTGAAGAGGAGGACACGGTGAGCGACAAGGCCGTGAAGGAACTGCGCGAGAAGCTCGACAGTGAGCTCGAATTCGACTGCCTCGAATCGCAGAAGGAGCTCTTTGAGCTGCGCTTCAAGTCGAGCTCGGAGGGTCTCTCCAATCCGAGCCGGATCCGGCAACTCCGGCGGGAGATCGCACGCATCAAGACCCTGCTGCATGAGCGGCATCTCGGCGTCCGTGGCGCCCAGTCACGAGCCTGAGCGGACAAGACAACATGAGCACTGACGAAAACTCCCGCAACGTGGTCCTGAAGATCGGGGTCGTGAAGAGCGACAAGATGGACAAGACCATTGTCGTGTCCATCGAGCGCCGCTTGATGCACCCGCTCTACAAGAAGTTCATCAAGCGCTACACGACGCTGGTGGCCCACGACGAGGACAACCAGGCCAAGCAGGGCGACACGGTCGAGGTGCGCTTCACCCGGCCTCTGAGCAAGACCAAGCGCTGGCGCCTTGAGCGCGTGCTTGAGGGCGCGGGAGGTGCGGCATGATCCAGATGCAGACCATGCTCGACGTAGCGGACAACACCGGCGCCAAGGCGGTCCAGTGCTTCAAGGTGCTGGGCGGGTCCAAGCGTCGCTACGCCGGCATCGGCGACATCATCATCGGATCCGTCAAGAAGTCGATTCCGACCGCCAACATCAAGAAGGGCGCCATCGTGCGCGGCGTGATCGTGCGCACGCGCTCCGACATCCGGCGCCGCGACGGCTCGCGCCTGCGCTTCGACCGCAACGCCCTGGTCATCATCGACAAGGACGGCAACCCGGTCGGCACGCGCATCTTCGGCGCGGTGGCGCGCGAGCTGCGTCAGCGCAACTTCATGAAGATCATCTCCCTCGCCAACGAGGTCGTCTGATGTCTCTGCTCAGAAAGGGCGACACCGTGGTGGTGCTGGCCGGTGCCCAGCGAGGCACCACCGGGCGCATCCTCAGCCTCAGCCGCAAGCACGCCTCCGCCATCGTCGAGGGCGTCAACCTCAAGTTCAAGCACCTGCGCCGCAGCCAGGACAACCCCCAAGGTGGTCGCTCACAGCGTGAGTACCCGGTGGATCTGTCCAACCTGGCCTACTGGGATGAGGACGCGGGCAAGGGTGTGCGCCTGGGTGTCCAGGTGAACGACGGCACCAAGCGGCGCGTGACGCGCCCCGCTGGCCGGGTCATCGAGGACTGAGCGACTCGCCAGGCGATCCACAGGAACCGCAAGAACCATGACGACAGCAACCAACGCTCCACGCCTCTTTGAGACCTTCCGGGACACCGTGCTCCCTGAATTCTCCAAGAAGCACGGCATCACCAACCCCATGGCCGCGCCCAAGCTGGTCAAGATCGTGGTCAGCATGGGGGTGGGAGAGGCCAAGGAGAACAAGACCGTGCTTGATTCGGCGGTCGCCGACATGACGCTGATCACCGGCCAGAAGGCGGCCGTGACCCGGGCGCGCATGTCGGTCAGCAACTTCAAGCTGCGCGAGGACATGCCCATCGGCTGTCGCGTGACGCTGCGCGGTCCGCGCATGTGGGAGTTCCTCGACCGACTCATCTCGATCGTGATCCCACGTATCAAGGACTTCCGCGGTCTGAAGGCCAAGCTGGACGGCCGCGGCAACTACTCCCTGGGTCTCAACGACCAGACGGTCTTTCCTGAGATCGATCTGGATCGGATCAAGCACTACCAGGGTATGAACATCACCATCGTCACCAGCGCCGGCAGCGACGACAAGGGTCGTGAGCTGTTGAGTGCGCTGGGGATGCCGTTCCGCCGGCCGAAGAAGGCCGACGGGCAGAGCTGAACGGAAGAACGGACCGAGCCAGACCATGGGCAAGACGAGTTGGATCGCCAAAACCAAGATGAAGCCCAAGTTCAGAACACGGGCCAAGTCACGCTGCGGCCTGTGCGGGCGCAGTCACGCGTTTCTCAGGAAGTTCGGCATCTGCCGGATCTGCTTCCGGACCCTGGCACTCAAGGGAGAGATCCCCGGCGTGCGCAAGGCGTCCTGGTGATCGCCGGAGACCTAATCTCATGATGACCGACCCCCTCGCCGACATGCTCACGCGCATCCGCAACGCCTTGGCGGTGCAGCGCGAGACCGTGTCCATGCCAGCCTCGCGCACCAAGCGCGACGTGGCCGACGTGCTCAAGCGCGAAGGCTTCATCACTGATTTCGAAGTGACCCCTGACGGCGTGCAGGGCCTGCTCACCGTGACCCTCAAGTACGGCAAGCGGGGTGAGGCTGTGCTCAACGTGCTACGGCGCGAGAGCAAGCCTGGCCGACGCTTCTACCGCGGTGTGAAGGAGATCCACCGCGTGTTGAATGGGACCGGCATCTCCATCTACAGCACGCCCGACGGCGTGCTCAGTGATCGCGAGTGTCGCGAGCGCAACGTCGGCGGCGAGATGATCGCCACCGTCTGGTAGGGAACCGAGATGTCGAGAATTGGCAAACAACCCATCACGTTCAAGGACGGCACCAAGGTGTCTTTCTCGAACCACGTCCTGAAGGTGGAGGCTGGCAAGGCCACGCTGACCCAGGACATCGACCCGTGCGTCCGCGTCGAGGTCGACGACGGCGGCCGCGTCCTGACGCTTGGACGCGTCGATGACAGCAAGCGCAGCCGCGCGATGCACGGCCTGTACCGGTCCCTCGCCGCCAACATGGTGCAAGGGGTCGAGCAGGGATTCGTCAAGAAGCTCGAGATTCAGGGGGTTGGCTATAACGCCAAGATTCAGGGCAAGTCCCTGACCCTGAACATCGGGTTCAACGCGCCGGTCACGCTGCCGGTGCCCGAGGGTCTCACGGTCGAGACGCCGACGCCGACCAACGTCACGGTGTCCGGTGCCAACAAGCAAGCCGTGGGGCAGTACGCCGCCGAAGTGCGCGCCGTCCGGAAGCCGGAGCCCTACAAGGGCAAGGGCATCCGCTACGAGGGCGAGATCGTTCGACGCAAGGTCGGCAAGTCGCTGGGAGCCTGATATGACCAAGCAAGACAGAGCCAGCCGCCAGACCGGCATCCGCCGCCTGCGCCGGCGCAAGCACGTGCGCAAGCGCGTGTCCGGCAGCAGCGCGCGCCCGCGCCTGAGCGTGTTCCGCAGCTCCAAGCAGATCTACGTCCAGGCCATCGACGACTTCACCGGGGTGACGCTCGCCGCCACCTCCTCCGTCGACAAGGACGTGCGTTCCTCGCTGGAGGGCGGCAAGTCCGACGCGGCTCGGGCCGTTGGGCAGGACATCGCCAAGCGACTCACCGATCAGGGTGTGAAGGCCGTGGTGTTCGATCGCGGCTGGTACAAGTTCCATGGCCGCGTGAAAGCGCTGGCCGACGCCGCCCGCGAAGCCGGGCTGGAGTTCTAGGCATGGCGAACGGAGAAGGCACGAGCACGCCCAGCACGGGCGGTGGCGCAGGTGGTTCCGGCTCGGCTGGGGCGACCGGCGGCGCTGGCGCAGGTCCTGGCGGGGGCGGTGGTCGCGGTGGACCCGGCGGCCCCGGTGGGGGGCGCGGTGGACCCGGCGGTGGACCCGGCGGCGGCAAGGGCGGCAAGGGCGGAGGCCCGGGTGGCCGCGGCCGTTCCCGCAACAGCGACAAGGACAAGGAGCTGCAGGTCCACGCTCCCGGCCTGTACGACGAGGCCGTGGTCAAGGTCAACCGCTGCGCCAAGGTGATGAAGGGTGGCCGGCGCTTCTCCTTCTCGGCCCTGGTGGTCGTGGGGGACCGGCACGGCTCCATCGGCATCGGCTTCGGCAAGGCCAAGGAGGTGCCCGCGGCCGTCGAGAAGGCCGTCAAGGACGCCCACAAGAACCTGGTTCAGGTGGATCTCAAACACGGCACCATCGAGCACGCGGTGCTGGGGCGTTTTGGCGCCGCCAAGGTGAAGCTGATCCCGGCCGCTCCGGGTACTGGCATCATCGCCGGCGCCACGGTGCGTTCGGTGCTTGAGCTCGCCGGTGTGCGCGACATCCTCACCAAGAGCATGGGCAGCAACAACCCGATCAATCTGGTGAAGGCGTCCCTGAACGGCCTGCTGTCTGTGCGCAGTCGCAAGACGGTCGAGGCCCTGCGCGGAGTCACGATCTCATGAACCTTCAGGACGTCAAGGCGCCGGGCACTGCCCTGCGCAAGAAGAAGCGCGTGGGCCGTGGGCCCGGGAGCGGCTCCGGCTGCACGGCTGGTCGCGGCAACAAGGGGCAGGGCTCACGTTCCGGCTCCGGCGGCAAGGCTGGCTTCGAGGGCGGTCAGATGCCGCTGGCTCGGCGCCTGCCCAAGCGCGGCTTCACCAACGCGCTGTTCAAGACCACCCACGCCATCGTCAACGTGGCCGACCTGGCCAAGGCCTTCCCGGAGGGTGGCGACGTGGACCTGGCTGCGGTCAAGGCCGTCAATCTGGTGAAGAAGAAGGCCGCCAGCCTGAAGATCCTAGGCAAGGGTGAGGTGCACGTGCCCTTGAAGATCACCGCCGACAAGATCTCTGCCTCGGCCCAGGCCAAGGTCGAGGCGGCCGGTGGGAGCGTCGCGACGCTCTCATGAGGTCCTTCGTCAACCTCTTCCGCGTTCCTGAGATCCGGAACAAGATCCTGCTGACCATCAGCTTGCTGATGGCCTACCGGGTCGGCTTCCATGTCTTCATTCCGGGCGTCGACCACGCCAAGCTGATCTCGTACCTCGATCAAGACGAGGGCGGCGGCTTCGCGTTCGGCATCATGAACGCGCTGTCGGGCGGCGCCATCGGCTCATGCAGCCTGTTCACCCTGGGCGTCATGCCCTACATCAGCGCATCCATCATCTTCTCGCTGTTGGTGAAGGTGGTGCCGCAGCTCGAGGCGCTGAGCAAGGAGGGGCAGGCCGGTCAGAAGATCATCAATCGCTGGACGCGTTACGCCACCGTCCCGATCTGCCTGATCCAGGGCGTGTTCCTGCTGAACGGTCCGCTGGCCGACGCCGCCTACACCTCGGAGGTGATCGACGCGGCGTTGTTTGAGAGTGTGCTCTACAAGGTCTTCGTGCTGCTGACGCTGACGACCGGCACGCTGATCGTCATGTGGATCGGCGAGCAGATCACCGAGTACGGCGTGGGCAACGGCGTCTCGCTGATCATCATGGCCGGCATCCTCTCGCAGATGCCGACCATGCTGCTGGGGCTGCTCAACTCGGTCGACCCGGGTGAGGGCGTGCAGTCGATCGTGACCCTGCTCGTGCTCTACATGCTGATCGTGCTGGGCATCGTGTTCGTCACCAAGGGCCAGCGCAGGATCCCGATCCAGCAGGGCAAACAGATGCGCGGTCGGCGTGTCTACGGTGGCCAACGCCACTACCTGCCGCTGAAGGTGAACCAGGCTGGCGTCATGCCGATCATCTTCGCCTCGTTCCTGTTCGTGGTGCCGGCGCTGCTCGACTCCATCACCGGGGGGGGCTTCTTCAGCCGGGCCATGGCCTGGGGCGGCTTCTGGTACGTCCTGATCTACTCGGCGCTGATCTTCGTTTTCTCCTTCTTCTGGACGGCGCTGATGTTCCAGCCCAAGGAGATCGCGGACAACCTGAAGGAGTACGGCGGCTTCGTGCCGGGGCTGCGCCCCGGCGTGCGCACCGCCGAGTTCCTGGAGCAGGTCATGTTCCGTGTGACCCTGGCGGGCGCGACCTTCCTGGCGATCATCGCGGTGTTGCCGCAGATGCTGTCGTCGAACGTGCCCAACATGCCGCCGGCCATGGCCATGTTCCTTGGGGGTACCAGTGTGCTGATCGTGGTGGGCGTGCTGCTCGACCTGGTCGACAAGGTCAACTCGATGCTGCTCATGCGCCGCTATGACGGGCTGGGCGACACGGGCGGGACGGGCTGGGCCAAGCGCGGTAAGCGCGGTAAGCGCACCAGCGGCGACGCGGCCCAGGGAGTGGCCAGATGATCGCTCCCATGATCGCTCTCGCTTCCATCGCTTCCGTGGCCAGGGCCAACTGAGATGCCCCGCGCCACCGCCATCCGAGTCCCCGCAAAAGTCGTCGAGGCCCTGCCTAGCGCCGTATTCAAGGTTGAGCTCGAGAACGGCCACCGCATCGTGGCTCACGTCTCCGGCAAGATGCGCATGCACTACATCCGTATCCTGCCGGGCGACACCGTCACCGTGGAGATCAGCCCGTACGATCTCAGCAAGGGGCGCATCGTCTACCGCGGCCCGGCCCGTCAGCCCGGCCAGAGAAGGAACACAAGATGAAGGTCCGAGCATCCGTCCGCCGCATCTGCGAGAACTGCAAGGTCGTGCGTCGCTTCGGCGTCGTCCGCGTGATCTGCACGAACCCGCGCCACAAGCAGAGGCAGGGGCGCTAGCCGTCCGGCTGCCCCTCACAGGAGAAACAGCATGCCGCGTATCGTCGGCGTCGACATTCCAACCAACAAGCGTGTCTGCATCGCGCTGACCTACATCCACGGCATCGGCCGCACCAGCTCTGACAAGATCTGCACAGAGCTGGGGTTCAAGCCTGAGATGCGCGCCAAGGACCTCACGGATGAGGACGTGCAGCGCATCCTGGGCAGCCTCGACCGCGATCACGTGGTTGAGGGCGCGCTGCGCCGCCAGACCGCTCAGAACATCCAGCGACTGAAGGAGATCGGTTCCTACCGTGGGCTGCGCCATCGGCGCGGGCTGCCGGTCCGGGGCCAAGCCACTCAGTCGAACGCCCGCACCCGCAAGGGTCCCAAGCGCACTGTGGCCGGCAAGAAGTCGGTCAAGTCGATGAAGTAACCCGGACTCGAACGAGAGAGACCACCCATGGCCACTACCAAGAAAGCCCGTCGCGTCATCAGCCGCGCCGTGGTGAACATCAAGGCCACCTTCAACAACACGACCGTGTCCTTCTGCGACCCCCACACCGGCGAGGTGCTCTGCTGGGACAGCGCGGGTACCGCCGGCTACAAGGGGTCGCGCAAGAGCACGCCCTTTGCCGCTCAGAAGGCGGTGGAGCGTTGCGCCGCCAAGGCCCAGAAGATGGGCGTGCGCGATGTCGAGGTGCGCGTCCGTGGACCCGGCTCGGGTCGTGAGTCGGCCGTGCGCGCCCTGGCCGCCGCCGGACTGAAGGTCAAGGCCATCGAAGATCGCACACCGCTGCCCCACAACGGCTGCCGCCCGCGCAAGCGGCGCCGGGTGTGATCCTCAGGCCGCGAGAACTGAGAAACCACTGAGATGAGTATGAAGACCAGCCCCTGCAAGTTGTGCCGGCGGGAGGGCGTAAAGCTCTTCCTGAAGGGCAACCGCTGCGAGACCGCCAAGTGCGCCATCAACAAGCGCAACTACGCCCCGGGTATGCACCCTTGGGCGCGAGTCCGGCACAGCGAATACCGCACCCAGCTCCGTGAGAAGCAGAAGCTGAAGCGCTTCTACGGGGTCCAGGAACGGCAATTCACGACCTACTACCAGCACGCAGTGCGCATGAAGGGCAACACCGGCGAGAATTTGCTGGTGCTGCTCGAGCGGCGCCTCGACAACGTGCTCTTTGCTCTCGGCTTCACGTCGAGTCGCAGGGGCGCCCGGCAGATGATCGCGCACGGACACGTGCTCGTGAACGGTCGACGCTGCGATATCTCGGCGCGCAAGGTGCGTCTGGACGACAAGGTCGAGGTGACGACCCGCGCCAACGTGCGTAAGCTCGCCACGGAGAGCTTTGAGCAGCGCGCCAGCTACCCGGTGCCCGCTTGGCTGGAGCGTGACGGCAGCGCACTCGCCGGGCGCGTGGCGTCCTTGCCTGTGCGCGCTGATGTCACCTTCGATGTCCGCGAGCAGCTCGTCGTCGAGCTCATGTCCAAGTGACCGAGGCCTGAATCACTCGCGCCAAGCCGCGGAGCCCAGCAGCAGCGGCTCCCAGGCGCTTGGCCCCTCCGCTGGGCCTTGAGTCGTCGGGGCTCCCCCGACAACCGCCCAGCACCAACACCGCACAGCCACGAGAGGCAGACAGACCATGAGGATTCGCTGGCGCAACTTCGAGCTCCCGTCCAGTGTCGAGATCGACCAGGACTCGGCGAGCGATACGTACGCAATGTTCCACATCGAGCCCTTCGAGAAGGGCTTCGGGCACACCATCGGCAACGGCCTGCGTCGCTGCCTGCTGTCCTCGATCGAGGGCACGGCCGTCACGTCGGTCCGCATCGAGGGGGTCGATCACGAGTACACCAGCATCCCCGGCGTCATGCAGGACGTGGTGGATGTGGTGCTCAACCTGAAGGGGTTGCGCATCGCCGTGGACGACGGTCAGGACGCCGAGCTGAGCGTCTCGCGCTCGAAGAAGGGCGACATCACCGGCAAGGACATCGAGTGCCCGGCCGGCGTCAACGTGCTCGACGCGGATCACGTCATCTGCACGCTGACCGACGACACCGATGTGTCCATGTCGATCACCGTCGCTTGCGGCCGCGGCTACGTCACGGCCGATGATCATCAGGAGTTCGCAGATCAGCTCGGCACCATCGCCATCGACAGCAACTACTCGCCGGTGGTGCGCGTGCGCTACCGGGTGGAGGAGACGCGCGTCGGCAAGGTGACCAACTACGATCGCCTGGTGCTGGAGATCTGGACCGACGGCACGGTGTCCGCCGAGGATGCGCTGGTCGAGGCCTCGCGCATCTACCGCAAGCACCTCAACGCCTTCGTGCACTACCGCGACCTCGACAAGGTCATCCCGGTGGCGCCGAGTTCGCGTCAGCTCGAGGTGCCTCAACCGGTCATCGTCGCGAGCGGCGAGGTCAGCGGCAAGCTGGGCATGCCCATCGATGACCTTGACCTCTCGGTGCGCTCTCGGCACTGCCTGGACTCGGAGGACATCACGACGGTGGGGCAACTCGTGAAGCACACCGAGGCCGAGCTGCTCAAGGTGCGTAACTTTGGCCAGACGTCGCTGACCGAGATCAAGAAGAAGCTGGTAGACCTGGACCTGAGCCTGGGGATGCAGGTCACCCCCGAACTGCAGGCCTGAACCCGCCCTCGCGGGTGACACGAGCAACCGGAGCAGAAACATGAGACACCGCATGCGGGGACGGCGCCTGGGCCGCAGCACCAGCCACAGGCGCGCCCTGGCCAGAAACCTGGTCAGCTCGCTCTTTCTTCATGGACGCGTGGAGACCACGCAGGCCAAGGCCAAGGAGTACAAGGCCATGGCCGAGAAGCTCGTGACCCTGGCGCGCACCAAGGACCTCCACCGCGTCCGGCAGGCCGTGGCCACGCTTGGGAACAAGACGGCCGTGCGCATCCTGTTCGACGAGATCGGTCCCTCCATGCAGGGTCGGCCCGGTGGCTACACGCGCATCCTCAAGCTGGGCAAGCCGCGCCTGGGCGACAAGGGTCCACGGGTCTACTGGGAGCTCGTGAACTACGTGCCGACCGCCGCAGCCGCGGCGGCCGACGCCCCGGAGGACGCGGCGGCTGACGACTGATCGCCATGCGGCGCCTGGTCGTCCTGATCGTCGCGCTGGCTTCGCTGGGTGGCTGCACCTATGGGCGCGCGCGCACGGCCGATCTGCTTGACGCGCTGCCGGCGTCCATCGCCAAGGGCTGGGGCGTCGGGCTCTCGCTGCGTGCGACGCCGCTGGTGCATCTGGGCTTGGCGGCCACGCCCATCGTCTCTCGCAGAGTGGGCTACGAAGACCGCCTGTTCTACGGCCGCTGGGGTGAGTACCAGGCCAGCTTTCCGTGGTCCATCTGGGCCGCCGAGATCGGCGGCCTGCCGCCGGCGCCAAGCCACACGTCGTGGTTCGAGCGCGGCGGTCCCGCCACGGTCTACCGCTGGCAGGCCATGCGCGATGCCCCGGCGGGGGAGGGTGAGCGTGGCTTGCTGTATGAACCTAGCACCCTGTCCTGGGGACGGCATCCGCCCATCGTGCGTGAGATCCGCGGCGCCCTGCTGATTCCGGAGCGTCGTGTGCTGCTGGAGTTTGAGGACCAGCGCCTGCACCAGGGCGACGATGACGTGCTCACCAGCCTAGGCTCGCCCGAGCGCGCCAGCCTGTGGGTCAGTGATCGTGAGGCGCGTCCCACCAGCGCCGCCTGGGACCTGTTCGAAGCCGACGTCATGGTCGTATTCTTCGGCGTACGTGTGGGCGTGAGGCCGGCGGAGTTCGTGGACTTCGTGCTGGGCTTTACGACGCTCGACATCATGGGCGACGACATTCCCGAGCCCGTGGCCTGGGGGCCGCGGCTGGCGCCGCCGCCCGCCGAGGCCCGCTAACGAGGCGAGGCCCGCTAACGAGGCGAGGCCCGCTGACTCCTAGCGCAGTCGGTAGGCGTCGGGCCCCAGCACCTGATCGAGGGCGGCCAGCAGCGTCGGTACCACCGCCACGCGTTGTCCACGTGGCAGGCGCCAGTTGGAGCGCGCTTGCCCGGCCAGGCAGACCGAGAGGAACGTCTCGGTGGGGCCGCCGTGCGCGCTCAGCGCCTGGGCCAGGTCACTGAGCCCAGATCCCAGGGCCTGCTCGTCGGCGGCGCGGACCTCGATCAGTAGCTTGCGCCCGGCGGCCAACTCCGGGTCGTCCAGCAGCAGGACCTCGTCGATCAGCAGGCTGGGCTCGTCTCGGGTGCGATCCACGCGCCCACGGAACAGGCCGATGAACTCGTCGTGGGCGTGCTCGCGATACTTGGCGTAGGGGCCGGAGAACAGCACCGCCGCGCAGCCGCCCCCCAGACCCTGGATCTTGAACATGGCCATGGGCTTGCCGGCGTTGCGGCCGCGGCTGCTGGTGGTGGTGCGTAACCCGGCGATCATGCCGCCCACGAGCACCTCGGCGCGATCGTTCACCTCGGCCAGCTGGGTCACGTCGTGGGTGGCCAGCAGGCGCAGCAGGCCGCGGTGCTCGGCCATGGGGTCGGCCGTCACCGCGAAGCCCAGCGACTCCTTCTCCAACTCGTACAGCTCTCGCGGCGTGGGCTGCGCCACCTCGCTCAGCCGCAGCGGCGCGGCCGGCGTCGCGGCGCCCCCGAACAGGGAGGCCTGGCCAGCGGCGCGATCCGCCTGGGTGCGGGCGGCCTCCTTCAGCAGTCGCTCGCTCGACGCGATCAGAGCCAGTCGGTTGGGGTGCAGCGTGTCGAACACGCCGGCCTTGGCCAGGGCGTCGAAAGCGAGTCGGTTCACGGCCTTGCCGTCGATGTTGTCGACCACGTCGGACAGGTCGGCGAAGCGCCCACCCGCCCGCTCACGCGCGGCCAGGACGGCCGCGACGGCCTTGTTGCCCACGCCCTTCACGGCGTTGAGCCCCATGCGGATGGAGCCGTCGTCGAGCGTGAAGTCGTCCATGCTGGCGTTGATGTCGGGCGCCTCGACCGGCAGCCCCGAGCGGCGCGAGGCCTCGACGTACTCGGCCAGCTTGTCGCTGTCGCCGGCGTCGCACGACATGATGGCGGCCATGTACTCGCCCGGGTAGTGGGCGCGCATGTACGCGGTGCGGAAGGTGATCAAGCCGTAGGCAGCCGAGTGCGACTTGTTGAATCCGTACTGCGCAAACTGGGACATGTCGTCCCAGATCTTCTCGGCGTTCGGCTTCGGGACCGTGTTCTGCTGGCAGCCCTCCAGGAACTGGTCCTTGTACTGCAGCATGACCTTGAGCTTCTTCTTGCCCATGGCCTTGCGCAGGCCGTCGGCGTCGTTGAGCGAGAGCTTGCCCAGCGCCTGGGCCAGGAGCATGACCTGCTCCTGGTAGACCATGGCGCCGTAGGTGTCCTTGAGGATCGGCTCCATTAGCGCGTGGTCGTAGGTGATGGGCTCCACGCCGTGCTTACGGTTGACGAAGCTGTCGGTCATGCCCGACTGCAGCGGCCCGGGACGGTAGAGCGCGATCAGCGCGATGATGTCCTCGAAGCAGTCGGGCGCCAGCCGCACGATGAGCTCGCGCATGCCCGATGACTCGAGCTGGAACACGCCGTAGGTGTCGCCGGTCTTGAGCAGCTCGTAGGTGGCGCGGTCGTCCAGGCTGAGCGTCTCGTAGTCGATCTCCTCACCGCAGGTGAGCTTCACGATGCGCGCGGCCTTCTGCAGGATGGTGAGGTTCTTCAGCCCCAGGAAGTCCATCTTGAGCAGGCCGATGTCCTCCAGCGCCGTCATCTGGAACTGGGTGTTGATGGCGCCCTTCACCACGCACAGCGGCACATGCTCCACCAGCGGATGCTCCGTGATGACCACGCCCGCGGCGTGGGTGGATGTGTTGCGCGCCATGCCCTCGATGCGGCGCGACACGTCCGCCAGTTCGCTCAGGCGCTCGTCGCTCTTGAGCGTCTCCATCAGCTCCTTGTCGTCGTCGAGCGTCTTGGACAGGCGCGTGCCCGGCGCGTCGGGGATGCGCTTGGCGATGCGGTCCACGTCAGCCAGCGGGATGTCCAGCACGCGGCCGGCGTCGCGGATGGCCGCCTTGGCCGCCATGGTGCCGAAGGTCACGATCTGGCAGACCTGGGCGTTGCCGTACTTCTGGCGCGTGTACTCGATCACCTCCTCGCGCCGATCGCGGCAGAAGTCGATGTCGATATCCGGCATGGAGATACGGTCTGCGTTCAGGAAGCGCTCGAACAGCAGGTCGTACTTGAGCGGGCAGAGCTGGGTGATCTCCAGGGCGTAGGCCACGATGGAGCCCGCCGCCGAGCCGCGCCCGGGGCCCACCGAGATGCCCTGCCCGCGCGCGTGCTTGATCAGGTCCCAGACGATCAGGAAGTAGTCCACGAAGCCCATGGATTCGATCACCGCGAACTCGCGCTCGAAGCGGTCGCGTGCCGCCTGGGTGACCTCGCCGTAGCGGCGCGCCAGCCCGTCCTCGCAGATGCGGCGCATGTACGCGGGCGCCGACTCGTCGGTGGGGATGTCGAAGCGCGGCAGGTGCATGGTCTCGAGGTCGAGCTGGATGTCGCAGCGCTGCGCGATCTCCCCCGTGCTGCGGTAGGCCTCGCTGTCCTCACCGAAGAGCGCGGCCATCTGCTCGCTGGTGCGGAAGTAGAGCTCGTTGGTATCGATCTTGAAGCGCCGCTCGGTGTCGTGCATGCGCTGCCCCGTGCCGATGCAGATCAGCGCGTCCTGCGCGACGGCGTCGCCCTCGCAGGCGTAGTGCACGTCGTTGGTGGCCACCAGCGGCAGCCCCGTCGCCGACGCCACGCGCGGCATGGCCTCGCGGATCACGCGTTGCGGCTCCAGCCCGTTGGACATCACCTCCAGATACACGTTGTCGCGCCCCAGGATCTCGGCGTACTCCTCGGCCGCACGCACGGCGTCGTCCAGCCGGTTCTCCAGCAGCGGCCTGGCGACGCGGCCGGACATGCAGCCCGTGAGCGCCATCAGTCCCTCGCTGTTTTGCGCCAGCATGCTGAGGTCGATGCACGGCTTGCGCTGAAAGCCTTCGAGCCATGAGCGCGAGCTCAGCTTGGACAGATTGCTGAAGCCGGTGCGGTCCTTGGCCAGCAGGGTCACGTGGTAGCGCCGTCGTTTCTCACCGGGCTGCGGCCGCTTGGTGGCGTCGCCATCCACCACGTAGGCCTCGCAGCCGAGGATGGGGCGCACACCGGCCTCGCGCGCGATCTTGTAGAACTCGATGGCGCCAAACAGGTTGCCGTGATCCGTGAGCGCCAGCGCGCCCATGTCGCAGCGACTGGCCTGGCCGACCAGATCGGGCACGGTGATCGCGCCGTCCAGCAGGGAGTAGTGGCTGTGGACGTGCAGGTGCGTGAACGGCGAGATGGAAACCATGCCCCGAGACTAGAGCCGCCGCCGGGCCGCTTCAACGGACGCGCTGGGCGTCTTGCGTACTGGAGCGTTGAGCGCGCACTCGTGCGCCGGTAGCGTGGGCTGTCGAACCCTGCCCGCGCGAGAGATGATCGTGGCCTCCGACGACCCGTGGACCCTGCCCGCAGCGGGCGAGCGCTGCTCCCGATGCGAGCACG
The DNA here is from genome assembly GCA_003644265.1 of Planctomycetota bacterium. Next base: position 39,044 of record QNBX01000001.1, read on the forward strand.
CGCTCGAGGTGGGCAGCGCCGTCACCGTCGCGCTCAGCTTCGACGCCGAGGGCCCGCGCCGGGAAGACCTGTGTGCAACCTGTGGAGAAGCCGTCAGGGCCGACAGCGACGGCATCTTCTGGTGCTCCACGCGCGTGGCGGACGAGGACGCGCGCCCTGTGGTCGACTACGCCTTCCTGCGCGAGATGTTCACGCGCATGCTGGCCCGACCCGAGCCGGTCTACCGCGGCCTGGCCTACCTGGTCGGTCTGATCCTGGTGCGCAAGCGGCACCTACGCCTCAAGGGCTTCGAGGCGCGCGATGGCGGCGAGGTCATGCTGGTGACCCGCGGCGCGGGTCAGCCACAGCTCGAGGTGCCCGCGCCGCACCTGTCGGCCGAGGCCATGCTTGAGACGCGGGAGCGGCTCAAGCGCCTGCTGGCCGCCGATCTGCCCGAGGGCCCCGATCCGCTCGACCCCAGCGCCATCGTCGTCCAGGCCAGTCAGCCCGACGCGCCCGACGCGCCCGACGCGCCCGACGCGCCCGACGCGCCCGACGCGCCCGACGCGCCCGAGGCGCCGCTGAGCTCCGAGGCGGCCGGCAGCCCGGAGGCGCCGGAGGACTCCGAACTGCCTCTCAACTGTGAGCCCTCGCAGGACCCCGAGCGGTCGCAGGGCCATGAGCCGTCCACGCAGCCCGACGCACCACACCTGCCGGACGGCCCGGGCACCCGCGCCGCCGCTCCAACTCGCGGCCGCCAGGGACTCGCCGCCGAAGGCGCGGGCGAGGGCGCCGACGATGGGGGAGCGGGCGACGATGCCTCAGAGGCTCAGCCCGAGCTGAACTGACGCCGCGCCCGGCGGCGGCGGCGGCCTCCCCCTGGCAGCCTTCTCACAGAGGCTGCTTGCAGGCGTACGTCCTCCTGCGGCGGGGCCACGGGCGCGGGCGCTGCGTACACCAGCGCTTCGACGACCGCGTCCGCGCAGACGCCCCCCGCTGGGGTGAGGTGCGGGAGCCCGGTGGGGCGAGGTGGGGTGCCCGGTGGGGCCCGGTCCCATCGGCGCCTGGCAGCTGCCTGCAGGTCCCGTCTGCTCACCGAGCTGTCGCGATCGAGCGGATCCCGCCCCAAACACACGTTGCGCGCCTGTATCGGGCCTGATCGTCCACCCGCCCCTCGATCAAGTCGATTCCCTCGCAGTGGGCAAAAGTGCAGCAGATCCCCACGAAGTGGGAGAAGGTGGTACAACTTGTCCGTCGAGTGGGCTCCGGGACTCGGATGGCAATGCGGCTCTTTACAGGCACCTTCATCCACGCTTTGGACGCGAAGAACCGCGTCTCGGTGCCGCGTAAGATGCTCGATGTCCTGCGGCAGTTCGAAGGGGCCGGCGCCGAGGTGGCGGTGACCGTCGGCTTCGACGCCTGCCTGTACCTCTACCCCACCGAATCCTTCGCCGTCCTGGCCGAGTCGATCACGTCCGGCTCCCTGGGCGACGAGAAGGTGCGCGACCTCGGGCGCACCTGGTTCGGTGAGACGGAGGTCTGCGCCGTGGACAAGAACGGCCGCATGCTCCTGCCCGAAGGCCTCAAGCGCCGCATCGGGTTGGAGGACAAGGTCGTCTTCGTGGGCGCGGGCAACCGCGTCGAGCTCTGGACCCCGGACGCGCATGAGGAGTGCTTGGCGGCCTCCCTCGAGCGCTACGGGGACCAGGCTCGGGCGGTGCTCAAGTGAATCAGGTTCTGCAGGAGGCGCTGATGAGTCACGTGCCCGTGATGGCGGGGGATTTTCTGCGACTCGTCGGCGCCGCCCCCGGGCAGCTCCTGGTGGATCTGACGGTGGGGGCGGGCGGGCACACCAGGGCGTTCCTGGAGGCCTCCGCTCCGACCGGTCAGGTCCTGGCCAGCGACCGCGACGAGCACGCGCTCCAGCTGGCCGGCGCCAACCTGGCCGACGTGGCCGAGCGCGTGCAGTTCACTCACGGCGACTGCGTCTCACGGCTGCGCTCGCTGGCGGCCGATGGCGTGCGCCCTGACGTGGTGCTGCTCGACCTCGGCGTGTCGTCCATGCAGCTCGATCAGCCCGAGCGCGGCTTCAGCCTGCGCGTCGACGCGCCGCTCGACATGCGCATGGACCGCAGCGGCGGCGAGACCGCGGCCGAGCTGCTGGCGCGCGTCTCCGAGGACGAGCTGGTGACGCTGCTGCGCGACGGTGGCGACGTGCGCGGCGCCCGTCGCTTGGCCGCCGCCGTGGTCGAGCGTCGGGCGCGCCGCCCCTTCCGCACCACCGGCGATCTGCGCGAGCTGATCGAGCGCCTGGCCGGCCGCGCGGGCGGGCGTGTGCATCCCGCCACCCAGGCCTTCCAGGCCCTGCGCATGGCGGTCAACGCGGAGCTGCCGCTGCTGATCGAGGCCCTGCCCCTGGCGCTGCAGCTGTTGCCGCCCGGCGCGCACCTGGCGGTGCTCGCCTTCCACTCGGGCGAAGACCGGCTGGTGAAGCAGGCCTTCCGCGCCGCGAGCGACGCGGGCGTGGCCGAGCTGCTGACCAAGCGTCCTGTGCAGGCCGGCCGCGACGAGGTGCGCGCCAACCGTCGCGCCCGCAGCGCCAAGCTGCGCGTGCTGCGCCGAGCCGATCAGGGGAGGAGCTCCACATGAACCTGTCCGCCGCCCTCGCCGCCAGCGCTCTGCTGCTGGTCTCCCTGCTCGCCTGCGTGCTGCGCAGCCAGGCCAGCGCCGACGGCTTTCGCCTGGCCGAGCACCGCGATCGGATCGCGCGTCTCGAAGGGCGGCTGGTCTGGCTCGAGCTGGGCCTGAACCAACGCCTGTCCATGCTGGACCGCGCCCCCGTCAGCGACATCGCCAGCCCGGCAACGCAGAACGGAGAGCTGCCATGATCCGGAATCAGCGCCGGCGCGTCCTCGGGATCGCTCTGCTCCTGGGGGTTGGACTGCTCGTCGGCGCGGCCCGGGTCGTGACTCTCAGCACCTTTGACAACGCGCGCCTGGCCGCGGCCAGCGAGGGGCAGTCCCTGCGGCGTGAACACCTGCCGGCGCGCCGGGGTTCGCTGCGGGACCGCCACGGCCGTCTGCTGGCCTCCTCGGTAGAGACCCTGGAGCTGGCGGCCTGGCCGCCCAACCTCAAGCCAGCTCACAAGACCTCCGGGCAGAACGCCGAGCGCATCCGCGCCATCGCCCAGACCCTGGCGCCGTGGGTGGGTGTTCCCGCCGACGAGCTGCGCGCGGGCATGGTGGGTGAGCGCAACGTCGTGCTGGGCAGCCCGGTCTCGGCCCCCGACGGCATCGAGCTGCTGCGCGCCAAGCGCCTGACTGAGCTGCGTCAGCTCGACTTCTCGACCGGCATGGCGCGCCGCTATCCATGGGGCGTCGCCGCCGGCAACCTGCTCGGCTTCGTGAACGCCGAGCAGCAGGGCGTGGCCGGCCTCGAGCAAGGCCTGTCCATGCTGCTCTCGGGCGAGGACGGCGCGCGTCGCTACCGCGTCGATCAGCGCGGGCGCGAGATCGCCGAGGACGGGCTGCCCGTGCTGCCGCCCATGCACGGCCTCGACGTCGTGCTGACCCTGGACGTGGCCCTGCAGCAGATGTTGGAGCAGGAGCTGGTGCGTGTGTGCGCAGAGCAAGAGGCGCGCCGCGCCTTCGCTGTGCTGCTGGACACGCGCAGCGCCGAGGTGCTTGCGCTGGCGTCCGTGCCGGGCCTCAACCCGGACGACTCCAGCGATCGCCCGCGGGACAGCGTCATCATCGGCCCGGTGCAGGAGATCTACCCGCCCGGCTCCACCTTCAAGCCGCTGATGATGGCGGCGGCGCTCGAGCTGGGCATCATCTCCGCCGACGAGAGCGTCGACTGCCGCGCCGAGCGCGGCGTGCTGCCGGGGCGTCGCATCCGGGACACGCACCCCCAGGACCGCTGGCTGTCGCTGGAGGAGGTCATCGTGCACTCCAGCAACATCGGCATGGCCAACATCTTCATGAGCCTGGTGTCGCCCGACACGCCGCGCGATCGCGAGGCCATGGCGCCGGTGCGCGAGTTGCTCGTGCGCCTGGGCTTCGGCGCGCGCATCGGCGTGCCGCTTCCGGCCGAAGCCCCCGGCATGATCACGCCGCTGGAGCGCTGGCACCGCACCTGGACCCTGGCCTCGGTCACCTACGGCCAGGAGATCAGCGTCACGGCGCTGCAGATGGCGGCCGCCGTGAACAGCCTGAGTGACGGCATCTGGCGCCGCCCCAGTCTGGTCAAGGGGCACTGGTCCGCCCTGGGTGAGTACGTCGAGACGCCGCCCGCCGACGAGCGCGTCGTGTTCGCCTCGCGGCATGTCGAGCTGGTGCGCGGTTGGATGGCGCGCGCGGTGGCCGAGGGCAGCTGCCGCGAGGTCAAGCTGCCGGGCGTGGCCGTGGCGGGCAAGACCGGCACCGCCGATTCCGAGGTGGACCTGACCCGGGAGATCCACTCCTACGCGGCCCTGGCGCCCGCCGAGGATCCCGAGGTGACCCTGGTCGTGGTGGTCTCCGAACCCGCCCATGCGCGCTATTCGAGCCAGAGCGCGGCACCCGCTGCGGGGCGTATCCTGGCCCGCGTGCTGCCCTACCTGGGACACCCGGTCCAGTGAATCCCCCCAGCAGCACACTTGAATCGCCGGTTCTACGGCGCCTAATGAAGCACAGCGTGAACCGGATCTCCCTCAAGAGGCTGTGTGAGCCGCTGGTCGATGGCACCGGCGCGGTGGCGCTGTGCCTGCCCGCGACCGAGGTCACGGGCATCACCGGCGACAGCCGCAAGGTGCGGCCGGGCGACCTCTTCGTGGCCAGCGCGGGCGCGCGGGTCGACGGCGCCGACTTCGTGGCCGAGGCCCTGTCCCGCGGCGCCGCGGCGGTGGCCAGCGAACGCCCGCTGCCCTTGCCGAAGGACGTGGGCGCGGTCTGCGCCGTGAACCTGCCGGCGGTGCGTGCCCAGCTTGCCGACCGCTTCTTCCAGCATCCCAGCGGCCGCCTGACGGTGGTGGGGGTGACGGGCACCAACGGCAAGACCACCACCTGCTCCATGCTGCGCTCCATGCTCACCATGGACGGACAGAGCAGCGGCGTGATCGGCACCCTGGGCGCCTGGGTCGGCGAGACCCACGAGCCCCTGGCCAACACCACGCCCGACGCCATCGAGCTGCAGCGACTGTTGGCGCGCATGGTGGACAAGAACCTCTCCAGTGTGGTCATGGAGGTCTCGTCCCACGCGCTCTCCCAGCACCGCGTGGACGGCGTCGACTTCGACCTGGGCGTGTTCACCAACCTGAGCCAGGACCATCTCGATTACCACGGCTCGATGGAGGCCTACGCGGCTGCCAAGGGCCGCCTCTTCGCGGGGCTGTTGCCCGACGCCACGGCCGTGCTCAACGGTGATGACCCCCTCAGCCAGCGCTTCGCCGACGAGACCGTGGCGCGCGTGTTGACCTACGGGCTGCAGCCCGGCGTCGACGTGCACGGCGACGTGCGCCGCCTCGACGCCCACGGCACCGGCTTTCAGCTGGTGTGCGAGCGCGGCGCGCGACGCATCGACATGTCCATGCGGCAGGTGGGGCGGCACAACGTGGCCAACGCCCTGGCCGCGGCCTCAGCCGGACACGTGTTGGGCCTGTCCGCCAGCGCCCTGCGCGCGGGGCTGTCGGCCCTGGCGGCCGTGCCCGGTCGGCTGGAGCCGGTGGACTGCGGCCAGGACTTTCGCGTGCTGGTCGACTACGCCCACACGCCCGACGCGCTCGAGCAGGTGTTGGCGTTGCTGCGCCCGCTCACCCGCGGGCGCCTGCACGTGGTCTTCGGTTGCGGCGGGGACCGCGACGCGGGCAAGCGCCCGCTCATGGGAGCCGCGGCGGCGCGCCACGGCGACGTGCTCTACGTCACCAGTGACAACCCGCGCGGCGAGCCGCCCGCCACCATCCTCGACGAGGTCTTGGCCGGCATGCCCCAGGCTGCCCGGCGCGAGGCCATCTCGCTGGTGGACCGGCGCGAGGCCATCCAGACCGCGTGTCGCGAGGCGCGTGGCGGTGACGTGGTGCTGGTGGCGGGCAAGGGGCACGAGACCACCCAGACCATCGGGGAGCAGGTGTTGCCGTTCGACGACCGTGACGTAGCTCGGGAGGTGCTGTGGACGCTCTGAGACTGGACGACGTACTCGAGATCACGGGCGGTCGCCGCTTCGGCAGCGAGGGCGAGCCCGAGTTGTCCGGGGTCTCGATCGACTCGCGCACAGCGGGCGCCGGGCAGCTCTTTGTGTGCTTGCCCGGCGAGCGCTTCGACGGTCACGGCTTCGCCCAGGCCGCGGCCGACGCGGGCGCCGCCGCGCTGGTGGTGCAGCGCGAGCTGCCGGTGCCGCTGCCCCAGGTGCTGGTGCCCAGCTGCCTCGCTGCCCTGGGTGCGCTGGGGCAAGCTCGACGCCGTGCGTCCCCGCAGGCGCTGGTGCTGGGCATCACCGGCACCAACGGCAAGACCGGCACCAAGGACCTGGCCGCGGCCGCGCTGGGCGCCGACCGCCGCTGCGTCAGCTCGCTGCGCAGCTACAACAACGCCGTGGGCGTGCCGCTCACGCTGCTGGACGTCGGCCCCGACACCGAGGCCGTGGTGGTCGAGCTGGGCAGCAACGCCCCGGGCGAGATCGAGGCCCTGAGCCGCATGGTCGAGCCCGACGTTGGTTTGATCACCAACGTGCACGCGGGGCACCTCGAGGGCTTGGGCAGTCTGGCCGGCGTGCGCGCCGAGAAGGCCGCGCTGCTCACCGGGCTGGTGGGCCGACGCGTCTCCATCCTCAACCGTGACGACCCCAGCTACGGCAGCCTGGCCGCCATGGCGCCGGGCGAGGTGCTCAGCTTTGGCCTGAGCGAGTCGGCCGACCTGCGCGCGCGTGACGTGCGCTGCTCGGTGGAGTCCACCCGCTTCGTGCTGGACGACGACGGGCGCGAGGTCGTCGTGCGTCACCTGGGGCGCCACGCCGTGTTCAACGCCCTGGCTGCCCTGGCCTGCGCCCAGGTCGCGGGCGTCGATCGCGCCGAGGCCGTGCAGGCCCTGGCCCAGGTGCCTCCGCCCCCGGGCCGTCTGCAGTTCAAGCAGCGCGGCGGCTTCACCGTCCTGGACGACAGCTACAACGCCAACCCGGGCTCGTTGGCCGCGGCCGCCGCGGCGGTGGCGGAGCTCGGCCACCCCGGCCGCCGCGTGTTCGTGGTGGGCGACATGCTCGAGTTGGGATCCTCGTCCCACGAGTTGCACCGCGCCGCCGGTCGCGCCCTGGCCCAGAGCTTCCCGCAGCTGCTGGTCGCCGTGGGCAGCTACGCCCGCGACGTGGTGGCCGGCGCCGTCGAGATCGGCCTGGACCGCGACGCCTGCATCACCTGCAGCGACCGCGAGGGCGCCCACGCGGCCCTGGCCTCGCGCCTGCAGCGCGGCGACTTGGTGCTGGTCAAGGCCAGCCGGCGCATGGCGCTCGAGGACGTGCTGACGGACCTCTCGCTGCCAGAGCCGGAAGGGGAGGCCGCGATCGCCCCGTGATCCTGCTGTTTCTCGATCAGCTCACGGCGCTCTGGCCGCCCCTGGCCAACTTGAGCTCGCTGGCGGCGCGCTCGGGCCTGGCCGCGGTGATGGCCTTCTCGGTGGCCCTGCTCCTGGGGCCGCGCCTGCTGCGTCTGCTGCACCGCCGGGACTACATCGAGCAGGAGACCAAGACGTTCTCCGACACGCTGAACGCGATCAACGCCAACAAGGCACCTACGCCCACCATGGGCGGCGTCATGATCGTGGGCGCCATCCTGATCACCGGCACGGTGTTCGGCGACCTCAACAACGACTACGTGCTGCTGGCGCTGCTCTCCACGTTGGGCTACGGCCTGATCGGGTTCATCGACGACTGGATCAAGCTGCGCTACCCCGACCGCAAGGGGCTGCAGGCGGCGGCCAAGTCGGGCTTCCAGATGCTGGTGGCGGCCAGCTTGGCTTTCTCGGTCACGTTCATCTTCCAGCGTCAGCCGGTGGAAGATCTGCTGGCCGTGCATGTGCCGTTCAGCACGATGGTGTTCGACCTGTCGGGCTGGGCCGGCTTGCCGCACATGGTGTTCGTGCTGTTGGTGGTCGTGGGCACCAGCAACGCCGTCAACCTGACCGACGGCATGGACGGACTGGCGGCCGGCTCCATCGTCGTGGCGGCTCTGACCATGGCCGTGGTGTGTGTGGCCGTGGGGCGCGCGGACACGCTCCAGATCGACCTGTTCTACGTGCCGCTGAGCCAGGAGCTGACGGTGTTCTGCACCGCCATGGCGGGGGCCACGCTGGGCTTCCTGTGGTTCAACGCGGCGCCGGCGCTGATCTACATGGGCGACACAGGCAGCTTGCCCCTGGGCAGCCTGCTGGGCTACGTGGCCGTGGTCACCAAGCACGAGCTGGTGCTGGTGCTGATCGGCGGCGTGTTCGTGATGGAGGCCCTGAGCGTCATCACGCAGGTGTCGGTCTTCAAGCTCAGCGGCGGGCGGCGTGTGTTCCGCTGCGCGCCGCTGCACCACCACTTCCAGTTTGCGGGCGTGCCCAACACCCGCATCGTCACCAGGTTCTGGATCGTGTCCGTGATCTGCGCGGCCGCCGGCCTGGCCAGCCTGGCCGTGCAGTAGGAGCCGCCTCGCCATGCCTACGAGCCTCGACGCCTCACACCACGACCCCAGCGCCGGCGTGCGCGGCATGACCCTGGCCATGCTGGCCCTGATGGGGCTGGGTCTGGTCATGGTGGCCTCGGCCACCGGCCTGGAGGATGAGCTGCTTGGCCGTCCGTTGGCTAGCGTGCGCGGGCACCTGATGCGCGTCGGCGTGGCCGTGGCCGTGTTCCTGGCCTGCTCGCGGGTGCGGCCGCAGCAGCTCTACCGCGCGGCCCCGCTGCTCTTCGGGCTGTCCGTGCTGCTGCTCGGCGCCACGCTGGCCGGTGGGCTGTCGGTCAACAACTCGAGCCGCTGGCTGGCGCTGGGGCCCTTCGCATTCCAGCCCTCCGAGCTGGGGCGCGTGGCCGTGGTGGTGAGCCTGGGCGCCTGGGTGGCCCGCGTGCGCGAGGGCATGTCGAGCCTGGTTCAGGGCGTGCTGGTGCCCTTCGCCATCATGGGGCTGCCGGCCGTGCTGGTGCTGCTGGAGCCGGACTACGGCAGCAGCGTCTATCTGCTCTTCATGGGCGCCATGCTGCTGTGGATCGCGGGCGCCCCCGGGCGCTACCTGGCGGCCTGCTTCGGCTCGGTCATGGCGGTCGTGCTGGGCTACAGCCTGCTGAACTTCAAGCACGTCTGGCGGCGCCTGGAGGGCTTCACCAGCCCCGAGACCGGCAGCCAGGTCTGGCAGGGTCTGGTGGCCGTGGGCTCCGGCGGCGCCACCGGCACGGGGCTGGGGGCCGGCCGTGCACAGTGGGGCTACGTGCCCGAGGCGCAGAACGACTTCATCCTGACGGTGATCGGTGAGGAGCTCGGACTGGTGGGCGTGCTGCTGTTGCTGTGCTTGTACGGCTCGCTGCTCTACCACGGTACGCGCTTGTTGTTGGGGGTGCGGAGCCGCTTCGGGCTGGTGGTCGGTGCGGGGCTGTTGTTCCAGATCGCCGTGCAGGCCTTGATGAACATCGCCGTGGTCACGGCCATGGCTCCGCCCAAGGGCCTGCCGCTGCCGTTCGTGAGCATGGGCGGGACCTCACTGTTGGTGTTGGCCGCGTCGTGTGGTTTGTTGCTTGGTTTGGTTCGTCACCCGGAGCAAGATCCGGGCAGCACCGCGTCCGCCGTTGCGGACCAAGGTCGCTGACGCTCGGAGAGACAGTCATGTCGGACGTCGAGAAGTACGGGCTCTTTGCCCTCGTGTTCGTTGCCGGAGTGCTGGGTCTGGCGTGGGTGCTCGACCCGGCCGATGAGCTTCAAGACCAGACTGCGCGCGAGGCCGCCGGGCGCATGGTGGTCATGTCGAGGCCCAGCGCCGTCGATGCGGCGGGCCCCCGTTCGCGGGCCTTGCCGCGCCCCGTGCAAGCCAGCCGTCAGCCCGCGAACCAGCCCGGGCACGGGACCACGGTCGCAAGGGCGGACAGCGCCGACGCGCCCGCGGCGGACGCGAGCCGCCGCGCTCCGCGCGTCATGCGGCGCATCCAGGTGCCGCGACTGGACGAGGGCCTGGGCGCTTTCGACCCCGCCGAGCCGCCGCTCCCGTACCCCGGCGAGCACTCCGTCTCTGCGCCTGTGATCAACATGAACGTGCCGGACTTCGTGGTCGTGAAGCCGGGCGACACCCTCTCCGAGCTGGCCCAGAAGCACCTGGGTCAGGCCTCCCGGCACCCCGAGATCAGCGCCCTCAACCCCGGCGTCAAGGAGCTCGGTCTGGTCCCCGGGCAGCGCCTGCGTCTGCCTCGCAGCGGGGGCGCTCGCGCGGCGGCACGCGCGACCCCGGCTCCGGCTGCCGGGCAGAGTCCGCGCCTCTACACGGTGCGAGCCGGGGACACCCTGGGAGCGATCGCGCAGAGGCTCAAGGGCAGCGTGACTCATCAAGCGGGCATCCTGGCGGCCAACCGCGACATCATCAGCAACGCGGACCAGCTCGCCGTGGGCATGACGCTGCGCATCCCGTGAAGGTCGCCTTCCTGGGAGGCGGGACTGGCGGACACCTCGCCCCGGCCATCGGCGTGGCCGAGGAGCTGGGCCGGGTCGGCGTCGAGTCCCTGTTCCTGGTGGCCGGGCGCGCGGTCGAGCAGCGCATGCTCGCGCCACGCAGTCTGCGCGCGGTGTCGCTCTTCGGGCGCGGCTCGCGTCCCTCTCCCCTGCGTCTTGATCGCTGGGTGGCCGCCGGTTCCCGGCTGCGGCGTGCGTTGGCAGAGGACGACCCCGACGTGGTGGTCATGACCGGCGGCTGGGTCTCGCTGCCCGCGTTGCTGGCGGGCACGGGCGGCCGGCCGAGCGTGCTGATCGAGACCAACGCCGTGCCGGGCAAGGTCGGGCGCCTGCTGGCCAGCCGCGTCGACCACACCTGCCTGCCTCACGAGCGCGTGCGGCTCAGCGGCCGCTGCGGCCGCACCGTCACGGGAGTGCCGACGTTGCCCCTGTCCTCCTGGGATCGCGCCTCGGCGCGGGAGCACCTGGGCCTGCTGCCCGAACGGCACACGCTGCTGGTGCTGGGCGGCAGCCAGGGCGCGCGGGATCTGGCCGCGCTCGTGCCCGCTGCCCGAGCCCTGCTGGCGTCAGACGAGCGCGCCTGGCAGGTGTTGCACGTCACCGGCAAGCCGGGTGGAGACGATCTACCGCCCACCGAAGGCGTGGTGCCCGTGCGGCGTCTGGCCTTCGTGCAGGACATGGGCGCGGCCTGGGCCGCCGCTGACCTGGCGCTGTGTCGCGCCGGCTCCGGGACGGTGAGCGAGCTCGCCCTGTCCGGCACACCTGCGGTGCTGGTGCCCTACCCTTGGCACGCCGATCACCACCAGGAGGCCAACGGGCGCGGGCTGCTCGATGCCGGCGCCGCGTTCATGGTGCCGCGCGACGACCCCTCCGGCCGACGTTCCCTGTCCGGTCTGCTGACTCAGGCCCTGCACTCACTGCCCGAAATGAGCGGCGCGGCGGCGTCGGTGGCCTCGCCCCGGGCTGCGGGTCATGTGGCGGACGTGGTGCTGGCGGCCGCCGGCGGCCGGTGAGCGGGCTGCCCGGCAACGGAGGCACGGGCCTGCCGCCGCGCGTGCACTGCGTGGGCGTGGCGGGGGGCGGTCTGAGCGTGCTGGCCCGGCTGCTGCTGCAGTGTGGTCATCGTGTCAGCGGCAGCGACCGCGCGGCCGTGGCTCCGGCTCTGCTGCGCGCTGGCCTGCAGCTGTCCCAGGGGGCTGGCTGCGAGCACGCGCGCGCCGCGGACCTGCTGGTGCGTTCGGCGGCCGTCCCAGACGATGACCGCGAGGTCACGGCCGCCCGCGCCGCCGGTGTGCCGGTGCTCAAGTACGCCGAGGCCCTGGGGCGCATCATGGCGGGGCGCCGAGGCGTGGCCGTGGCCGGCACGCACGGCAAGACCACCAGCACCGCGCTGGTGGCCCACCTGGCCCAGCACGCGGGGTTGGAGCCGGCCTGGGTCGTGGGCGGCTTGCCGCGCGGTCTACCGGCTTGCTCGTGGGGGCGGGGCGAGGTCCTGGTGGCAGAGGCCTGCGAGTACGACCACTCGTTCCTGCAACTCGACTACCAGGTGGGCGTGATCACCGGCGTGGCCGCTGATCATCTGGACTGTTTCGGCGATCTCGACGGCGTCTGGCGCGCGTTTCAGCGCTTCGCGGCCCGCTTGCCGCCGGGCGGCACGCTGGTCCTGGGCCCGGGGCTCTCCCGTGAGCAGCTGCTGGGAGAGGCGCCGGACAGTGCCTACGACGCGGCGTGCGCGGGAGCGCTCGCAGAGGCACCTGATGCGTCAGCGCGTGCGTCGCTCCACTCACCTGAAGGCGAGCCGCGCGCCCCCTCAGCGGGCGTCTCGCCGCGCGGGCGCGTCGTGTCGGTCGACGAGACCCTGCGGCTGGAGCGGCTGGTCGCCGGCCCCGACGGCTGGCGCGGCGATCTGTTGCTCGATGACGGCCGACGCCTGCCCCTGCTCTGCCCGCTGTGGGGTCGCCACAACCTGGGCAACGCCCTCTGCGCCCTGCTGGCGGTGCATGCCCTGGGGGTTGATTGGGAGCAGGGCCTGGCGGGCTTGGCCAGCTTCGAGGGCGTCGGGCGCCGGCTGCACGATCGCGGCGAGCTGCACCTGACCCCGGGCGCGAGCGTGCGCCTGATCGACGACTTCGCGCACCATCCCGACGCCCTGCGCGCCGCGGCCGAGGCCCTGGCCAGCCACCTCCCGGGGCGCCGCCGCGTGGCCTTGTTCCAGCCGCATCAGGTCAGCCGCACCGAAGAACACCTGGACGCGTTCGTCACCGCTCTGGGCCATTTCGACGCGGTGGGTCTGTGCGATATCTTCGTGGCTCGTGACGCTCGCCCCGAGCGCGCCGACGCGCTGGCCGAGACCCTGGCTCAGCGCGCCGGCCAGCATGTGCAGCGCCTGGGCCCTGCCGCCTCAGCCGACGCGGCCGCCCGCGCGCTGCTGCGGCCGGGGGACGCCTGCGTCGTCATGGGAGCTGGAGATATCGATGGACTTGCCCGCCGCCTTGCAGCAGGACCTGCTGGTCCGTGAGCACGCCCCGCTCGCGCCGCTGACCACCCTGGGCGTGGGCGGCTTGGCGCCCTGGGTGATTGAGCCGCGCACGCGCGCCGAGCTCATGCTGGCGGTGCGCGAGCTGCATGCCGCGGGCCTGGCGTGGCGCATGCTGGGGCACGGCAGCAACCTGCTGGTGAGCGATGCGGGCGTGCCCGAGGTCGTGCTGCACACGCACCTGATGAAGATGATCTATCACGACGGGGAGCGCGAGCACGCCCTGCGCTGCGAGGCCGGCGCCTCGCTGTCGCGCCTCGTGAGCGTCGCGCTGGACGTGCGTCTGACGGGCAGCGAGTGTCTGATGGGCATCCCCGGTACGGTAGGGGGCGCGGTGGCGGGCAACTCCGGCGGGAGCTCCGGCGCCATCGGCGAGCTGCTGCGGGAGGTCACCCTGGTCACGCCGCAGGGTGAGCCCGAGATCGTCGCCTGCTCGCCCGACATGTTCGGCTATCGGCGCTCGCCCTTCGCGGGCCGCGTGATCCTGGACGCCGTGCTGGGCCTGGCGCCGGCCACGCCCGCGGCCATCCGCGCTCGCATGGAGAGCGTCCTGCGCGGCAAGGTCAAGAGCCAGCCGCTGGCCGCGCGCTCGGCGGGCTGCATGTTCAAGAACCCGACGGGCGGCAGCGCCGGACAGCTGATCGACGAGGCGGGTTGCAAGGGGCTCCGGCAGGGCGGCGCGCGCGTGTCAGAGCGCCACGCCAACTTCGTGATCAATGACGGCAGCGCCAGCGCACAGGATGTGAGCCGCCTGCTGCAGCGTGTGACGGAGCGTGTGTCGCAGCGCGCCGGGGTGGACCTCGCGCTTGAGGTCGAGCGCTGGGGGCCGCACGCGGCGCCCGCCGAGCCGAGCGACAGCGGCTGATGCGGCGACGCTCCTGCGCGCCAGGCGCGACGCGCCCCGAGGGCGCGGAATCCGTACAGATTGGGCCTTGGCGTCACGAAGCACCCCCTATATGTTGGGCCTCATCGGCGATCGGCCCCCATCCGGAGGGTCAGATCGCTTGGAGATGGCTCATTTTCCTGTACCGAACGATCTGAACTTGCCTGGGGAGGCTTACGTGGTCAGAGCAACCAAGAAAGGCGTGGACGTGAAGTCCGTGCCAGCCGCCGGGGCTTCCGGCGATCTCACCGAGAACGCCCTGCGCGTCCTGCGCAACCGCTACTTGCGCAAGGACGAGACGGGCGAGGTGGTGGAGACGCCGCTCGAACTCTTCCGGCGCGTGGCCGATCACGTGGCGAAGGTCGAGCCCGACGCTGAGCTCTGGTCTGAGCGCTTCTTCGAGATGATGTGGTCGCGCCGCTTCATGCCGAACTCGCCCACGCTCATGAACGCGGGGCGCCCGTTGGGCATGCTCTCGGCCTGCTTCGTGCTGCCGCTCGAGGACTCCATCGCCGACATCATGGAGACCGCGCGGCAGATCGCCCTGGTGCAGCGCGCCGGCGGCGGCACCGGCATCGATCTCTCGCGCCTGCGGCCGGCCGGTTCCATCGTGGCCAGCTCGGGGGGCACCACCGAGGGGCCGCTCAGCTTCCTGAGCATGCTCTCTTCGGTGACGGACGCCATCCAGCAGGGCGCCTTCCGGCGCGGCGCCAACATGGGCACCATGCGCATCGACCACCCGGATATCCTGCCCTTCGTCACGCTCAAGGAAGACCTGACCCGGGTCACCAACTACAACCTCTCCTGCACCGTGAATGACGCCTTCATGGATCGTGTGCACGACGAGCGCGACGGCCTGCACGTGGTGGTCAACCCGCACAATCAGCGCAAGGCGCTGCTCAAGCAGTCCGACAACAAGCCAGATTACGACGCGCACGAGCGCCTCGTCGCCGGGCAGGAGCTGGACGCCTCCGACTACTGGACCGTGGGCGGCATCTTCGGGCTGATCGTGGGCAAGGCCTGGGGCTCGGGCGAGCCGGGGCTGATCTTCCTCGACCGAATCAACGAGGTGAACCCCACGCCCAACGTGGGTCCGATGACCTCCACCAACCCCTGCGGCGAGCAGCCCCTGCTGCCGTACGAGGCCTGCAACCTGGGCTCGCTCAACCTGGCCATGTTCCACTGTGCGGGCGGCACGGCTGAGGCCAGCGACCCTACGGACCTCGAGTCGTCCTACGACTGGGACGGCCTCGAACAGACCGTGCGCACCGCGGTGCGCTTCCTCGACAACGTGGTGGAGGTCAACAACTACCCCACGCCCGAGATCGACAAGATGTGCCGGGCCAACCGCAAGATCGGCCTGGGCGTCATGGGCTGGGCCGACCTGCTGTTCAAGCTGGGCGTGGGTTATGACAGCGAGCGGGCGCTCGAGGTGGCCGGCCGCGTGGGCGCCTTCATCCGCGGGATCGCCTGGGACGAGGACACCGTCCTGGCCGAGGAGAAGGGCGTCTTCGAGAACTGGGAAGGCAGCCGCTGGGACAAGGTCGAGGGCCGGCGCATGCGCAACGCGCACTGCGTCACCATCGCTCCCACGGGCACCATCTCCATCATCACGGGCTGCTCGGGCGGCATCGAGCCCATCTTCTCGCTGGCCTTCAAGCGTCAGGTCATGAAGGACTCGGCGGGCACGGCGCAGGTCATGTTCGAGGTCAACCCGATCTTCCTGGATGCGCTCAAGGTTGAGGGCTTGTCACAGGAACAGATCGATCAGGTGGTCGAGTACGCCGTGGGTCACGGCACCATCGTGGGTTGCCCGGTGGAGTTGCGCCCGGCGCTGACCGAGGTGTACCGCTCGGCCCGCGATGTCGGTCCTGACTGGCATGTGCGCATGCAGGCCGCCTGGCAGGCACACACCGACGCGGCCGTGAGCAAGACCATCAACTTCCCCTCCGAGGCCACGGTGGACGAGGTGGAGCGGGCCTACCTCATGGCGTACGAGACGGGTTGCAAGGGCATCACCGTGTATCGCGACGGTAGCCGCGCCGGCCAGCCCATGGTGCTGGAGACCAAGCAGCCGGCCGCTGCGGCCCCGGCGGCCGACGCGCAGGCTGAGCACGCCGAGAAGGCCGAGATTCTCGACATGCTGCTGGGCGACACCGACGGCGATCGTTCAGCGGCTGCCACCGAGCCGAAGGGGGGCAGCGATGACTGATGCCACGCCGACCACCGACCCCGGAGGCAGCTTCGCCTCGCAGGAGGCGGAGGCCAAGGACCGCGCGGCGGAGGTGGTCCTGGCCTATCGCGCGGTGGACTGGGAGGCCGTGGAGCAGGGCGACGACGAAGCCGTCGACCTGCTGCTCACCGCCTGCGAGAAGCATGAGTCCGCCCGCCACTTCCTCGAGGACGAGGTGGGTGCGCTCGGCAGCAAGCTGAGCGCTGGACTCGAGCGCTTCTACGCCGAGTCGGTCGGTCCACACCTGCGGCGCCCGTCCGTGCTCCAGCGCCTGCAGGACAGTCGTGGCGCGCGCAAGGCCGGTCCGCCGACCTTCATGGACGAGGGGCTCGCGCCGCGCACGCGCCCGCAGGTCACCGTGGGCCACACGGTGCGCATGAACACGGGCTGTGGCCACCTGTACGTGACGGTGAACGAGAGTCAGGACGGGCGCCCGTTCGAACTCTTCAACCACATGGGCAAGGCGGGCGGCTGCGCGGCCTCGCAGAACGAGGCCATTGGTCGGCTGATCAGCTACGCGCTGCGTTGCGGCGCCAGCCTGGAGCCGCTGATCAAGCAGCTCAAGGGCATCTCGTGTCACCGCCCCGCGTGGGGTGAGGACGGCAAGATCGCCTCGTGCTCCGACGCCATCGGCAAGGCGCTCGAGAAGTACTGTGAGGCGCGCGAGGCGCGGCATGACGCGCTCGCCGCCGGTGCAGGTGCTGGCGCTCAGCCGGGCACTGACGCCAACGGCGAGCGCGACGCGCTGATCTCCGAGCGTGCCTCCTTCGACTCGTTCTCGCCGGGCAGCGCTCCCGCCGCGCGCGGCAGCCGCTCCAACGAGATGGGCAAGGTGCAGGGCGCGTGCGTTGACTGTGGCGGTCAGCTCTCGTTTGAAGAGGGCTGCGTGAAGTGCCACTCCTGCGGCTTCACCGAGTGCGGCTGAGGCTCGCGGCGGCCTGACGCGCGCGGCCGCGCCTTTGGGCGGCAGGTGCGGGCGGCAGGTGCGGGCGGCAGGTGCGGGCGGCGGCACCCGCGTCACGTACGGAGTTGGCGGCGCTGAGCTGACACGAGCGGTCAGCTCAGCGCGCGCCACCAAGCGGCCAGCAGCAGCGCCGCCGCGCACACACCGGCGGCCACCTGCC
Source organism: Planctomycetota bacterium (assembly GCA_003644265.1). Next base: position 56,453 of record QNBX01000001.1, read on the forward strand.
GGGTGGGTCGCGCGGCGCCACGCGTGAGCACCGGACCCAGGCCGAGGCCCAGGACGACGCCGCACAAGAGGCCGTAGGCGTGGGCCGGGATATCGGTGTGCTCGCCCGAGGTGCCCAGCCAGCCCAGCAGCCCAAGGCCCGCCACCAGCGGGGCCCAGCGACGCATGCGACGGGTGCCCTGCAGCGCGCGCCAGCGACTGCCCAGGGCCACCAACAGGCCCAGGGCGGCGAACACGGCGGTCGAGGCTCCGAGCGCGCGGTGGTCCTCCGCTCGCAGCAGGACGTTGAGGCCGTTGCCCGCCACGCCCGCCAGCAGCACGGCCAGCAAGGCCACACCATTGCCCAGCAGCTGGGCCAAGAGCAGCACGAACAACCCGCCGAAGACGGCGTTGCCGGCCAGGTGGTGGGCGTCGGCGTGCAGCGTGAGGGCCGTGGCCAGCAGCTCCAGGCGGCCGCGCTGCACGGCGGCGTCGTCCAGGATGCCCAGGCCCGCGGGCAGCCAGCGAGGGGCTGCGAGGTGCGCGCCCCCCAGCACGGCCAGCCAGCAGAGCAGCGCCGGGACGCCCAGGCTGGCGCGTCGCGGCGGCTGGGCCCGGTCGTGTCCCGCGTTCTCCGCCGCGAAGGCAGCCAGCTGCTGCGCCGCGCGCAGTCCGTCCGCGGTCGGGACCACCAGTAGCTGCTCGCCGCTCTCGGACACCACTGCGTGAGCGATGCCCATGGCCCGCAACACGAGCCGGGCATCCTTCAGTTGTGCCACGGCGGGTGCTCGAGCGACCACGCTGCGTAGCGCCTCCACCCGCGCGAAGCCGCTCCCCGCGTGAGGCCGAAGCCCGCTGTGCCCGCCGCCGCCGGGTGGCCGCGCCTGGCCGTGCCCGCCGCTCAGGGGAGCGTCGCCTCGAGCACCGTCAGTCGCTCGTAGTGCTGGCCGTCGCGCAGTGTGTAGGCGCCCGGGATGCGCGCGATGTCGGTCATGTACTCCTGGTCCTCGAAGTAGTACGACCGGAACGGCCCGTCGGTCTCGGCCAGGACGCGGCAGGCCATGCCGCACTCGTCCATCAGGCGCAGCGTGCGCGGGACGTCCGCCATGCTCGACTGGACGAACACCAGCCGCCCGCCTGGCTTGAGCAGTTTGTGCGCGTCGAGCACCAGCGTGTCGATGAAGTAGCGCCGGTAGCGCTTGCCGCTCTTGGTGAAGGGCGGGTTGGCCACCAGGGTGTCCCAGGGTCCGCCCTGCACATGGGTCCAGTCAGCGGCCGTGTAGTCCGCCGGGACCTGCACGCCATGGGACGCGAGGTTGTGCCGGGCGTTGTCGAGGATGGAGCTCTCGATCTCGGTCAGAGTCAGTGAGCGCGCGCCCTGCCGCGCCAGCACGATGGCGTGCAGCCCGCAGCCCGTGCCCAGCTCCAGCACGTCCTCACCGGAGAAGTCCATGCCTGCCAGGGTGTTGCCCAGGTGCACTCCGTGCGGCGTGGGGTTCCAGACGCCTGCGGGCAGATCCAACTTGAGCGCGTGCGCCCCGAACGTCACCGCCAGGGTGGTGGGGTAGAGATTGTTGCCTGCGAGCTCGTGCATGGGCTCCTGTCGTCACGAGGGGGCGCGAGGCTGGACCGGCTCACGATGTCCGGACATGCCGCGCTCGCCGGAAGTGTAGCAAGCGCTCCGGCTGGGCTCAGAGCTGCCCCATGAGCACGAAGCCGCCCACCAGCAGGGCCACGAAGGTCAGGCTGACCAGGCCGAAGTTGCGCTCCACGAAGGCCTGGGCCGGCGGACCCCAGCGCTTGAGCAGCAGCGCCACCAGAAAGAAGCGCGCCGAGCGCGACACGGCCGAGGCCAGCACGAAGGTCGGGAAGCCGATGCCGAACGCGCCCGCCGAGATGGTGATCAGCTTGTACGGGATGGGCGTGAAGCCGGCAGTGAACACGATCCAGAAGTTGTGCTGCTCGAACAGCGTCTGGATGTGCGCGAAGCCCTCTTCGCTGAAGCCCGGCACGTGGTCAAAGAAGAACTGCGAGATCAGGCTCCAGGCGAACATTCCCAGGGCGTAGCCGGTCATGCCGCCCAGCAGCGAGCCCAGCGAGCACCAACTTGCGTAGCGCACGGCGCGTTGCGGCTTGGCCAGCACCATGGGCATGAGCATGGTGTCCGGCGGCACCGGGAAGATGACCGACTCGGCGAACGAGAGCGCCGTGAGGATCGGCAGGGCGTTGGGGCGGCCGGCCAGTTCCAGGACCTTGTCGTACATACGGCGCATCATGATGCGGTCTTCAGCGGGTGGCGGATGTCGGGCATGTCAGGAGGGGGTGCTGGCACGGGCGCCGCGCGACCCAGCGGCCCTTCACGCGAGGCCTGGGCGCGGTGACGGGCGCGGCGCGATCGGCTCACTCAGCGGCGCTCGCGTCGCCAGGGGCGCTGGCGCCCGAGCGCGCCGAGCGCAGGTCCACCAGCTCAGCCTCGGGCTGTTCGCGGCCGCGCCAGCGATTCAGCTTGGGGTGGTAGACCACGTCGATGTGCTGTCCGGGCACGAGCTGATCGGCCAGGTCGCCGCGACCAAAGGCCACCGCGCGCAGCCGGGCCACGCCCTGCGCCAGCTGCAGCTCCAGGTGGCTGCCGTCGCCGCCCATGCGGCGTGCCACGGCCACCTCGACGTCCGAGCTGACCAGCAGCGGCCTGTGGTTGGCCTGACCGAACGGCTCGAGTTGCTCCACCGCCCGCAGGAAGCGCGTGTTGAGCGCCACCAGCGGCAGCTCGCCCTCGATGTTCAGGGCCTCGGTGGGGCGGCCGGCGGCGGCATACGCCTCCCAGTTCTCGAGGAACGCCGCTCGGAATGCGTCCATGTTCTCGCGGGCCAGCGAGAATCCGGCGGCGAAGCGGTGCCCGCCGAAACCGGCCAGCAGGGGCGCGCAGTGCTCGAGGGCGGCGTGCACGTGGAAGGACCCGGCCGAGCGACAGCTGCCCTTGCCCGGGTTGCCCTGGGCCCAGCTCACCAACACGGTGGGGATGCCCCGCTGGCGCGACACGCGCCCCGCCACCAGGCCCAGCAGGCCGGTGTTCCAGTCGTCGTGCCCCAAGATGGCGGGTTGCCCGTCCGGCACCTCGGCCAGGCGCGGGGCCAGGTCGGCCATCAGGCGGCGCTCGGCCGCCTGTCGGTCGCGGTTGAGCTTGTCGAGCGTGGCCGCCAGGTCGTTGGCGATGTTCTCGTCCGTGGCGGTCACCAGGGCCACGGCCACGTCGGAGCGGCCCATGCGCGCGGCGGCGTTGATGCGCGGCGCCAGCTTGAACGAGATGTCCTCGGTGGTGGCGCTGTGGCCTGGACCCATGCCGGACACGCCGCACAGCGCGCGCAGCCCCGGGCTGGCGCTGTGGGTCAAGGCCCGCAGTCCGCGCGCCACGAGCACGCGGTTCTCGCCCACCAACGGCATGACGTCGGCCACCGTGCCCATGGCCACCCAGGCCAGGGCCCCGCCCAGCACCTTGCCCACGGCGGCCGGCGCGCGCCCGCGGCCACCGGCGCGATGGGCCACGGCGCAGGCCAGCTTGAAGGCCACGCCCGTGCCCGAGAGCTCGGGGTTGGGGTAGTGACAGTCCTCGCGGCGCGGGTTGACCAGCGCGAAGGCGGGCGGCAGCGTGGCGGCGGGCAGGTGGTGGTCGGTGACGATCACGTCCACGCCCTGGCCCTGCAACTCGGCGATGGCGTCGACGGCGCTGGTGCCGTTGTCGACCGAGATGACCAGCTTGGCGCCCTGCTCGAGGATGTACTGCACACCGCGCTCGGTGAACGAGTAGCCGTCGTAGGCGCGGTTGGGCACGAACACCAGCGGGCGCCGGCCCAGGGTCGAGAGCACCTCCACCAGCAGCGCGGTGGCAGACAGGCCGTCCACGTCGGCATCGCCGTAGATCAGGATGGTCTCGTCGGCGGCCAACGCCTGGGTCACGCGCTCAGCGGCGCGCTGCATGTCGGCCAGGCCGTGGGCGTCATGCAGCGCGTCCACCGACGGCTTGAGGAACGCGTCGGCGGCGTCGCGGTCCGTGATGCCGCGGTTGGCCAGGATGCCGGCCAGCATGGGCTCCATGCCCAGCTCGGAGGCCAGGCGGCGCACCAGGCGCCCGTCGGGCGTGAGCGTTTTCCACGGATGGGCCGCGGCGAGCGGGGGCGGGTTCACCCGGAACTCCAAGGGGACGAGGGCAGGGCATTCTAGCCCGGACAAGGCGCCAGGGCGTCGACCGTCGCGAGGGACTTCTCGCGCACACAACCCGGGTGCGGTCCAGGCTAGGATGGGGGCGTGAGTTCCAAGGATGACCTGACCGCCACTCGACTGCGGGAGCTGCCCGCCGTCGATCGCGTGCTGACCCTTCTGGGGCCCCTGCCCGGCGCCGCCGAGGCCGTGCGCTGCGAGCTGAGCCAGGCGCGCGCCGCGCTGCTGGCCGGCGCCGAGCAGGCACCCAGCGCCGAGCGTCTGGCCCAGGCGGCTCGCTCCCGGCTGCTGGCCGCGGGAGCCGCTGCCTATCCGCCGGTGGTGAACGCCAGCGGGGTCGTGCTGCACACGGGCCTGGGCCGCGCGCCCCTGGCCGCCTCCGCTGCGGCCGCCCTGGCCGCCGCCGATCGCTACGCGCTGGTGGAACTCGATCCGGCCGATGGCCAGCGCCGCCACCGCGAGCACGCCGTGGTCGAGCAGTTGCAGGAGCTCACCGGCGCCGAGGCCGCCACGGTGCTCAACAACAACGCCAGCGCCCTGCTGCTGCTGCTGCACGCCGTGGCCGATGGCCGCCCCGTGATCGTGTCGCGCGGTGAGCTGATCGAGATCGGCGGCGGCTTCCGACTGCCTGATCTGCTGCGCCTGTCGGGCTGCCCGCTGATCGAGGTCGGCACCACCAACCGCACCTACGTCGCCGACTTCGCCGAGCGCCTGACCTGGGAGACCGGTCTGGTGCTGGCCATGCACACCAGCAACTATCGCGTGCAAGGCTTCACCCACGCGCCGGAGTTGTCGGAGCTGTGCGAGCTGGCCCACACCAGCGCCGTACCGCTGGCGTTCGACACGGGCTCTGGCTTGCTGCTGCCGCCCGACCCCGCCTGGGGGCTGGCCGACGAGCCCGACGCCCGCACCGCCCTGGCCGCGGGCGCCGACCTGGTCTGCTTCAGCGGCGACAAGCTGCTGGGCGGCCCCCAGGCCGGCGTGCTGCTAGGGCGGGCCGAGCTGGTGGCGCGCTGTCGTCGGCACCCGCTGTTCCGGGCCCTGCGTCCCGACCGCCTGACGCTCAGCGCCCTGGCGGCCACCCTGGAGCTGCACCGCTCCGCGCCCTCCGACGTGCCGGTGCTCGCGGCGCTCGCGCGCTCGGCGGGAGAACGCCGCCAGGCCGCCATGGCGCTGTCGCGCGCGCTGCGCGTCGCCGTGCCCGGCGCGTCGTTCGAGGTCGTGGACAGCGAGGGCTCGGTGGGCTCCGGCTCGGCCCCCGCGCGCCCGCTGCCGTCCGCCGCCGTGCGCGTGGTCGTTGAGGGCCTGCCCGCGGAGCAGCTGGCCACGCGCCTGCGCAACGGCGACCCGAGCGTGTTCAGTCGCGTCTGGCGCGGGCAGGTGCAGTTCGACGTGGCCGCGTTGCGACCCGATGACGAGGCGCGCCTCGTGCAGGCCTTGACGGCGGCCCTGGCCTAGCAGCCTGGCAGCCCGTGGCCGCGAGGGGCGTCGCCTTCGGGCGCGCCGCGACCGCGACCCACGCGCGCGACACGCGCTGCCCGGCGGCTCTACTTCAGCACGGCCACGGACTCGCCGCCGCTGGCCTGGGCCAGCTGACCCAGGAACGACACGGCCAAGCGGTCTTTGGTGAGGATCACGCAGTGGAAGCGCAGCGCGGCCCGTCGGTTGCGCTCGGCGGCGTACTCCAGCAGCAGCTCCACGTCGCGCATGGGCCCCACGCTGGGAGCGCCGTCCGTGAGCAGGAAGATCGTGTCGGGCGCGGCGTCGGCCTGGCCCGGCGTGTCGATGGAGGCCTCGGCCAGATCGAAGACGCGCTCCAGGGCGGCGAACACGTTGGTGCCGCCGCGCGTGCGGTAGCCCTGGACCTCGCGCAGGGCCCGCTCGCGTTGGCGCTTGTCGAGCGGCACCAGGGTGCTGCTCCAGGCCTCGACGCCGTCGGAGAAGGTGAGCAGGTTCACGGACACGGAGGCGTCGAGCCCGCCCAGCAGCTTGCCCAGCTCGGTCTGGGTGACCTCCAGCCGGCTACGCCGGGCGCTGTCCTTGTAGCGGCCCTCGTCCACGTGATCCATGCTGGTGGACAGGTCGGTCACCACGGCAAAGCGCGTGCTCTGGCTGGACAGGCCGTAGTACTTGGCAACGGTCTGGGTGCTGCCGGCCACGGGTGCCATGGCGCGGGCGTCGCCCTCGGCCAGGTAGTCGTCGGGCGCCTGGGCCAGGAATGCGCTCCAGGCCTTGGCGTGGTTGCCGTAGTTGCGCCCGGTGAGTCGCACCAGCGAGAGGATGACGTCCTCGCGCAGCCGGCCCGGCTCCCTGGCCAGCATGTCCACCAGCAGCTCGACGCCGCCGCGTGTCTTGAGCTCGCGCAGGGCGCGCACCACGGCCAGGCGCACGCGCCAGGCGCTGTCCTCCGCCAGCTGATCCAGCAGCGGCAAGGCGCGGCGCTGGGCCAGGCGCACGAGCGCACCGGCGCTGGCCGCGCGCACGCGCTCGGCCTCGTCGCCGACCGACTCGATCACGTGCTTGAGCGCGCCTTGCTCACGCGCCCGGCCCAGGGCGCTGATGGCCACGGCGCGCACCTCGGGGTACTCGTCGTCCAGCGCCAGGTAGCAGGCGCCGACCCAGTCCACGCCGGGCGGGCGGCCGGCGGCCAGGGCCATCAGCACCTGAGCGCGCACCTCGCCGTCGCGGTGATCGAGGCCCTGGCGCTGGATCCGCTCCAGCGAATCGGGCCGCTGATAGGCGGCCAGCACGCGCCGCGCGCTGGGGCGCAGGCTGGGCGAGGCGTCCGCCAGGACGTCCAGCAACATGTCCACCGAGGTGGGGTGGTCATGGGCCGCCAGGTCACGCAGGGTCAGCAGGGTGGTGGCGTCGAGTCCGCGCGCGAGCGCGTCAGAGAAGGCCCTGGTGGCTGCGCGCGCGCTGGCGTCTCCTGAGTCCGGCTCGCGGCCCTGGAGCGGAGCCGTCAGCAGCAGCAGCGCGGCGAGCAGGAACGACAGGCTCACCAAGCGGGGTCCATCACGCCGGGGCAGGCGGCCGCCGCCACGTGACGCATGAGGATGGCGGTGGTGACCGTGCCCACGCCACCCGGTACCGGCGTCAGGAAACCCGCCACCTCGGCCACGTCCGGGTGCACGTCGCCGGTGAGGCCCGGGCCATCGTCCGTCTCGATGGCGTGGGTGCCCACGTCGATCACGATGGCACCGGGGCTGACCATGTCGGCGCTGAGCAGGTGCTTGACGCCCGCGGCCGCCACGATGATGTCGGCGCGGCGGGTCTCGGCGGCGAGGTCGGGCGTGCGTGTGTGGCATGTGGTGACCGTGGCGTCGCCGCCCAGGCCGCGCGAGACCAGCATGGCGGCCAGCGGGCGGCCCACGACCAAGCTGCGTCCCACCACGACCACGTGACGGCCGGCGGGGTGCAGACGCTCGTCCGACGAGAGCAGCTCCACCACCGCGGCCGCGGTGGCCGGGGCCGTGTGCCGACGTGCGCCGGACAGCACGGCGCCCATGCTCTGCCAGCTGGCGCCATCGACATCCTTAGCGGCCGGCACGCAGGCGGTGACGGCCTGCCGGTCCAGGCCTTTGGGCAGGGGCAGCTGGATCATGAGGCCGTCCACGCCGGGGTCGGCGCCAGCCTCGGTCACGGCCTCGCACAGCGCCGCCTGGTTCAGGTCCTCGGGCAGCTCCAGGCGCCGGCTGGTCATGCCGCGCCTGGCGGCGGCGCGGTCCAGGGCCGAGAGGTAGGCGGCCTGGTCGCCGCGCTGGCCCAGCACCACGTTGAGCAGGCACGGCGGACGGCTGGCGCCCGCGACGGTCGCTTCGACCTGGCGGCGGATCAGCTTGGCGACGGGGGCTCCACGAATGAGCTCTGCGGTCATGACGTCTTGGCTTTCTGGATCGCGGCCAGTCGACTGGCCATCTGGTTGCGGGGCATGAGGTCGCCCCGGGCTTCGGCGATGGGGACACCCTGTTCAAAGATCTCGGCGGCGCGCTGCTGATCGCCCGTCTCCTCCAGGCACTGACCCAGGGCCAGGTAGGCGCTGGAGAGCGAAGGCTCGAGTTCGAGAGCGCGCTGCAGATGCATGAGCGCCCGCGCCGGCATGCCCAGCTTGCGGTAACTCTGGGCCAGGGCCATGCGCGCCAGCACGTCGTCGGGGCGCTCGGAGACCGCGCTCTCCTGTTGCTCGACCACGGCGGGGTCGACGCCTTCGAGGCCGCTGGCTTTGCCGCCCGCCGCGGCCTTGCGCCCGACCTCCTCCTTCCATCCCAGCACGCGCGCTCGCGCCTGCCAGTCCTCGGCCGTCTGCTTGTCGCCCTTGAGCATGTAGAAGCGCGAGATGTTGGCGTGCGCCATGATCGACTCGGGGTTCAGCGCGGCCAGGCGCTTGGTGAGCTCGATGGCCTGGTCCTGATCGCCCTCTTCGCTGAGCAGCATGCCCAGCACCTCGAGTGCGTCCTGGTGCTCGGGCTCCTGCTCAAGTATGGCGGCCAGCATGGCGCGCGCGCCGTCCGTGTCGCCCTTGCGCCGGGCCATCAGGGCGGCCATGAAGCGCTTGTCGGGTGGGGCGGGGGGCAAGGGGCGGGGCTCCGGGTCGGGACAGCCGGGCATGGTACCGCGCCCTGGCCGCCGCGCGCCGCCGGCTGGTAGACTGCCGGCGCATCGCACGAGGGAGCGGCAAGGTGCCGGTGTGCCTACTGGTCTTCAAAACCAGATTGGGGGCCGAACAAGTCCCCGGGTGGGTTCGACTCCCATGCGCTCCCGCCAGCGGTCCTCTCGCTCCAGGGCGAGGCCGCTGTCCGCCGACTCGCCTCGGGAGAGCGTGGCCGTGAAGAGCTGGGTTGTGCTCGCTGCCCTGCTGCTGCTCGGAGCCCACGTGGCGGCGAGCCCGCACCGTCTTGCCTTCGACGTGAGCCTGGAGCGCTGAGCGCGGGCGCTGCGCTCGCGCGCACTGTGCCCCCGCGTCGCTCAGCGCTCGTCGTCGCCCTCGCCCTCGTCGTCGAAGCCCGCGCCCACGTAGCCCAGCTCGGCCATGGCGGCGCGCACGCCGTCGTCGATGGCCTCGGAGTCCTCTCCGTCAAACAGATCGAATGCCTTGGCGGCGCGCTCGCGCTGCTTGAGCAGCGCCACCAGACGCGCGCGCTCGTCGCGCGAGAGCTGCCGGTCCTTGAACGCCAGGTTGCGGCGCTCGTGCCGGTCGCTGGGCAGGTCGAAGAGCATCATGGGCATGCCGAAGTGATCGCCCGTGCTGGTGGGAAAGATGAACTTGGTGCCGTCCCGCGTGCGCCGCACCGCCGTGGCCTCCTTGGCGTGGGCGTAGACGAAGGGCGCGGCGACACCTCGTCCGGCTGCCACGTCCTGCAGCGCCCGGCCCTCGAGCGTCGGGTCGTCGGGCAAGCCCGCCGCGCGCAGCAGCGTGGGCGCGATGTCGATGTTCTCCACCGGCACGTCGACTCGCAGGCCCGACGGCAGCCCCGGACCGGCCAGCACCAGCGGTGTGGAGATCAGCTCCTCGAACATGTGGTAGCTGTGGTCGCGGAAGAACAGGTCGCGCAGGGTGGCGTCGTCCAGGCTGCGCCCCTCGCGCTCGAGGTCGGCGGCCACGACCTTCTGGTGGTGGGCGTGGTCCCAGAGGCCCTCGCCGTGGTCAGAGGCCAACACCACCAGCTGGTCGCGTGTGCCCAGCGCGGACAGCAGCCGTCCGAAGGCCGCGTCGGTCACCGCGATCTCGTGGTCGTACGCGTCGATGTCCTTCAGGATCGAGCGGCGGTCGCGGTCGAAGTTCCGCTGCAGGTGTTCGGACTCGCGAACTTGCTCCATCCAGGCCTCGAGCGTGTCGTCGCGCAGGCGTGGCCTGCCGCTGAGCGTCAGCTCCTGGGCGGGCTCGTAGGGCCAGTGCGGGTCGAGCAGGTGCAGGTACACGAAGCGCGGCTGGTCGCCCGGCGGGTGCTGGGCCAGCCAGTCGTTGACGGCCGCCTCCAGATCGGGCGCGTCCCAGGTCGTGCCGCCAGTGTCGTCACGCGTGATGAAGTGATCAAAGCCCCGGGCGAAGCCGCCGGTGCGGGTCAGGTTGGGGTTGCCCACGAAGGCGGCGGTCTCGTAGCCGGCGGCCGCCAGACGCTCGGCCAGGCTCGGCGTGTCGCGCGGCAAGCGGCGCGCGTTCTCGAACATGCGCCGTCCGGTGAGCAGGGAGGCCATGGACGGCAGGGTCCAGCTCGACTGCGAGGTGGCGTCGGTGCAGACCACGCCGCGGGCGCCCAGCGCGTCGATCTGGGGCGAGGTGGGGCGCGGGTAGCCGTAGGTCGAGAGGTGGTCGGCGCGCAGGGTGTCGATCACCACCAGCAGCAGGTCGGGGCGTGGGCCCTGCGCCTCGACGGCTGGGTCGGTCGGATTGCGCGTCGCACCGGACGCGGACGGGGCGGCGAGGTGCGTCGATGCCGTGGGTTGGGAGGCGGCGTCGGGTCCGCAGGCCGAGGCGCCCCACAGCAGCAGCGAACCGCACAGCGCAAGCACAGCCACGGCGCCGTTCACTGCCCGCGCTCCTCGACGACGCTCGCACCCATGTCGCTCGGAGAGGGGCTCAACGCATCGACGCCGCGCTGGTTCTCCCGCTGCTCGAGGAACTTGGAGATGCGGTGGCGCAGCTCCTCCTCGCGCCACGGCTCCAACGGGATCAAGCGCTCCAACAGGGCCACGGCCTCGTCATGTCGCCCGCCCACGTACAGCACGTCGGCGACGCGGAAGAGCACCAGCGGGTCGTCGGGGGCCAGCAGCAGAGCGCGGTCGCCCAAGGCAAGTCCGCGCGCCTCGTCGTAGGCCGGAACGATCTCGCCACCCACCTGTCGCGCGGCCGCGTCGCTCAGTCGACGATCGATGGAGATGTGCGCGGCGCAGGCGAGCTCGAGGCCGCCCGCGGCCCCCAGACGGTCGGCCTCCAGGAAGTGCTCGAGGGCCATGGCCAGCTCACCCCAGGAGAACAGGATGTGCGCGGCGTCGCGGTGGCTGGGCCCATGCTCCGGGTGCTTGCGCAGCTCAGCCTTGAAGCGCGACAGGGTCGCTCCCAGGTCGAGCGGCTGGCCCAGGTCCGCGCGATGTCGGGCCAGGCGGGAGAGGGCCACGCCGACGCCGTAGTCCGCCCCCACGACGTCGGCGTCGAGGGCCAGCGCCATCCGGAACTCGCGCAGCGCGAGCGCGTGGAAGTCAGCCAGGTCGCCGCGTTTGGTGATCTGTTGCAGCATGGAGTAGCCCTCGCCCAGCGTCAGATGACGCTGGGGGTCGCCGGCCTCCAACCGCGCCCCGCGCTCAAAGGTTTCGAACGTCTGCGTGAGTACAGCCAGCTTGGCGGCCATGTTGATGTCCATGCCCTGGTCGCTGCTGGTCAAGGCATCCATGAGCAGGTCGCGGTAGCGCATGGCCTTGTCGAAGTCGCCGATCTTGGCCAGCTTCATCATGATGCCGGTGTGCTTGTTGCGCTCTCCGAATGGGTCTGCGTCCCACCAGCTCCACGAGGCGAGCAGGCCGAACGCCAGGCCACCTGCGAGCAGCGCGATCCAGCGCCGCCGTTGCAACGCGGACAGGGCCCAGTCCAGGGTGAGCGCGGCAAACAGGACCATCAGCGGCAGCGCCTGCAGGCGGAAGCGGGCCAGGATGTAGAGCGCGACGACGGAAGCCAGCACGGCGCCCAGCAGCAGCGCGGGCACGGCCAGTTTGCGTCGCCGCGGGATGGCCAGCAAGAGCCCCAGCAGGCAGGCGGGGGCGATGAACGACATGGACACGAAGCCCAGCCGGAGCGTGGGCAGGTGCGCGCGGTGCAGGTAGAAGTCGACGTTGTTGGGCACCTCGTAACCGCTGAATACGGCCCGCGTCTTGTTCCACAGCAGCTCGACGTAGCCCCACGGATCGGCGCGGTGGGTGGCCACGGTGGCGGCCATGGAACCGACCAACGAGTAGTTGCTGTCCGTCAGGATGCGCCGCATCTCATCGCTGGGAGGGTTCCAGCCCACGCCGGTCTGGCCCAGGACGTTGCCGGTGATGAAGACCTCCGGGCCGCGGGTGCTCAGCTTGAGCGGCGGCGCGCCCAGGTGCAGGTTGCGCGCGATCGCTGGCGAGAGCAGCAGCAGCCAACCCAGCACGACCACAGCGCTGCGCAGGGCGGCGTGGCTTGGCCGGCGGCGGTGCCACAGCATGAGGCCCGCCAGGGTGAGCAGCAGCAGCGCGGGGCCGGTCTCCTTGGCCAGGCTGAAGAGGCCCAGCGCCATGCCCGCCAGCAGCCAGCGGCCCAGGCTGTCCTTCTCCACGGCCACCTGCAGGGCGTAGGCCAGCAGCACCACCAGGAAGGCCATGGGGCCGTCGCGCAGGATGAACGCGTCGTAGAAGTAGTAAGAGCCCATGAAGGCCAGCAGCAGACCGGCCAGCACGGCGCCGCGCGGCGAGAGCACGCGCCAGGCCAGCAGGAACGTGAGCAGGCAGGTCAGCGCGCCCAGCAGCGCCTGGGCCCGGGCCACCATGGCGTGGTCATCGCCCAGCAGCCGGAACACGGCGGCCACGGCGTAGGGGTAGAGCGGCGCCTGGTGATAGATGCTGTCGCCGCCATACCACTCGAGCCAGCGCCCCTCGGGCGCCACTTCGGCGGTCCAGTGGTGGAAGGCGTGGGGCTGCTCTTCGCAGAGCAGGTCGCCGGCTGCGATGAGGCGCGCCCAGGACGCGAACACGTGGTTGTCGGTCTGCTCGAGTCGGCTCACGTCCAGGCCGAGCTGGCGCTCATTCTGCTCGACGTACGCCAGGCGCGGCGCCAGCGCGGCGACAAACACCAGTAGCGCCCAGAGCCACTTGCGGCCCCTCATGGCAGGGTCTCCAGCCGCAGGCGGATGGAGCCCACGTGGGGAGCCAGGCCAGCGGCCTCCTGCAGCAGTTGGTGGGTCGTGCGCAAGGACGAGGGCCGGCTGGAGAACAGCTCGGCGCGGGCGTGCCAGGCCAGCAGTCGCGCGCGCTCGTCGTCGCTGCCTGTGTGCAGCGTGACGGCCTCACCCATGAGGTCGGCGGCCTCGGCGTAGCGACCCTGGATCAGGCGCACCAGCGCGGCCTCGAACCAGGCGTTCCAGTCGTCGAGTCGTTCGCGTCCGTGCTCGAGCACCTGGGCGAACATCCGCTCCAGGCGCGCCCCGGATCCGACGCCCATCTGCTCGGCGATGTTGCGCATGGCCGACTCGGCCTGGCTGTGCCGCCCCAGGGCTTCCAGCGCCTCCAGCCGCGACCAGAGCGCCGACGGGTCGCGGGCATTGATCAGCAGGGCCATCTCGGCCTCACGCAGCTGTGCGTCGGGCTGGCCGTTCTCGCTGAAGAAGGACATGCGGAACAGGCAGGCCGCAGGCGTGGCGTGGAAGAACCCTGGCATGTTCCAGGCGCGCGCCAGGCGTTGCTCGGCCCCCAACTCCTGCGTGGACCAAGCGGCCGCAGCCAGCTGTGCCAGGCGACGGGGCCCCGAGCCCACCAGGCCTTCGGTGAGCAGTTCTCTGGGGAAGGGCTTGGCGTCCAGGTGCCAGAGCGCGTCGGCCACGGCCTGGGCCGCGGCGTCAGGCTCGCCGGCCGCGAGCGAGAGTTCGGCACAGCGCTGGAGCTGGCGTGCCCGGAGCAGCGTGTCGTCCTCGAACAGCAGGATGCGACGCCACAGCCGAGCGGCGTCGCAGGGGCGCTGCTCACGCTCGGCGCGTTCGGCACGCTGGGTGAGCTCCGCCTCGAAGGCCTCGGGTTGATCCAGGATCTCGCCCATGGCCGTGAGCGCCGTGGGCCGGGCGTCGCCAGCATGTGCTTGCGCACCCGCCAGGAATCCCCGTGCGCGTTGGGCTTGCATGGCAAAGAACGGGTTGCCGGTGAGGGCCAGGGCCTCGTCGAACCACTCCGCCGCCGCGGCGTGGTCGTTGGCGGCGAGGGCCATGCGCCCGCGCTCGTTGGCGATGGAGTGGCGTTCCACCGCAGGTACGTGGGCATGCACGTGTGCGAGCACGGCCAGGGCGCGGTCGTCGCGCGCGGCCCGGCGGAAGGCGCTCACCAGGTCCATCCAGGCGCGGCGTCCCACCTCCTGCCCGGCTGTGCTCTGACGGACGTAGTTCCCGAACAGGATCTCGATGGCGTCGGCCAGCCGGATGGGGTCATCGGACGCGCCGGCCAGCAGCTCTCGCCCGTGGTCCTTGTGCTGCCGCCAGTTGAGCGCATCGATGACGCCCACGTTCCGGGACAGCGCCTGCACCAGCGTGTCCATGGCCTCGTCCCGACGTCCGAGTCGCGCCAGGGCCATGATCAGCTCGGCGAGGTCGCGCGTCAGATGCACCGAGCCCTGGCTATCGTTGAGCGCGGTGCGCAGCTCGTCCACGCCTTCGGTGTCCATGTGCGAGCGCAGGTACAGGTGGGCCAGGCGGCTGTGCGTCGGGCCGTGACGTGGGGCGCGCTCGCGCAGGGTCAGCAGCACGTCGCGTGCAGCGTCGGTTCCGCCCCCGGTGCCCTCGAGCCAACGCGAGAGCAATGCGTACGCCGGCTCGAGATCCGCGTCGAGTTCGATGGCGGCGCGGGCGTGAGCGCGGGCGTTGTCCCAGAGCGTGTGGTTGTCGCTACGCTGTCCGGCCTGATACGCCGCGATCTCAGCGCGCTCGAGGTGCGTGCTGGCGAGGGTGGGCAGCAAGCCCCACGCAGCCACCGGCCAGAGCACCAGCCCGGCCACGATCAGGGCCGGCCCCGGGGCCAGGCGGGCGCCTCCCGAGCGCGTCCACAGCGCCGCCACCAAGCCGGTCATGAGGAAGATCGGCTCGGGTACAACGGAGTCCAGCGCCAGTCCCACGTCGAGCAGGTTGGCGGCTATCAGGGCCAGCAGGCCCGCTGCCAGGACGACCTGCAACGTACGCGCTCGTCCGTCGGGGGGCGGAGCCAGCAGGCCGGCCAGCAGCGCGCCGAGCCAGGTCAGGAACAGGGCCAAGGCGGCCCAGCCTCCCGACTGCGCCAGGTACAGCAGCACGTTGTGCGGATGGGGCGACTCGGGTGCGTTGAAGAAGCGACTGCCCGGAGCGAAGCGTTCCACGGACAGGAAGGTGCGCGGGCCGATGCCCAGCCAGGGATTCTGCGTGACCAACGTCAGGCTGTTGCGCCACGCGTCCAGCCGGTAGTCCAACGACTTCTCAAAGCGTCCGATGCCGGCCGTCCATTGGTCGGGCAGCAGGGTCGAGCCCACCAGGGCCGCGATGCCCAGGCCGAGCACCGGCGCGGCCAGGACCAGCGTGGCCAGCAGTCGCGGGCGGCGGTCGCCACCCAACCGCAGCAGCACCAGCAGCGCCGGAACTCCCAGCACGCCCAGCACCAGCAGCGCCAGGCCGGCGCGCGAATCTGTGTGCCAGGTGGACGCGGCGAGCAGCGCCGCCGCGAGCAGAGCCAGCGGCCGTCCCCGACGCCCGCTCACGGCCAGGCCCAAGGCCAGCACGGCGTGGTACGCAAAGCACGGCGCCAGGAAGTTGGGGTGCTGCCGGAACAGCGTCAGGCGTGTGTCGCGAGCGGATTCCCAGCTGATCTGGTCGGTCAGGTATGCCGTGAGGACTACGCCGCACAGGGCCAGCAGTGTCGCGGAGGCCACCGGCATGGCCAGCAGCAGGCGCCAGTCGGCGCCGCTCCGGGGGCGCGCGGCCAGGGCCAGCAGCAGCGCGGTCCAGGCGGCGATCCAGGGTACGGCGGGGGCTGCCTGCAAGCGGTCGGGGCCGACGTGCGCGGTCAGCAACAGCAGCCCCAGAGTGAGTCCGGCCAGCACCAAGACGCGCGCGCGCGGCAACCGCCCGCCGGCGGCTTCGAGCGCCATCAGCAAGGCCACGCCGGCCAGGCACAGGGCCGCGGGCCCTTCGACCAGGAACAGGGCCCCGCTGAGGGGCATGAACAGCAGCGCGAGCACCAGGGCTCGATCGGCCAGATCGAGGCGGCCGCGGCCCAGCGTCAGCAGCACGGGCCCGGCGAAGGCCGCCAGCAGCGGGACCCAGGCGAAGATCGGCGCGACCTCCTCGCGCAGGACACGGATGGAGGTGTAAGGCGTGATGTGCGAGGCCGCCAAGGTGGCCAGGGCAGTGACGATCAATGCCAGCCCGTGGTCGTCAAGCGAGAGCGGCCCCCCGCGACGCCGGCCCAGGCGCGCCGCCAGCAAGAGGCCCAGGGCGTGGACCGCCAGCAGCGGGGGCAGGCACCAGATCAGGCGCCGATCCAAGGTGACGGCGTTGACCGAGTGGGCGTACGCGGCGCCCCAGAGTACGGCGACGGTGGCCCAGAGAAGCAGTGATCTGGCCAGCCGGAGGGCAATCATCGTCCGGGAGCCTAGCGTGCCCAGCGGGCAGACGGAGCGCATGCTCGCCCCAAAAAAAGTGATCGGGCCGGCTCCTCGATGGGAGCCGACCCGATCCTCCTCCCTACAATCCTGAACGCGGGCGCCGGGCCCGATCCCGGCAGTTCCGCAGGATTGAGCATCCGAAAAATCCTCGGCGATAAACCTATAGCGAGCGGCGTGCCAAACGGGATGGGATTTCCCATGAATACCTCAAGTTGTTGATGCTCAAGGCTTTACGCTCAGTCCCTCGCGCGATGGGGCCAGCGGCGCGCGAGCGACGGATGCCCTCGAGGACATACGAACACATGGCTAACATCTCTAAGTCGTTTGCAGGTGCTTGGTTATGAGTGTGGCGCTGAGGGCATGCTGCTGGCTGGCTGTGTGCGCCCTGGGGGGCATGGTGGGGGCCTGCGCGCGGCTCGCACCGGTGGTGGTGGGTCCGCAGGACCAGATCATCGACCAGATCTGGCTGGGACTGCAGCGCGGTGATGCGGCGGCCGTGCGGTCCGGGATCGAGCTGCTGGACCCGGGCGAGTTCGCCGAGCGGGCGCGCTGGGACCTGATGGCCTTGGAGCAGGGGCGCGCCGCGGCCCTGGTGCGGAGCCTCGAGCAGGGCAGCTGGCTGTCCACGCGCTATCGCGCCAGCCGCGAGCAGGCGCTCGCTGACCTGCAGGCCGCCTCGGACGCAGAGTCCCTGGGCCCGGTGGCCTGGCTGGAGCTGGCCCGACGCTCGGCCAGTGGAACCCGGCGTCGGTCGGTGGCGTCGCGCGTGCTGGCTGAGCAGCCCGGCGGGGCCGAAGCCCTGGCCGTCACGGGCGAGAGCTGGTTGGCTGAGCGTCGCCTCGACGAGCTTCAGGTCCTGCTCGAGCCGGACGAGGACCGCAGCGCGCGACTGCGCTGGCTGGGACGACGCAGCGACGCGGCGTCCGGGCGCCTGCACGCGGTGGTGAGTGGACTCACCGACGACCTGGAGGCGGGCCTGGCCGTGCCGGAGGGGCTGCAGCTGCTGGGGCGGCTGGTGACGGCCCTGCCGGACGAGCAGTCCGAGCGTCGCCTGGTCCGGGCCCTGGCCGCCGATCGCGGCCAGGGCGCGCGCTGGCGACGGGCACGAGATGATCTGGCGGGCCGCTTGGCCGAGCGTCGCGGCGAGGTCTCGCTGGCCATAGCCGGCATGGACGCCTCGCGACCGCTGGGCGCCGACGACGTGGGCCGGCGCCGACGCCTGCTCGGTCGGCTGGGGGCCGACCCCACGGGCCCCACGCCCGAGCTGCGCGTGGACGCGGACGCCGCGCGCCTGGGTGCCCCTGAACTGAAGCGCCTGCGGCTCGCACGCGAGTGGTCCCTGGCGGCGCGCCAGAGCTACCAGGACGTTTCAGCCGACGGGGCGCTCTCACTGGACGAGTTCGTCGCGGCGCTGGACAGCGCCGCCGCCCCGCTGGGCGAGGTACCCAGCCTGGCCGCGCTCCCGCGTCGCTCGTTCGGGCTCTTTGGCGAGATGCTCGACACCGCGCCGCTACGCGAGCGCTTGCCTGGCGCGTTCATCATCGGCGGCAAGGGTCTTGGCATGGCGCCGGAGCTGACCTGGTACGACCTCATGTCGCGCGAGCGCGTGCCCGACGAGCGCGCGGCGGACGAGGCCTACGATCTGTGCCTGGTTCGCAGCCTGCGCGTGCCCGGGCAGGCCGCCGCGGCGGGCGCGCGCTTCACGGGAGCGGGCCTGGTTGACGTGGTGTTTCTCGACCTGGACGAGCTGGCTCGCACGGCGCTCCTCGACCAGTCGCTGCGCCAGCTCCCGGAGCTGGGCCCGCTGCCCGCGCAGGATCGGCTGCAACGCCGTTCGCTCTCCGAGCCGCTGGACCAGGCTCAACGTCTCACGCTGCTGGCGGTGGAGGACGCAGCCGGCGCCTACGAGCAGCATCTGCTCCAGAGTCTCTCGCTGCACGAGGCTCAGCACATCGCGGACGCCGGCCGTTTTCTGGAGCGCAACATCTTCGGCAAGTTGAGCGACCTGATCGGCGCGGGGTTGCTGCCAGGCAACGTGCGCGCCGAGTTGGAGCGACGCGCGCAGCTGGCGGCGCTGCAGGGGGCCGACGATCCGCGCATCCCCCTGGCGGACATGCTGGCCATGATCCCGCTGGAGGGCGCGCTGGCCAGCAGTGAACACGCGCGCGGATACGCCGAGCTGCTGGGGCAGCTGATCGCGGTGCTCGACGGCGAGCGCTGGGAAGGCGCCGTACCTCTGGAGCAGCTCGGCCTGTCGCGCCAACACGTGCTGGTGCAACAGCTGCACCTGCTCGACAAGTCGACCCTACGGGCTCTGGCCGTGGCACTCCCGCTGGACTGAGCGCGGCGTCGGGACGGGGCGCTGAACAGCAGACCGGCGCGGCGTCGCGCGCAGCGTGCGTGCTTGGCGCTACACGGCGCCCTGTTGCAGCACGACGACCTTGACCGTGCGCAGGATGATGGCGATGTCGAGCGCAAGGCTGCGGTGCTTCACGTAGTACAAATCGAGCTGCAGTTTGATGAAGGCGTCGTCCGTGGTGTTGCCGTAGCTGTGGTTGATCTGGGCCCAGCCCGTGACGCCCGGCTTGACCAGGTGGCGGCGGCCGTAGTGCGGGATCTGCTTGGTCAGTTCGTCCACGAAGAAGGGCCGCTCCGGCCGCGGGCCCACCAGGCTCATGTCGTTGCGCAGCACGGCCCAGAGCTGGGGGATCTCGTCGACGCGGAGCTTACGCAGCCAGCGACCCACGCGCGTGATGCGATTGTCGTTGGCCTGGGCCCAGACCGGCCCCGTTCCGACCTCCGCGTCGGCCCGCATCGAGCGGAACTTGGACACCCGGAAGCTGCGGCCGTTGAGTCCCATGCGCTCCTGGCTGTAGAAGATGGGTCCCCTGGACTCGAGCTTGATGGCCAGGGCTGCGGCCAGCATCAACGGCAGCGCGAGGGCCAGGCCGATGCCGGCGCAGAACACATCGGTCAAGCGGCTGGCGACGCGATACGCCAGCCCGGGTCCGGCGGTCGAGAGAAACAGGTCGGGGCTGGCGATGGCGGCGGGAGACACGCGCCCGGTGATGCGTTCATAGAACGCGCTGGCGCTGCTGATGCGGGCTCCGGCCAGGCGCAGGCGCAGCATGGCGTCGTTGGCCGGCACGGCGTCCACGCTGATGACCACCCGCTGGATGTCGTGGTCTCGCACGACCGCTTCGGCGCCATCAGGAGCCCCGAGCACCCGGCGGCCCAGGCTCTGCTCGCCCTGCTCATCCAGGAAGCCCACTAGCTCGATGCCGGGGTCGCGTCGCCGGCGGGCCTCCTCGACGATCAGGTCGGCCATGGGGCCGCGGCCCACCAGGAGCACGCGCTCCGCCAGGCCTGCGCCATGGATCCAGCGCGGCCAGCGCATGCGGAACGTGTAGCCGCTCAGGAACGCGATCCCGCAGCCGGCCACGATCAGAAAGGGGTGGATCTGAAGTCGCAGGAACAGCCCGTCCAACTCCATGGCGCGGTCGACCACGCCCATGCCGTAGTGCAGCAGGGGCAGCGCCACCAGCACCAGGATGATGGCCTCCACCAGGCGCACGACCACCGTCTCGGGGCGCACGATGATCGACCAGCTGTACAGGTCGCGGAAGCCGAAGGCCATCTGCAGCACCAACACGAACAGCAGCGAACGGAGCAGGATGAACCCGGGCTCGGTGGGGCCCAGCTCCGGCAGCGACGCCGGGTTGCTCACCAACAGGCTCAACAACAGCGCGCGCATGTGCGTCACCGGCGTGATCACCGCCAGCAGCAGCAGTGTCTCGGCGCAGGCAAACGTGAGTTGGGAGGTCCTGGCTCTCATGGGTCGTGGTGGGGCCTGAGGCTCGTCAGCGCAGCGCGGCCATGAGCGCTTCGATGGCGTCGGGGTCGCTGGGGATTCCTGCGGAGAGCTTCACGATGCCAGCGCTGGTCATGAGGTAGTCGTCTTCGATGCGGACTCCGAGTTCCTCATCGGCCAGATACAGCCCGGGCTCGATGGTGAACAGCGTGTTTTCCACGATCGGGACCTGGATGCTGCCGTGTGCGCTCAGGTCGCTCACGTCATGCACGTCCAGCCCGATCCAGTGGCCCACCGAGTGCTTGAAGTGCTGGCGCAGGCCCGCCTCGGTGAAGACATCGGCGGCGGCCTGGTGCAGTTCGGACATGGTCACGCCCGGTACAGCGATGGCCTCGGCGGCGCGTTGGGCCTCCAGCACCAGCTCGTAGATCTCGCGCTGCCGCGGGGAGAAGCGCCCGCTGAGCGGGATGGTGCGGGTGACATCGGCGCAGTAGCCGCGGTATTCGGCGCCCACGTCCATGAGCAGCAGCTCGCCGGGGCGGGAGCGCCGGCGGTTGGCCTGGTAGTGCAGCGCCGTCGTGCTGGGGCCCGTGCCGCAGATCGACGGGAACCCGGGGCGTTCGCTGCCCAGGCGCAGGTACGTGCCGTCAATGGCGGCCTGGGCCTGGTACTCCCACATGCCCTCGCGCGCCACGCTGTAGGCCTGGTGCAGGGCGGCCACGGTGATGTCGATGGCGTTGGTGAGGCAATCGATCTCGTAGCTCGACTTCACCAGCCGCGAGGCGCTGAGCGCGGCGCGCAGGGCGCCGCTGTCATCGACGTGCAGGCCGCTGGTCGTGGGGGCCGCGTCGGGGTCGAGCAGATACAGCGTGCCGCCGCCCAGGGCGGACAGGGCCGCGCCCCAGGTGTTGCCGTCCTCGCCGCTGGGCAGGGGCGCCGTACGTGCAAAACCGGTGGCCCGTTCGGCCTCGGCTCCGGGGGCGGGCCGGCTCCCGTTCCAGATCTCCCAGCGCGCGCTGTAGGGCGGCAGCCAGAGCAGCTCGTCGCTGCGCTGCCCGTGCTCGTCGATCACGATGGCCAGGGCGATGTCGGCCACCGCCAGGTTCGAGAGGTACCAGACGTCGTCCTGTTGATAGAAGCGCTGCTCGACCGCCTCGGCGCCGCGCAGGAAGATCACACCGGGGCCGGGCAGGCGCTGAGCCAGGGCCGCTCGACGCTGGTCGCATTCGGCCACCGGGTCGCCGCGCGGCGCAGAGGGCAGCGGGCCCACCACCTGTGCTTGGTGGTCCCACTTCAGATCGCCGGCGGCCACGCGGGTGGGCAGCCCGCAGGCGCTCAGCGTGATCAGGCACGCCAGCAGCAGCGCAGGCAGGCCGGCTCGCAGCCTCGTGTGCAGTCGTTCGGGCTCGTGCGCCCGCTCGCCCGCGCGCCGGCGACGGAGTGCGTCGGTGTGGGGCCGAGCGTTGTGCCCGGCCTTGTTGAGCACACGCTGTGAGGTCTCATGGGTCGCCACGGTGATACTCCGGCAGGTGGGCAAACGGATCCTCGATGATCTCGGTGGCCACGGGGCGGCCCTGGCCGTCCAGGCCCACAGCCACCACCACGAAGCGCCAGTCCTGGCGGCTGTCGTGTCGCGCCAGCCAGGCCCGGGCGCCGCGCATGAGGTGTCGCAGCTTGCGCCCGTCGATGCTGGCGGAGGGTTCGACGCTGCCGGGGCCGCGCGCGCGAACCTCCACGAACACCAAGCTCTCGTCGTCGCGGCAGACCACGTCGAGCTCAGCGCCGGTGACGCGGAAGTTGGTCTCAATGACACGGAACCCCGCTGCAGTCAGCGCGTCCTGCGCGGCGGCCTCGGCCGCGCGACCCCGGTCGTGAGAGCGGCTCAACTCGACGCTCAGCCCTTGGCCTCGTCGCCCTTGTCGAGCACCGAGGAGATGGCGGAGCGCAGCACCTTCACGCGCGTGGGACCGTCGTCGAACTTGAGCACGACATCGCTCTCGCCCAGGGCCGCCACGGTGGCGAACATGCCGCCGCTGGTGAGCACGCGATCGTTCTTCTTGAGCGCGTCGATCATGGCCTCCTTTTTCTTCTTGGCCTTGCGCTCGGGCAGGATGGCCACGAACCAGAAGATGGCCAGGATGCCGGCCATGATCACGAACATGTTGGGGCCAGCGGAGGTCTCGTCCCCCTCCGCGAGGGCGAGGCACAGCGATTGGGCAAGGAGTACGGACATGGCGCTCGGGTCAGGTGAGGTGGGCGCGCCGCCGAGCGGCACGATCGGGCATGATAGGGACTCGACCCGAACGTCACCACGCCCCTCCGACGCCGCCGTGCCCGCTCTCGCCCAGGACAGCCGCTCGCACTCCGCTCAGCCCCCCCGGCGTCGCCATCTGGTGGCCCTCAGCGGCGGCGTGGACTCGGCAGTGGCGGCGGGCCTGTTGGCCGAGGCCGGGGAGCTGCTGGTGGCGGTCTTCATGCGCAACGGCGTCTCGGGCCACGGCGCCGCCAAGAGCTGCTGCTCGCTGTCCGACGCCCGTGACGCCCGGGCGGCCGCCGAGCGCCTGGGGCTGCCCTTCTACGCGCTCGACCTGGAGCGCCCCTTCTCGCGGCTGATCGACGCCTTCGCCGAGGACTACGCCGCGGGGCTGACGCCCAACCCGTGCGTACTCTGCAACAACGAGCTCAAGTTCGGCGAGCTCATGCAGCTGGCGGACGAGCTGGGCTGCCACGACGTGATCACCGGCCACTACGCCCGGCTCGACGAGGGGCAGCTGCGCCGGGCTGTCGATCCGCACAAGGACCAGAGCTACTTGCTGCACGGCCTGACGCCTGCGCAGCGCGCGCGGGCTCGCTTCCCCCTGGGGCGGCTCACCAAGACCGAGGTGCGCGGCCACGCCCGACGCCTGGGCTTGGCCCTGGCCGACAAGCCGGACTCAGCCGACATCTGCTTCGTACCGGGGGGCGACTACCGCGCCGTGGTGCGCGAGCGGCTCGGACACCTGGGCAGGGCCGGGGTGCTGGTGGACGAGCGCGGCGCCGAGCTGACTCAGCACGCGGGCGTGGGCGGATTCACCGTGGGGCAGCGTCGTGGACTGGGCGTGGCGCTCGGGCAGCCGGCTTACGTGCACGCCATTGATCCCGAGAGCGGCCGCGTCAGCGTGGGGCCGAGCGAGGCCCTGGAGTGCAAGAGCTGCCGCGTCACCGGGCTCTGCTGGCATGAACAGCCCAGCGACGGCGAGCGCCTGTACGTCCAGCTGCGCCACCAGCACCAGCCCCAGGCCTGTCGCATCGTGAGCGAGGGGCCCGCCGCGCTGCGGCTGGACTTTGAGCGACCCAGCCGCGACGTGACGCCGGGGCAGTACGCCGTCTTCTACCGCGCAGACTTGGTGCTGGGCGGCGGCCGCATCGCGCGCGAGCGCCCGCCGGGCTCGCGACCTGAGGAGCAGCCATGAAGCCTGCCAAGCCGGGAGAGACCGAAGCCGGGCGTGTCCGCTTCTGCGCGGCCTGCGGAGAGGCGGTGGCCTTTGACCGACGCTCATGCCCGTCGTGCGGTCACCACGAGCCCCTGGCCCGCGCCATGCAGGCCGGCCCGCTGCAGCCCTGTCCGCTGTGTGGCAGGCCGGTGCCGGGCGAGCTGATTTTCTGTCCTGAGTGTGGTCATGAGCGCGGCCTGGCCTCCGAGCCGGCCCTGCTCCAGGACGCTGAACGTCACGGCCCCGCGGACGTGCGCTGGCTGAGCGCGCTGGTGCTGGGCCTGACGCTGGCGGGGCCTGTGGCTCTGGCCGCGGCCGCCGCCTACATGCTGCTCTGAGTGGGCGCGGCGCCCTCGGACCCCGGCCCCGCGGCGGCGATGGCGTCCTGGATCAAGCCGAAGCGCGGGTTGTTGCGCAGGCCCGCCAGGTCGGCGTCGGCCTCCATGTGGGCAAAGTCCCGATAGCCCTGGTCGATGGCGGCCAGCAGCTCGGCGCAGGCGCCGTCGAGGTCGCCGGTGAGCGTGAGCGAGCAGGCCAGGTTGTAGCGGAACACAGGCTCGTGGGGCTGGGCGGCCACCAGGCGGCGGTCCACCTCCAGGCCCTGCCGGTGACGCCCCAGGCGCGAGTAGGCCTGCCCCAGGGCCACCAGCGCTCGCAGGTCGTCGGGCCGCTGAGCGCAGACGAGCTCCAGCACGCCGACGTCAAAATCCAGGTTGGCGCGCCGCAGCCGCCACGCAAGGCGGCGCTGACCGCTGGCGTCGGGTGTGGATCGGGTCGTCATGCAGGCCATCCGATGTACGTCAAGATAGGGAGTGGAGGTCCCGTCGCGTTACAGTCGCCGGCGGTGGGGCCTCCGAGGCATGGCCCGTCCGCTCAGCAATGGAGAACCGTAGAGTCTACCAGTCAGAGGCGGCGCCGTGCACCGCCCTCCGGCAGACCCAGGATCCCGACGATGAAGATCTACTTCTGCGACGGTTGCAATGAGTCCATTCCGCTGGCGGATATCCAGTCGGGCGTGGTCACCACCATCAAGGGCAAGCTGTTCTGCCGGATCTGTATCCCGGCTGGTGCCCTGGCCGGACCCACGGCATCGACACGGACACCCAGGCCGCGCGCGGCCCGGGGGCATCCGCTGCTGATGTTGCTGGTGCTGCTGTTGCTGGTCTGGACCGCGTGGCGCGACCAGGAACTCCTGGGGCTGAGCCAGAGCTCGTCGGGGGAGCTCGCGGAGCCCAGCGTCGATCCGAACGAAGAGGCGCGGCGCCGGCTCATGTTGCTCGAGTCGGAGCTGTACGCCCTGTCTCAGCAGATCGAGATCCAGTCCCTCGAGTTGGCCGGCGTGTCGGCGGCCTTTGAAGCGCAACGCGCCGAGGATGCCGACCGCGACAAGGCCCTTGGCGCTCAGGGTGACGAGCTGGCGCGGTTGGCCGTGGCGCAGCAGGTGGCGGGGCAGCTCGTGGAGCGTGTGCAGATCAACGCCAACTCGGCGGCCACGCTGGAGCTGCGCGTGGATGCCCTCAGCCAGGCGGTCGCGGCGCACGAAGCCGATCTC
>QNBX01000002.1 GCA_003644265.1 Planctomycetota bacterium
GTCCATCAGCTCGCCCAGCTCGGGCGGCAGGGTCACGCCGTCGCGCTCCAGCAGAGCGCTGATGGAGCCGGGGTCGCCCTTGAACAGCAGCACGTCGTTGGCGCGGATGAACTGCCCGCGCGGGTCGGCGATGAGCGGCGCAAAGATCACCTCGCCGCCGCGGATGATCATCAGCGGCGTGACGCCGCCGGACTTGTCCAGCAGCTCCTTGTAGGTGCGGCCCACCAGGGGCGAGTCCTCGGGAAACAGCACCTCGGTGACGAACTCGCGGATGCGCCCCGACTGCACCGTGGTGGAGACCGAGGCGCGCTGCGGCAGCAGCCGGTGGCCCACCAGCGCCAGGTACACGAAGCCCGCAGAGGCGAACACCAGCCCCGGGATGGTGAAGTCGAACATGCCGATCTGCATCTGGGCGTGCACCTCGGCCTGCTGCGCCACCAGCAGGTTGGTGCTGGTGCCCACCAGCGTGCAGGTGCCGCCCAGGATGGACGCGTAGCTCATGGGCAGCAGCAGCTTGGACGGCGACAGATCCAGGCTGGAGGCCACGCCCAGCACGATCGGCAGGAAGATGACCACCACCGGCGTGTTGTTCACGAAGGCCGAGGAGATGGCCACGGTGACCATCAGCAGCAGCACGACGCGCATGCGCGCGCCGCCGGACAGGGCCAGCATGGCGGCGCGCAGCCGGTCGAGCACGCCGGTGCGGATCAGCGCCGCCGAGAGGGCGAACATGGCGGCGATGGTGATCAGCGCCTCGTTGGCGAAGCCGGCGTAGGCTTCGCTGGGCTGCAGCACGCCCGAGAGCACCAGCGCCGCGATCAGCGACAGGCCCACCAGGTCCACCGACACGACCTCGGTGATGAACAGCACCACGGAGCCCGCCACCAGGGCCAGCACGAAGATCTGGTCGGGGCTCACAGGGCGGTTGCTGCCGCAGGGCTGCGTCGGTCCGGGGCAGCCGTGGCGTCGCCGCCGGCGCCGCGAGCGCTGACGCCGTCGCGGCCGCTGCCTAGGCACACGCAGACCCGGTCGTGGAGCGTGTGCGCCAGGACCGCGGGCCGCACCTCGTCCCGAGGCTCGAGTTCGCCGTCGCAGCAGATCGTCGTCATCGGGGCCTGACTCCCGCAGGGGCGCGCATTCTAGCCTGGGGAGGGCCCGGTTTCGGTGCCTCGTGGCGCGGCGCCCGCGGGCCTCGTCGCCAGCGCCGTCAGGGCCAGCGCCGCGGCGCCGCTGCGGAGCCGCGCTCGACCAACGCTTGAGCATTGGCCAGAGTATCGTCTCCCCCGGCACCCATGAGACGTTCCATGGCTACACCCAGCGTACATGTCCTGCTGCTGGCCGCCGTCTGTGCGGCCGCCGTCGCTTGCGGAGACGACACCCCGGCACCGCTCAGCGCGACGCCCAGCTCCCCCGTGCTGGTCATCGGCGTGGACGGCCTGGAGTGGAGCGTGCTGCACCCGCTGCTGGCCGACGGTCGCTGCCCCAACCTGGAGGCGCTCATGCAGCGCGGCTCCTACGGCTCGCTGGCCACCTTCATCCCCACCTGGAGCCCGGTGATCTGGACCACCATCGCCACGGGTAAGACGATGAAGCAGCACGGCATCACCAACTTCGTCGATCCGCAGGGGCGCGAGTTCACCAGCGCGCGCCGGGCCGGGCGGGCGCTCTGGAACGTGGCCGACGCCTACGGCCTCACCAGCAACGTCTTCGGCTGGTGGATCACCTGGCCGGTGGAGCCCATCGCCGGGGTCATGGTCTCGGCCACCTCGGCCGCGGCCATGATCGACAAGAACTGGAAGCCCGCGCTGATGGAGGGGCTGTCGGACCAGGTGCACCCGCCGGAGCTCGAAGAGCGCGTGATGGCTGTGGCGCGCCGGGCGGGCAAGCGCGAGCACGTCATGGCCCTGGCGCGTGAGCGGGTCTTTGGCCCCCTGCCCACCGAAGCCATGGACGACATCGAGCGCAAGCTGGTGCAACAGACCCTGTGGTCGATCCAATCGGACGAGACCTACCGGCAGGTGGCCCTGGAGCTGCTGCCCGATCACCCGGCCGACCTGAGCATGATCTACTTCGGCGGGCCCGACGTGGCCGGGCACCGCTTCTGGCGCCAGATGGACCCCACCGGCTTCGAGTGGTCCGGCTCCAGCCCCGAGGTGGACGAGGCCCTGTCCCACGCCATCACCAACTACTACGTCTGGGTGGATGAGATGATCGGGGAGCTGCTGGCCGCCGTGGACCCGGCCACCAACGTGATCGTGTTGAGTGATCACGGCATGCACGCCGTGGCCCAGGCCGCGCCCGTGCCCACCGGCACCAGCGGCAACCACCAGGACGGGGCGCCCGGCGTGATCGTGGCGGCGGGCCCGAGCATCGCGCAGCAAGGCGGCGTGGCGCGCTTCCTCAAGAGCGGGCACGTGAGCCCCCTGGGCGCGGTGACGGACGTGGCGCCCACGGTCATGGGGCTGCTGGGCATCCCTCCGGCGCGCGACATGGCCGGCCGCGCCAACAAGCTGCTGCTGACCGCCGAGGCGCGGCAGGCCATCGCCGCCCTGGGCATGGTGGCCAGCCACGACGACGGCTTCCGCGAGCCGCGCATGGTGGAGGTCCCGGCCGAGAAGGAGGCCGAGTTCATCCAGCGCATGAAGGAGCTGGGATACATGCAGGGCATGGACCAGGGGCCCAGCGACTCGGTGCCGGTCAACCCCGAGACCTACGTGCCCGACACCGGCGGCGGCACGGACGGCGCCGCGGCGGGGGGCTGAGCCCACGGCGCTCCCGGGCCGCTTGGATCGCCCCCCGGCTCTCGGCTATGGTTCTCGACGTCCGTGTCCCGGACCCGAGACCGACCTCCGAACCGAGCGCCCGACCATGACCCACCGTGACGACGTCTTCGCCGCCGACTGCGACAAGGACGAGAAGAAGGAGGACGCCGGCGCCGGCATGATCGGCAAGCGTCTGTACGACGAGCGCATCGTCATGGTCACCAAGCCGGTGGACCGCGACCTGATGACGGCGGTCACGGCCCAGCTGCTGGCCTTGGCCCTCGAGGACGGCAAGAAGCCCATCACCATGTATGTGAACTGCCCCGGCGGCGACGCCGATTCGGGCTTCGGCATCTACGACATGATGCGCTGGGTGGACTGCCCCATCACCACCGTCTGCGCCGGGCTGGCGGCCTCCGCGGCCATCGTGATCTTCCTGGGCGGCGACGACGGCCGGCGCTTCACCCTGCCCCACAGCCGCTTCCTGATCCACCAGCCCAGCACGGGCGCCCAGGGTCAGGCCTCCGATCTCGAGATCACGGCCAACGAGATCATCAAGACGCGCGACAAGTACAATCTGATCATCGAGCAGCACACCGGTCGAGCGTCCAAGCAGATCGTGAAGGACGCGCACCGCGACTTCTGGCTCAGCGCACAAGAGGCGGTGGACTACGGCCTGGCCAGCAAGATCGTGTCGAGCGCCGGAGAGATCTGAGGCCGACCGCGGCGCGTGGGGTACCCGCTGGCAGGGCGCCGGTGAGAGCAGCGGCAGGCCCTCGCCGGGCCCCGGCCAGCCCTCGCCGGGCGCTCTCAGCCCTCGTCGGGCTCGTGCTCGAAGCCGCGCCAGGCCTGCACCACGTCGCGCAGGCGCTCCAGCTCCCGGATCTGCTGGAAAGTGGCGCCCTGGAACGGCGGCTGCTGCTCCACCAGGTCGCGCAGGGCGTTGATGGCGGCCCGCTGCACCAGGTTGTGGTGGTCTTCGAGCGCGCGCGCGATGCCGCGCACGGCGGCCTCGTCGCCCAGGTGATGCAGCAGCTCGATGGCGGCGAGGCGCACGGCGGCGGCGCCGGCCGGGTCGTCCTGCTCCATGCGCGGGTCGATCTTCAGGCGCGCCACCAGGCCGGCGTGGCTGCCCTCGTCGGTCAGGCCCGTGATGGCGTCGAGGATGGGCTGCTTCCAGCGCAGGGCGGGGTCGGGCTCGCTGCTGCGCTTACTGCGCCGGGAGCTGCTGGTGGGCTCGCCGGCGCGGGTCTCGCTGGCCTCGCGGGCCAGCAGCCAGGTGTCGACCAGCCGGCCCAGGCCCTGCTCGCGGCCGTTGTGCGCCAGGCTCAGGGCGGCCAGGGTGGCCACGTCCTCGTCGCTGTCGTTGAGCAAATCGGGCAGCAGGTCGAGCTGCCGGGGGATGCCCAGCTTGCCCACAGCCTGGGCGCCAAAACGCCGCAGCACCACGCGCTCGGCCTGCAGTTGATCCTCCACCAGCAGCCGGTCGCGGGTGTCCACCAGCTCGACCAGGCACAGCTGCAGACCGGCCAGCATGCCCGCGTGGGTGGTGCTGGCGGCGTCCATCAGCTCGGGGATGGCGCCGCGGCCGAAGGCGATCACGTCCTGTTCGACCTCGGCGCGCTTCGTGGCGTTGCTGTTGCGCAGCTGCTTCACGGCCCGCAGCAGCTTCTGTCGCTGCATGGCTGTGAGCTCAGGCGGGTCCTCGGCGGGGGGCAGATCGGCCGTGGGAGCCTGCGCGGAGACGTGGGCGGCCAGCAGCAGCGCGCTCAGCGCCAGACGGACGTGGGTCGTGAGGGTGGATCCGGACAGTCGGACGCGGATCATGGGGCCAGCTCCTCTCAGCGGGTGGGGTCGTCCTGCCGGGGAGGACAGCACGTTGCACATGCCTCGGGAGTATAGGAACCGGCCATGATCGCCGCCGCACTGCTCGTGCTCGCCTTGCTCGTCTGGCTGCCCTTCGGGGCGGCGCTGGGGGAGCTGTTCGTTGAGCCGGGGGCCATGCTGGAGGCCGTGGCCAGTCCGCGCGTGCTGGGGCTGCTGGGGTCGACCGTGGCGCTGGGGCTGCTGGTGGCGCTGTGCTCCTGCCTGGTGGGGGTGCCGGTGGGGCGCCTGCTCGCGCGAACACGCGGTCCTCTGGCGGGGGCCCTGGCGCTGCTGCTGCCGCTGCCCCTGGTGCTGCCGCCCTGGATGACGGGCGTGGCCTGGACGCAGCTGCTGCCGCTCTCCGGCATCTGGGGCGCCACGTTCCTGCTGACGGCCTCGCTCTGGCCGCTGGTGGCGCTGTTCTCCCTGCGCGGATTCAACGCCGCGGGGCGGGCCGGCGACGTGGCGCGCTTGGCGCGGCCGCACGGGCGCGCCGCGTTCTTTGCCGTGGAGCTGCCCCTGGCCCTGCCGTCGGTCCTCTCGGGCGCGCTGCTGGTGTTCGTCTTTGCGGTGACGGACTTTGCGGTGGTGGACTTCCTGTCCTTTGCCGACCCCGAGCCGTTCGTGGTCCTGGCCAGCGAGATCTTCCAGCGCTGGGCCCGGCTGGAGAGCAGCGCCGGGGCGGCGGCCGTGTCGCTGGCCGCGGTGCTGCCCTGCCTGCTGGCGCTGGGCGGCGTGCTCTGGATTGAGCGCCGGCACGAGGGTCGCTTCGCTGGAGTGAGCTTGCCGGGCCGCGCCGCGCCGAAGCCGAGCGCCAGCGGCCGCGCGGGGCTTGTGCTGGTGTTGCTCGTGGTGTTGCTGCCGCCCGGGGTGCTGGGCCGCTGGGCCCTGGGCGCCGAGGCGCCGCTCGACACGCTGCTGGCCGCGCGCGACGCGGCCCTGTCCTCGTTGGCCGCCGCGCTGGCCGCCGGGGCGCTGGTGGCCGTGGCCGGGGTGCTCGTCGCCAGAGCCACGCTGCGCGCCCGCCCAGGCCTGGGCTCGCTGCTGTTGGGAGGCGCGCTGCTGCCCCTGGCCGCGCCCGGGGTGATGTTTGCAGTGGGCGAGATCCGGGCCTGGAATCACCCCGCCAACCCTCTGGCCGAGCTGGTCTACACCTCGCCGTTGCTGTTGGTGCTGGCCCTGGCGGGGCGCTACCTGCCCCTGGGAGTGCTG
Organism: Planctomycetota bacterium; assembly: GCA_003644265.1. Next base: position 5,841 of record QNBX01000002.1, read on the forward strand.
GCGGCGCGGGCCCTGCTGGTGCGCCTGGACGAGGGGCCGCTGGCTGCCGCGCGCCTGTCGGGGCGCCCGCCCTGGCGCGTGGCCGTGTCGGTGCTGCTGCCCATGCTGTGGCCCGCCGTGGCGCTGGCGTTCATGCTCGGGTATCTGATGGGCATGCGCGAACTCGACATGATCGTGCTGGTGCCGGCGGGCTCTGCCACCCTGGCGCACCGCATCTTCTCCATGGTGCACATCGCGTCGGATGACCTGACCGCGGTGCTGTGCCTGGCGCTGCTGGCCCTGTCCCTGGTGCCCGCCCTGGCGGCCCGGTTGCTGGGGTTGCCCGGCCTGGGTTGCGGTCGCGAGGACCTGCGGAGATGATCGTGCCGCCCTCCTCCCGAAGCCACCCATGACACGCGGCCTACGCTCCATCGCCTTCGTCACCGAGCTGGTGCACCTGCCGGTGCGCCACAATCCAAAGAGCCTGCAGCGCATGCACTCGGCGCTGTTCGATCGCCCGGGCTGCAGCTACCGCGATTTCAAGCTGGTGCCCGGCGGCGCGCAGCTCTCCAACGCGGTGCCCGGCATGCCGGGGCAGCCCGTGAGCCTGGTGAACCTGGCCGCCGACCGGGTTCAGATCCGCGAGGAACAGACGGGCGTCAGCAAGGATGAGTTTGCCGAGCGCCTCACGGCCCTGGCGCAGTGCGCGCTGGAGACGCTGCCGGTGCAGCTCTTCATGGTGCAGCAGTTTGCCGTGCGCTCGGTGGTCAACCCGCAGGCCGGCGAGGACGCGCGGCAGTTCATGCTGCAGACGGTGGCCGGTTTCGACGAGGGGCTCATGTCGAGCTTTCCGTCCCTGCCCAGTCTGGTTGGCATGCGCTTCACGTTTCCGCCCAACGAGCAGGATCAGGCCGTCTACAACGTGCGCGTGGAGTCCTTCAGCCAGGACAACCGCAGCCTGTTCCTGGAGAACGTGGGCACCTTCGGGCGCCCGGTGAAGGCCGACGAGGTGTCCAAGCTGGCCGAGCGCTTCGGCGCCACGTACGCCTTCTTGCAGGATCACGTGATCAACTTCGTGGAGCAGTTCGACGGCGAGGAGGGCTGACGTGGCCGTGGCGCGCAGGCCGGCGCTGCTGCAACTGCTGCCCCTGCCCCGGGCGCTGCCCCTCGTGCTGGGCGCGCTGCTGAGCCTGGGCGTGGCCTGCGGCGACGCCGGGAGCGAGGCGCAAGCGCCCCCGCCGTCCGACGGTGAGCCGGCGTTCTTCGCCGGCGCCAACCTGGTGATCATCTCGATCGACACGCTGCGCGCGGACGACACCGGCTTCGTGGGCGGGGCCGCGGGCCTGACCGAGGCGCTCGACGCGCTGGCCGCGCGCTCGGTGGTCTTTACCCAGGCCCGCGCGTCCGCGCCCCAGACCGCTCCCAGTCACATGTCGCTGTTCACCGGTGTGGCGCCGTCGGTACACGGCGTGCAGAACGTGCAGCACGGCGTCGACCCTGAGACTGGCAAGAAGCGCCCCTTGATCGAGGCCGCGCCGCTGGAGATCCCCACGCTGGCAGAGGTGCTGCGAGCTGCGGGCTACGCCACCGTGGGGCTCACCGATGGCGGCAACCTCAACCCGCCCCACGGCTTCGGTCGCGGCTTCGACGAGTACACCTCCCGACTCACCGGCGCCGCGGCCCAGGTGGCGGACGGGCTGGAGCGCCTGGCGAGCCTGCGCGCGGCCGAGGGGCCGTCCTTCCTGTTCTTGCACACCTACCAAGTGCATTCACCCTACGTGGCGCCGCGCGAGTACCTCGAGCGCTGGGCGCCGGCGGGCTACGAAGGCCTCATGCGCGAGCGCGTGGAGCACGTGGCCGGCATGGGCTTCGGCCAGGCCTTCGGGGCCATGCGCACGGTCTACTGGCAGGACAAGCAGAGCTTCGGTTGGAACGAGGCCGCCTACCTGCACGGCGTCTACCGGGCCGGGATCGAACAGACCGACGACGCGCTGCTGCCCTTCTTGGACGCGCTGGAGCAGAGCGGCGCCATGGACGACTCCATCGTGGTGCTGCTCAGCGACCACGGCGAGGAGTTCTTCGAGCACGGGCAGTGGCAGCACGACCAGCTCTTCGAGGAGTGCCTGCGGGTGCCGCTGATGGTGCACCTGCCGGGGGACCTGGGCGCCGGGCGACGCATCGAGGTGCCGGTGTCGCTGCTGGACGTCATGCCCACGCTGCTGGAGCTGCTGGAACTGGAGCGCGACCCCGCGGGCGACGTGCGCGTGCCCATGCGCGGCGTGTCGTTTGCGCGCAGCCTGACGGAGGGCACCCCGCCGCGGGAGCGGCCGCTGTTCTCCGAGTACCGCGCCGACCGGCCGGGCAGTCCGCTTTACGACTGGCAGATCGCCATCCATCACCGGGGCGCCAAGTTCATCTACGACGAGTACCGCCAGAAGCACTGGTGGGGCGCTGGCAAGGCGCCCCGGAGCTGGCGCGACCACTGGCTGTTCGACCTCGACAGCGACGCCTTGGAGCGCGTCAATCTGGCGGCGGCCGGCGACCCGATGGTGGCCAGCTTCGAGCGGCAGCTGGCGGCCTACAAGCGCGAGCTGGAGGCCATGGCCTTCCTGGAGCGGCTCGACGCGGGCGAAGAGCTCGATCCCGATCAGCTTGAGCAGCTCATTCAGCTGGGGTACCTCGACCGCTAGCAGCCTTGGCGCAAGTCATTCCGCGCTCAGCTGAGCTCGAGCAGCGCCTCCACCGGGCGGCCCAGCACGGCGCGCCCGTCGACCCAGCCGATGGGGCGCTGGAGCAGCGTGGGGTGCTCGGCCATGAGCGCCATGAGCTCGGTCTCGCTCTCGTCGCCGCTGAGGCCGACCTGCTTGGCGTCGCGGGCGCGCAGGAGTTCGGAGGGCTGGGCGTCGAGGTCGCGGAACAGGCGCTTCAGCTCAGCCAGGCTGAGGGGCTCCTGGGTGTACTCGCGGTAGCTGAACTCGACACTCTCTGCCTTCAACAAGGCGACCGCCTTGGAGCAGGTGCCTCAGGTGCGCTTGCAGATCAGCGTGAGCATGGGCCGGGGCCTCCGTGGGTGAGCCGTCGCGCGGCGTGCGTCGGCGTGGAGCGTGCGAGCCGGGGCCGAGTACCGGGGCCGAGTACCGGGGCCGCAGGCTCGCCTCGCGGACGAGGGGCCACACAGCCTACACGGCGGTCTGCTCGGCTCCTGCGTTCCAGCTTGCAGGCGTGGTGAAGTAGCTGAGCTGTTTGCGTCGGCAGGTGCCCCGCTCGGGGTCGTAGGTCAGGCAGCCGTCGTGCGGGCGGCTGTAGACGTGCAGCGTGACGGTGCTCTCGCCACGCCCGGCGGGCTCGGGGTTGCGCAGGGCGTGGATGCCGCGCTGCTGATCCACCCAGACCACCTGGCCCGGCTCGCTCACCACGGCGTGACCGCTGCGTTCCAGCCGCACGCCGTACCCAACGCCGTCCTCGTCGATCTCCAGGTTGGTCAGCTCAGGCACGCGGCCGCCGCCCACGTGCGCCCAGGCGGTCTCCTCGAGGGCCCCGCGCAGCAGCCGCACCCAACCCAGCTGGCCGTTGTGGTTGTGCACCGGCGTGGCCTGCCCAGGCCGCCAACACAGGATCAGCACGTCGAACAGCTCGCAGCGGTGGATCAGATTGCGGGCGTAGGTGTCCTCGCGCCAGTGCACGAAGGGCTCCAGGCTGGACTCATCCAGCGGCGTCTGGCTCAGCAGCTCGGCCACGGTCTCGATCCGGACCTGCTCCGGGCCGAGGGCCTGCATGCGTGCGACGAGGGTCTGGATCGGGACGGGGGCGCTGGACATGACGGGACTCCGGGAATCTGACTGTCGCGTCACTATACCGTCAGGGCCGGGCCCTGGGTCCAGGCGCTGACGGTCCGCTGCTGTGCCCAGTCGCGACGGACTCGCGCTGCTGGGCACGACGGGCTCGCGCTGCTGGGCGCGGCGCTCGCACGGGGAGCCGGAGCAACGCGCCCGGGGGCGTAGGCGCCTCGGCGCGCCGCCGCTACGGCAGGAACTTGCCCGTGGCCTTGAGCTTGGCGGGCAGGTACTCGTCGATCACGTAGTTGAGACCCCACTTGGCCAGGGCCTGCTGCTCGGCGCGTTGCCCCATCTTGATCAGCTGCTTGAGGGCCTTGTTCCAGGGCTTGGACTGCTGGAAGAAGGGATCGTTCTTGAGGGCGTCCTTGGCGCGCTTCACGTCGACGTCGAGCAGCGGGTGGGTGGGCAGCTGGTAGTCGATGATGTCCTGGGGCGTCACGCCCAGGAAGCGCGCGCGCGGCACGCAGAAGAAGCGGTTGAGGTGCGCCGTGTTGCCCGAGCCCACCTTGAGCGTGCGGTAGATGTTGCTGATGCCGTAGGGGTCGCAGTCGACAAAGGCGTAGACCGGGATGTCCTTGTCCTCGGACAGGCGCCGGATGAAGCGCCGCGTGGCGCGGGTGGGCACGCCGCTCATGGACACGATGATGCAGTTGGCCGTGTCCCAGAAGCCGTGCATCTGCAGGCGCTGGAACATGCCGCCGGTCTCGATGGCCAGCACGAACTTGGCCTTGGTCTCGAAGCCCAGGTGCTCGACCGAGTGCGGGATGCTGTAGGCGCCGCTGCCAAACTTGGTGCAGTCGATGCGCAGCTCGTCGCCGCTGACGGGGTCCCGGTCGATCACCACCAGGTTGCCCGCCACCGCGCCGCCGTGCTCCTCCGGGAAGAAGCGCAGCTGCTCGCGCGACACGCCGTGCAGCGCGAACATGGACTCGATGTCGTCCATGACCGTGTCCGACTCGGTCTGCTCGTGGAAGCGCGCGTCGTTCCAGTTCTTGGAGACGTAGTACGCCTCCCGCTTGGTGGCAAACGTGTCTTCGGCGATCATCTCCTTGGACACGTTCAGCATCTTGAGCGTCTGCGCGAAGCTCTTGACCGTGTTGACCGTGAGCGAGCGCACCTTGCGCGCCGCGCCGATCTCCAGGTACCCCACCTTGGGGTCGTAGCTCACATTGGAGAGGGAGCGCACCGGGCTCTTCAGCTCGGGCGTCTCCTTGCGAAGGATGCGCTGGTAGATGTCCGAGGCCGTGTCCTGGATGCAGTCCAGCGTGCGCTGGTCGCTGGCGCCGGTGACGCTGATGCGCCGCGCCTTCTTGGACGGGGTCTGCTTGCTGCTCTGCTTGCGTGGCGTCATGGGTGGGCTCTCAGATCTTCCGGCTGCGCTCGAGCGTGTCGCGCAGCTCGGCGACCACGCGGTCCGTCTGGCCCTCGTCCAACTCGAGGATGTCGCGCAGGGCCTCGCCGATGTGGGGCAGGTACCTGTCGATGTACTGGCGCTTCTTGAGCTCGTCCGCCACGCGCTTGCGGCGCTTGAGGTAGCGGCTCATCTGACGCCCGCACTCCTGCAGGCACAGGCGCAGCTCCTTCAGGATCTCGGGGTAGTTGGCCACCGCCTCCTTGGACTCGGAGGTGAACGGCACCCAGGCCGAGGCGATGTGCACCATGAAGATGACCGGGCCGACGGGGATGCTGCCGCGCGGTTGCTGCAGGCCATAGCCCTTCCAGTCGACGCTGGTGAGGGCCTTGGTGATGGCGCAGGCGCCGGGCTGGTACTGCAACGGCACCCGGTTGGCAAAGCGCATCACGCGCACGGGGTCGTCGGCGTGGAGCTGCCCGCCGAGGGCCACGCCCACCTCGATCTGGAACGGGTTGCCGCGATAGACCGACGGCGGGCGCGTGCGGCTCACGAAGAACTCGGCCTCGCCGATCTCCTTTTGCAGGCCCTTCTCGAGCAGCTCCTCGCCGATGGGCGAGAGGCAGTCGGTGGGCGGCGCCATGATCTTGACCTTCGCGATGGCCTTGTGCAGCGCCTCGGACGACTTGTGCTCCAGCGACTTGACGCGCGACTTGGGCTCGAGCTTGGCCACGCTGCAGATCTCGCGCGCGACCTTGGCCGACACGCGACTGAAGTCCTTCTGCAGGAACGCGCCGAGCTGCGTCGAGCCCGTGGTCTTCATCATCTTGATCAGCGTGCCGAGCTCGACGCCGTACGGGTGCGGCTTGATCTCGGCCGGCATCTTGGGTTGTTGCTTGGTGGCGCGCTCGTGCAGCAGGGGCTCGTCGCTGTCGGGCGAGTGGTACAGGATCGAGACGTGCGGGTTGGCCACCGCGGTCTGGGCGATGTACTCGTCCACGCTGCCGCGGCCCTTGCTGTAGCGCGCCTCGAGCTCGATGGAGACCTCGGTGCCGTGCTCGCGGTCCCACTCGAAGACCTGGTTCTTGGTGCGCACCGGCTTGTTCTTGGCGGTGTCGATGCGCACGCCGACCTCATGGGCGTCGTGGCGCTTGCTGATGCGCGAACGGATGATGGTGGGCTTGCCCGTGGTCATCTGTCCGTACATGCCGGCGGCGGAGATGCCGATGCCCTGCTGCCCGCGGCTCTGGCGCAGGCGATGGAACTTGCTGCCGTACAACAGCTGCGCGAAGACCCTGTCGATCTGCTCGGGCAGGATGCCCGGCCCGTTGTCCGACACCGTGACCACGTAGCGGTCGTCCTGGTTCTTGACCTGCTTCACCAGCACGGTGATGTCGGGCAGGATGCCGGCCTCTTCGCAGGCGTCGAGCGCGTTGTCGACCGCCTCCTTGACCGTGGTGAGCAGGGCCTTGCGCTTGGAGTCGAAGCCCAGCAGGTGTCGGTTCTTGGCGAAGAACTCGCTGATGGAGATGGAGCGCTGCTTGTCGGCCGCCTCGTGGGCCGCGGTGCGCGCGCCGCTCCGTCGCGTGGTCTTGGACCTGGCGCTGGGCTTGGCAGGCGTGGCGGGTTCTCCCTCGAACAGCGAGTTCTGGCTGGTGGTCACGGGCGATCTTCGATGGCGGTGGTCGGGGGCAACGGGTCGAAGCTAAGCCACGCCCGTGGACGGTTCAAGCCGGGCGGGCCACACGCGCGGGGCGCAGCAGGCCGTGGTCGACCAGGCCCAGCTCGCCCGCCAGCCGGCCGAAGAGCGCCAGGCCCTGCCGCTCGCGCGCTCCCAGGGAGAAGCCGATGGCCTGTTCCAGGTAGCGGGCGCAGCGCTCCGGGTCCATGTCGTGGGCTCGGGCGAAGCTCCGCGCCAGCTCGCCGCGCCGCGAGAGCCCCCGCCGCCGGGCGGCCAGCAGCGCGCGCTCCAGGCCCTCCACGTCGGCGGGCCGGGCCTCCGGGCGCAGCAGCCAGGCGGCGTACACGAAGGGCAGCCCGGTGGCCTCCGACCAGACCGCGCCCAGGTCGATCACCCTGCGCCCGGCGGGGTCGCTGGACAGGGCCGGGTCGCCGATGCGCAGGACGGCGTCCACGTCGAGCTGGTCCACGGGCGTGTCCGGCGCGGCCTCCTCGAGCCGGCGCACGTCGGCCCCCAGGAAGCGCGCCAGGCAGACCTGGGCCATGGCGGAGGCGCTGCGGCTGCTGCGGTCCAGGGCCAGGCTGGTCACCGCGGCCGGCTGCGTGCGACAGAACAGCAGGATCGACTGCACCGGTCCGTCGCTGGTGATGGCGGCCAGGTCCAGCCAGTCCAGGGGCGGGTCGCGGAACAGCTCCACCGACGACACCAGGGCGGCGTCCAGCTCGCCGCGGCGCAGGCGCCGTACCAGCCTGCTGGGGACCTCTCGCAGCAGCTCGATGCCGGGCTCATCGGCCAAGCCGTCCACCAGCGGCAGGGCGTTGAGGTAGGGGACCGTGCCGATGCGCGTCATGACCAGCGGAGCCTACCCGCGCGGCGCGCGGCGCGCGAGGCCGTGGCGCTGTACGGGCGGACCGCGTCAGCGCCGCGTGGGCATGGCCTGAGCGCGGCGCTCGCGCTGCCGCGCTGGCCTCAAGGTCCGGCGCTGGCGACGACATACGCGAACCACTGCTCGCTCAGGTCATCGACGTCGAGCCCGACGTTCTTCTTGAAGCGCGTGGGGCCCGACTTGCCCTCCCAGGCGTCGCGCAGGGTCTGGATGAAGGCCCGCCGCAGGCCGTCGTCGCCGCCATACAGCATGAACTGCACCAGCGTGTAGCACTGGGCGTACTTGAGCAGCTGGTCCTGGTGCCCCGACAGGTCGAGCTGCTCAAACACGATCACGCGCTCGAGCTTGTACGGCCGAGAGGCGCGGGCGTGCAGGCGGTAGAGCGAGCGATCGACGGCGGAGGGGTCGAAGCGCGCCGCACCCAGGGGGCCCGAGATGCCGCGGGACATGGCCTCCGCCAGCCCCGTGTCCGCCCACAGCGGCGCCCTGCCCTTGGCGTTGATGGCGCGTCGCGTGGTGTAGAACAGCAGCTGTCGCGTCAGCTCGTGGGCGATGCGGCGGCGCCACGGCGGACGCTCCACCAGCGCCCGGGCGATGCGGTCGAGGGGGTCAAAGTAGCTGTTGCGCCCGCTGCCCGGCTGGGGAAACGACTTCTCGTCCGCGTGCAGGTTCACCACCATGACCTCGTGGGGGTCCAGCAGCGTGAGATCGCGTCCAAACATGTCGTAGAAGGCGCGGTGCTGACGCTCAAGGTCGATGGCCACGTGCAGGGCCTGATCGAGGGACATGTTGGTGTTGAGCCGGAAGTGCGCGCTGTCGATGCGCACGCGTTCCTTCCACGGGCGCTCTGCTTGCAACAGCTTGTCGAGCCGCTGACGCCGGTCGCCGAAGGAGAGCTCCCAGCGCTTCTTCTTCAGCACGGCGCCCGCGGCCGCGCCCGCGTCGCTGGAGAGGGGGTCGGACACCAGCGCCATGGCGGCCAGGATGCGCGCCTCCCCGGGCAGGCGGCCGTGCTCGGCGAAGCGCGCCAGCTCCAGCAGGCCCTCCACCGAGCGGCGGCCGGGAGGGCCGAGGTCATCGAGCCGGTCCAGCAGCTCGTCCAGATTGCGCACGCGGCTGTCCACGTGCTCCACGCTGACCCGGTCGATCCAGGTCTCCTTGGATTTGACCCGCAGCAGCAGGCGCGTCTCGTCCTCGAACGCCACCTGCCCCGTGAGCAGCGTGCCGTCCCTGAGGTGCAGCGTGTCGAAGGCAGCCTCCGCGCGGCGCTCGTCGTTGCCGAAGGCGGGGCGCGGTGCCGATGGGGGTGCGGGGGCGGGGGGCGTTGCTGGGGCGGGGGGCGGCGCGGCCGCGGGGGCGAGCCGGAGCGGCAGTGCGGGCACCCCGTCGGGCGCTGGGTCCGATGCGGATGGCAGCGCGGCGGCGAGCATCAACACGGTGAGCTTGAGCATGGAGCATTCCTCCGGGGGGCAGCCGGCCCCCCCCTAGTCTGGCGGTCTGGGGCGGGCAAGCGAAGTCCGAGGGCTGAAAGCGCGGGCTCTCGCCTGGCAATCATGCGTGAGACGCGGCGGCCCGGCCCCGGCCGACAGGCGCCCGCTGCTCGGATCCAGGCGCTGGCCCGGACCTGATCGCGCCCTCCCGCTTTCGTATCCTGGTGGGGCGCATCCCCTTGGACACTCGCCATGCAACGCGGCCTGCTCATCGCCGTCATGATCCTGCTGGGCCTCGGCCTGGTGACGACCTGTACCGGCTTCAGCTCCTATAACGGCCTGGTGGCCGGCCAGGAGGACATCAAGGCCAAGGCCGCCATCGTCGACGTGCAGTACACGCGGCGGGCCGACCTGATCCCGCAACTGGTCGCCACCGTGAAGGGTGCGGCGGATTTTGAACAGACCACCCTGACCGAGCTGACCGAGGCGCGCGCGTCGGCTGGCCGGGCGCAGATGCCGGCGAACCTCACCTCCGACCCGGAGGCCATGCAGGCCTATTATGCCGCGCAGGCCAAGGTGGGCTCGGCCCTGACGCGCTTCTTCGCCGTGGCAGAGTCGTATCCTCAGCTCGGCGCCACCAACGCCTTCCGCGATCTGCAGAGTCAGATCGAAGGCACCGAGAACCGCATCGCCGTGGCGGGGCGCGACTTCATCGAGGCGGTGCAGGGCTTCAACACGCGGCGCCGCAAGTTCCCCGGCGTGGTGCTGGCGGGGTTGTTCGACATGGCCGAGGTGCCCCAGCCCGAGGCCGAGCCGGTCAAGCGCGAGCTGCCGGTGGTCGACTTCGGAGCTGACGGCTGAGCACCGGCGCACAGCTCGCCGCGCTGGTCCTGTGTCTGGGGCTCTGCTCGCCGGTGGTTGGGGCCCAGCAGGTGCCGCCGGCCAGCGGCTGGGTGGTCGATCAGGTCGGGCTGCTCGACGCGGGCACGCGCGCGCGGCTCACCGAGCGCTGCGAGAGCTTCCGCCAGGGCAGCGGCCACGAGGTGGCCCTGCTGATCATCCCCGAGCTGACGGACAAGAGCCTGGAGGGTTACGCCCTCGAGGTGGCCCGCGCCTGGGGCCTGGGCGGCGAGGACAAGCACGACGGCGCCCTGCTGCTGGTGGTCACCGAGAGCCGCAAGCTGCGCATCGAGGTGGGTCGCGGGCTGGAGGGCTCGCTCACCGACGCGTTCTCCAACCGCATCCTCGACGACGTGATCTCGCCTCGCTTCGCGGCGGGCGATTTTGCTGAGGGCCTGGAGGCCGGGTTGGCGGCCATGCACGCGGCCATCGGCGGCGACTACGCACCGCTCCAGCAAGCCACCCGACAGCGGCAGCGCCCGGGCTTCGGCGGACTCACCATGCTGTTGATGCTGCTGCTGTTCGGCGGCATGGGGGGCATGCGCGGGCGTCGCGGCGGCATGTCGGGCCTGGGCTGGATGTTCCTGGGTAGCGCCCTGGGCGGCGGCCATCGCGGCGGCGGCTTCGGTGGCTTCGGTGGAGGGGGCGGCGGCGGCTTTGGCGGCTTTGGCGGCTTTGGCGGCGGGGGTGGTTTCTCCGGCGGTGGCTCCTCGGGAGGATGGTGAGCATGCACGCATGCCTGGCCTTGTCGGACGGATCCTGGAGCGAAGACACGGGGCTTTGGGTGCACTTTGGCACCTGGGGGCCGTGGATCCTGGCGCTGGTGGCGCTGCTGCTGGTGCTGCGGGCCGTGTCGCGTCGCCATCGTTACCGCGCGCTGGACGTGCTCGACCCGGCAGCCTGCGAGCGCGTGCACGAGGCCATCCGTCGCGCTGAGCTGCGCACCGTGGGCGAGATCGTGCCGGTGGTCCTGGAGCGCTCCGATCCGCACCCTGGGGCCTGCTGGCTGGCCGCCGTGACGACGCTGCTGTTGGGCTCGGCCCTGGCCATGCCGCTGCTGCCCTTCCATCAACCGGTGGCCCTGCTGCTGTGTCAGGTCGCGTTGGGCGCCGCGGGCTGGCTGGCCGCATTCCTGCTGCCCGACGTGCAGCGCCTGTTCATGCGCGAGTCCCGGGCCGACGCGGTGGTGGCCGAGCAGGCGCTGATCGAGTTCTACAGCCACGGCCTGCAGCGCACCGAGGCCGCCACCGGCGTGCTGCTCTTCGTGAGCCTGCTCGAGCACCGCGTCGTCGTGCTGGGAGACGAGGGCATCGACGCCCACATGGGGCCCGAGCGCTGGGCCGAGGTGACCGGCGGCCTGCTGCGCGAGGTGGCCGCAGGGCGCCTGGGCGAGGGCCTCGTGGCCGCCGTCGACGCCGCCGGAGAGGCCCTGGCCGAGCATTTCCCCTGGGTCGACGGTGACCGCAACGAGCTGCCGGATCGGCTCATCGTGCGCCGCGAATAGCCCCTCCCGAGGCCCCGGCAGGGCGGGATCTCCAACTCGGAGACCCCGCATCGCCAAGCCTGTGGCATTATGTCGTTGCTGGCGCGACAAGCTGCCGGTGCCACACGGTCTGGCCAGGGAGGAATCGGCATGCTCTCCGCAGTCCTGTTTGAAGCCGCGCTCGCGGCGTTGATGCTGCCCGGCACCCTGGACCCCGGCCCGATCTCTCCGGCGGCGCCGGTCGCCCTCGTCGCTGCCGAGGAGCAGCCCGCAGCCCTGGCGCGCTACGGTGAGATCGTGCTGGGCAGCGAGGAGGCCTTCCTCGATCTGGACGCCAGCGTCGAGACCACCTGGCGCTTGGTGCTCGAGCTGCTCGAGCTGGACGCCCCGGGCCTGCCCAACGCGGTGCTGGCCGACACCTGGCTGGTGCTCGACGACATGTGGCTGCGCCTGGAGTCCCTGCCCTGGACCTCGGGCGACTGGACCCGCGTGCGCCTGCGCGTGGGCACCATGGAGCGCGCCGAGGATGTGCAGCTGGCCGAGTCCATGCTGAGCGAACTGGCCCGCGGCCTCGATGGGCTGCGCGCCCAACAGGCCGCCGAGCGCGAGGCCGCCCTGGCCGGCGAACGCCTGGCCGCCCTGGCCGCCGAACGTCTGGCCGCCGAACAGAGCTCGTCGGGCTTCGGGCCGGACTCCTTCTGGGTGGCGCCGTACTGGGTCCCGTTCCATGCGTTGCTCAGCTACGACTGGTGGGGCTGGATGGACAGCGGCTCCTACGCCGAGTCGTACGACGCACCCTCCGGCGCCCCGACCTGGCTCTACGACCCGTGGGCCGACCTGCCGGACGACTGGGGGCAGCTTGGCGGCGGGGGAGGCGGCGGTGGTGGGTACGCCGGAGGTGACGACGGTCTGCCCGGCGGCAACGACGGCGGGGCGGGCGACGGCGCCGGCACGAACGGCGGGGGCGCGGGCGATGATGACGGCGTGGACCCGACCTTCGACGGGGACCTGCCGCCGCTCAACCCACGCATCGCCCACTGGTACGGCGGCACGCCGGCATCCCGCGCAGGGCCTATCGACGCCAACGCGCGCATCAACGCCAAGGGCCTCTCGCAGGTGCGCGGCAGGTCCATCGTGCTGGCACCCAAGCCCGGCAGCTCAGCCAAGCCCGGCAGCTCAGCCAAGACGGGCTCGCGCAGCGTGGTGCTGCCGGCCTTGCCGCTCTCGGCGCTGCGTCCCCTGGGCAAGCTGACCATCGCCGGTTTCGGGGGAGGCTATGCCGGCCGGACGAGCGCGGGCAGCCTGGCCAGCGGGAGTTCGAGCGGCAGCTCGGGTTCTGCGTCGGGCGGCCTGTCCAGTTCGAGCGGTAGCTCGGTGAGCAGCCCGAACGGCAGCACGGCCCGCGGCTCATCAAGCCGCGGCTCCATCTTGTCGGTCACGCGACGCAGCGTCACCCCGTTGCCGCGCACGGTGTTTACGCGCGACGTCCCGGTCACGCGTTCGGCCGGCGCACGTTCGGCCGGTACAAGCTCCGCGCGCGGGAGCCTGTCGTCCGCGGGCCGAACCCTGCGTGGGACCAGCCACTCGCGGTCATCCGGGTTCAATTCGAGCTCCGGCCGCGCGTCGAGCATCAGCCGCTCCAAGCCCCAGTCGGGGTTCAGCAGCCGGAGCCCCACGCGCACGTCGGTGAAGGCCGCGCCGCGCGGCAAGAGCAGCAGCCGCAAGACGTCGAAGAGCCGGCCATCGACCAGCTCACGCAAGTCCTCCACGGGGAGCAAGTCGGTCCGCAAGTCCAAGAGCAAGGGCCGCCCGTAGTCCCGCCATAGGTCGCGGCCTCGCCCTGGTACCCTGCGCCGCTCCCCGCTGGAGCGGTCGTCCATGGACATCCTCGTGCGCGCGACCACGCTTGCCGACCGCGATCTGCTGGTGGGCTTCAACCAGGCCATGGCGCAGGAGAGCGAGGGCCGCGCGCTGGACGGCGCCATCCTGCGGCGCGGCGTGGCAGCGGTGCTGGCCGACGCCGCGCGCGGCCGCTACCTGGTGGCCGAGCGCGAGGGGCTCCCGCTGGGTTGCCTGATGATCACGCGCGAGTGGAGCGACTGGCGCGACGCCTGGATCTGGTGGATCCAATCGGTCTGGGTGCAGCCCGAGGCTCGCCGCCAGGGCGTTTACCGCGCCTTGCACCTTGAGGTGCAGGCGCGCGCGGCGCGAGCGGGCGATGTGCATACGCTGAGGCTGTACGTCGAGCGCGAGAACAGCGCGGCCCAGCGCACCTACGCGTCCGTGGGCATGAGCCCCTCGCGCTACCTGCTCTATGCGCAGGCGCTGGTGCCGGGCACAGACGACTGATCCGGTCGCGCGACTGCGCCAGCCCAGCTGCGACTCAGCGCGCGGGGGTTCCGCGCCGCTTGCGCTTGGCGCCCGGGCGGCCGCCGCCCTTGCGCCCGCGTCCCTTGGGAGTCGAGCCCCAGGGTCGCCAGCCCTCGGGCGGGCTCTGGCCGGTCATCTCGAACAGGAAGCGGCTGGGCATGGACTCGGCGCGCGTGCCGTACTGGCTGCGGCTGGCGGTCAGGGTCAGCACCAGCCGACGCTTGGCCCGGGTGATGCCGACGTACATCAGGCGCCGCTCCTCATCGACGGTGTCCTCCTCGATCGAGCGCTTGTGCGGCAGCAGGCCCTCCTCGACCCCCGCCAGGTAGACCTCGTCGAACTCGAGGCCCTTGGCGGCGTGCAGCGTCATGAGCGTGACCAGATTGCGCTCCTTGCTGTCCTCCGGCGTGGTGTCGTCGTTGGCGGCCAGGGCCACGCGCTCCAGGAACTTGGCCAGCGTGGGCTTGGAGCTGCGCTTGACGTAGTGCTCCGCCATATCGAGCACCTCGAGCACGGCGGCCCAGCGGCTGGCGGCTTCGGAGGCGTCCTTGGTGCTGCGCTCGACCTCGGCCTTGTAGCTGACGGCCTCCAGCAGTGAGCCGATGCGCTGCACTAGGTCGCGGCCGGGGTCGTTGACGCCGAAGCGCGCCAGGATCTCGCGCAGCTCCAGCACGCCCGTCGCGGCGGCGGTGGGCAGCTCGCCCGCGTGGGCCGCGTCCTCGAAGGCCAGGGGCACGCTGCAGGTCTGGTCGCCGGCGCGGCTCAGGGCTCGGTCGATGGAGGTCTTGCCCACGCCGCGTGGGGGGCGGTTGACGATGCGCAGCCACGAGGACTCGTCGTCGCCGTTGGCCAGCAGGCGCATGTACGCCAGCACGTCGCGCACCTCCTTGCGATCAAAGAACGAGTTGCCGCCCACCAGCACGTAGGGCACCTGGCCCGCGCGCAGGGCCGTCTCCAGCGGACGCGGCTGTTGGCCGGTGCGGAACAGGATGGCCACGTCGCCCAGGCGACAGTGGTCCTTTTGCACGCGCCGCACCAGGTCGCGGACGATCCACTCGCCCTCGACGATCTCGTCCTCCAGCCGCTCGATGCTGGGGTGCAGGCCGGGGCCCAGGCCCGAGCGCAGGGTCTTCTCGTGTCGCTTGGTGTTGTGCGCGATGACGCGGTTGGCCGCGTCCAGGATGAAGCCGGTGCTGCGGTAGTTGGTCTCCAGGCGCACCACGACCGCGCCGGGGAAGTCGTGCTCAAAGCCCAGGATCTTGCTGACGTCGGCGCCGCGCCAACCGTAGATCGACTGGTCGTCGTCGCCCACCACGCACAGGTTGCGGTGGCCGCCGGCCAGGGCGCGGATGATCTCGTACTGCGGGCTGTTGGTGTCCTGGTACTCGTCGACCATGATCCAGCGGTAGCGCTCGGTGAACTCCTCGCGCGCGGCGGGGTGCTGCTCCAAGAGCTGCAAGGTCAGCAGCAGCAGGTCGTCGAAGTCGACCAGCGAGGCCCGCCGCAGCTGCTCGTCGTAGCGCTGCTGCACGCGCGCCACTAGCTCCTCGACGGCGTCGCTGGCGGCGTCCAGCGCGGCGCCGTGGGACAGGCGCTTGTTCTTGTTGAGCGACAGCTTGGCCTGCACCTGCCCGGGGCGGGCCAGGGCGTCGCTGACCTTGAGCTCGCGCATGACCGCGCGCACGGTGGCCAGCTGATCGGACGCGTCGCAGATGCTGAAACCGTCGCGCAGCCCCAGCAGCTTGCCGTGCGAGCGCAGGGCCTTGATGCAGAAGGCGTGAAAGGTGCCCACGGTCATCTCGCCCGCGGCGTCCTTGCCCACCAGCCCGGCCACGCGCGACTTCATCTCACGGGCCGCCTTGTTGGTGAAGGTCATGGCCAGCAGCTGGTCCGGGCGCGCGCCCTGCTGCAGCAGGTGGGCGATGCGGAACGTGATCACCCGCGTCTTGCCCGTGCCGGCGCCCGCCAGCACCAGCACCGGGCCCTCGGTGGTGGTGACGGCCAGGGCTTGCTCGGGGTTGAGGTGGGCCAGGATGTTCACGGGCGTGGGCTGCTCAGGGGGGGCGGGAGGCGCCGATAATGGGGCCTGCGGCCGTCGGTGCAACGGCTTGAATCCCGGCGCGTGAACGTGCTCTTGACCACGAAGTCCCCACGGGACAGTATGTATCCGTCCATCCGGATGAAAAGAACACACCTGCTGTGAGCTGCCGCCGCCAGGGCGGCCTGGAGCCCCGCCCCCGTGACGTTCGACCTGGACGCCGCTGTCTCCGCCGCGCGCCTGCTGGGTGACCCCACCCGGCTGCGCCTGTTGGCTCTGCTGGGGCAGGAGCCGCTCAGCGTGGCTGAGCTCACGGCGGCCACCGGCCTGCCCCAGAGCCGCGTCTCGACCCATCTGGCGCGCCTGCGCGATCAGGGGCTGGTGACGCCCCGGCGCGAGGGCACGCGCTCGGTCCAGGCCTTGGCGCCTGCCGATGCGGCCCGCGGGGGCGCGCTCTGGCAGGCCCTGCGTCCGACCCTGCGCGACGCCCTGCTCGATGAGGACACGCAGCGCCTGACGCGCCACCGCAGCCGTGCGGGGGGCACCTGGGCCGACGGCGTGGCCGGCCGCATGGCGCGCCACTACGCGCCGGGTCGCACCTGGGAATCGGCGGCGCGGGCTCTGGCCGGCGTGGCGCGCCTGGGCCGGCTGCTCGACGTGGCCTCGGGTGACGGCGCCCTGGCCGAGGTCTTGGCGCCGCGGGCTCGGCGCGTGACCTGCTTGGATCGCTCGGCCGCCGTGGTGCGCGCCGGCGCCGCGCGCAGTCCGGCTTTGCGCTTCGTGCGCGGTGACATGCACGCCCTGCCGTTTGGGGACGACAGCTACGAGCACGTGCTGCTGCTCAACGCTCTCAGCTACGCCCGCGATCCCGGGCTGGTGGTGGCCGAGGCCACGCGCGTGCTGGCGCCCGGCGGCACGCTGGTGGCCGTGGCCCTGCGCACCCACGGCCACGCTGAGCTGGCGGCGCGCTACGACCACCTGTGCCTGGGCTTCGAGCCCGACGAGCTGGGCGAGCTGTTTACGGGCTGCGGCCTCGCGCTCGATCTGTGCGCTGTGACCTCGCGCGAGCGCCGCCCGCCGCACCTGTCCGTCATCACCGTCTACGCCCGACGCCCGCCGATCGGCGCCAGCTGAGCGCCGAACACGTCGAACACGTCGAACACGTCGCACACCGCCCCTGGCACACCGCACACCGCACTCGGCGCGAACACACGAACGCCCAGCACGCAAACACGCACGCACGCCCAGCTCATACGCCTCGCAGCACACCGGAGTCCCCATGACCGCTGACGACACCCTGCCCCGCGACCGCAGTGACGAGCTGCGCGCGCTCCTGTCCCAGCGCATCCTGGTGCTTGACGGCGCCATGGGCTCGATGGTGCAGCAGTACAAGCTGAGCGAGGCCGACTTCCGCGGCAGCCTGCTGGCGGACCATGGGCAGGATGTGCAAGGCAACAACGACCTGCTGGTGCTGACCAAGCCCGAGGTGGTCAGCGCCATCCACGCCGAGTACCTGGCGGCGGGCGCCGACATCATCGAGACCAACACCTTCTCGGGCACGTCCATCGCCCAGGCGGACTACGGCCTCGAGCACCTGGTGACAGAGCTCAACACCCAGGCGGCGCGGCTGGCGCGCGCCGAGGCCGAGCGCTTCACGCAGCAGGATCCGTCCAGGCCGCGCTTCGTGGCGGGGGCCATCGGGCCGACCAACCGCACCCTGTCCCTGTCTCCCCGTGTCGAGGACCCGGGCTACCGCGCCGTGAGCTTTGACCAGGTCTACGCGGCCTACGCCGAGCAGGCAGAGGCGCTGGTGCGCGGCGGCGCGGACATCCTGCTGGTGGAGACCATCTTCGACACGCTCAACGCCAAGGCGGCGCTGCTGGCCGTGCACGACGTGCTCGACGAGCTGGGTATCGAGCTGCCGCTCATGATCTCGGTCACCATCACGGACCTGAGCGGGCGCACCCTCTCGGGGCAGACGGTCGACGCCTTCTGGACCTCGGTGGCCCACGCTCAGCCGCTCTCGGTGGGCATCAACTGCGCCCTGGGTGCGGCCCAGATGCGGCCGTTCCTGTCCGAGCTGGCGGCGGTGGCGCCGGTCTACGTGACGGCCTACCCCAACGCCGGTCTGCCCAATGCCTTTGGCGGCTACGACGAGCAGCCGGACACCACCGCGGGGTTCCTGGCCGACTGGGCAGCCAGCGGTCTGGTGAACATGGTGGGGGGCTGCTGCGGCACGACGCCGCCGCACATCGCGGCCATCGCGGCGGCGGTGGAGGGGCTGGCCCCGCGCGCGTTGCCCGAGCACCCTCCGCACCTGAGCAGCTACTCGGGCCTGGAGCGCTACACGATCACGCCCGAGAGCAACTTCAGCATGATCGGCGAGCGCACCAACGTCACCGGCTCCAAGCGCTTCGCCAAGCTGATCAAGACCGACGACTACGACACGGCCTTGGAGGTGGCGGTCAATCAGGTGCGCGGCGGCGCCAACGTGCTCGACGTCAACATGGACGAGGGCATGCTCGACGGCGTGCCGGCCATGACGCGCTTCCTGAACCTGGTGGCCAGCGAGCCGGAGATCTCGCGCGTGCCCATCATGGTGGACAGCAGCCGCTGGGAGATCTTGGAGGCCGGGCTCAAGTGCCTGCAGGGCAAGGGCATCGTCAACTCCATCAGCCTGAAGGAGGGCGAGCAGGTCTTCCTGGAGCGCGCCCGGCGCGTGCACCAGTACGGCGCGGCCATGGTGGTCATGGCCTTCGATGAGCAGGGCCAGGCCGACACCTCTGAGCGCAAGCTGGCCATCTGCAAGCGCAGCTACGAGCTGCTCACGACCCAGGCCGGCGTGCCGCCCGAGGACATCATCTTTGACCCCAACGTGCTGGCTGTGGCCACGGGCATCTCGGAGCACGATGAGTACGCCAAGAATTTCATCGACGCCACGGCGCAGATCAAGGCGGCCTGCCCCGGCGCGCGCGTCTCCGGCGGCATCAGCAACCTGAGCTTCAGCTTCCGCGGCAACAACGCCGTGCGCGAGGCCATGCACGCGGCCTTCCTGTACCACGCCATCAAGGCTGGGCTCGACATGGGCATCGTCAACGCCGGGCAGCTGGCGGTCTACGACGACATCCCCGAGCAACTGCTGGAACACGTGGAGGATGTGATCTTCGCCCGCCGCGACGACGCCACCGAGCGCCTGGTCAGCCTGGCGGAGACCGTGAGCAGCAAGGGCAAGCAGCGCGTGGTGGACGACTCCTGGCGTGAGGGCCCCGTGAGCGAACGCCTCTCGCATGCGCTGGTGCACGGGCTGGTCGATCACATCGAGGCCGACACGGCCGAGGCCATGGCCGAACTCGGCCGTCCGTTGGATGTGATCGAGGGCCCGCTCATGGACGGCATGCGCGTGGTGGGTGACCTCTTCGGCGCGGGCAAGATGTTCCTGCCGCAGGTGGTCAAGAGCGCGCGCGTCATGAAGCGCGCCGTGGCCTGGCTCACACCACACATGGACGCCGGGAAAGACGGGCTGAGCGCCCGCAGCAACGGCCGCATCATCATGGCCACGGTCAAGGGCGACGTGCACGACATCGGCAAGAACATCGTGGGCGTTGTGCTGGGCTGTAACGCCTACGAGGTCATCGACCTGGGCGTGATGGTGCCCACCCAGACTATTCTGGACGCGGCCGTCGAGCACGACGCCGACCTGATCGGCCTCTCGGGCCTGATCACGCCGTCCCTCGACGAGATGGTCAGCGTGGCCACGGAGATGCAGCGGCGCGGCATGCAGCAGCCGCTGCTGATCGGCGGCGCCACCACCTCGCGCCAGCACACCGCCGTAAAGGTCGCGCCCACCTACGAGCAGCCCGTGCTGCACGTGCTGGACGCCTCGCGCGCGGTGTCCACCATGTCGGACCTGCTCGACCCGCGGCGGCGCAAGCGCTCCCAGGCGGAGAACCTGGCCATGCAGGAGCAGCTGCGTTGGGTCTACGGTCAGCGCAAGCAGGAACCCCTGCGTCCGCTGGCCGAGGCGCGCGCCAACCCGATCGTGACCGACTGGGCAGCGGCCGGCCTGCCCGCGCCGGCCTTCACCGGGGCCCGCGTCGTCGCTGACCTGAGCCTGGGCGAGGTCTCCCATGCCATCGACTGGACGTTTCTGTTCCACGCCTGGGAGCTCAAGGGGCACTACCCCGAGATCCTGGACGACCCGAAGCAGGGCGCCGCCGCGCGCGATCTGTATGCCAACGCCCAGGTGTTGCTCAAGCGCATTCTCGACGAGGACCTGCTGCAGCTACGCGCGGTCTACGGCTTCTGGCCGGCGCACGCCGACGGCGACGATGTGGTGCTGCTGCAGAGCCCGGGCGGCGAGGAGCTGCTTCGCTTTCCCATGCTGCGCAGCCAGGTGAGCACCGGCGAGGGCAAGCCCAACCCCTGTCTGGCGGACCTGGTGGCGCCGGTGGGCAGCGGGCGCAGCGACCACGTGGGCGCCTTCGCGGTCAGCGCGGGGGTGGGGGCCGCCGAGCTGTCGCGCGCCTTCGAAGACGAGCACGACGACTACAACGCCATCATGGTCTCGGCCCTGGCCGACCGTCTGGCCGAGGCCCTCGCGGAGGTGCTTCACGCCCGCGCCCGCGCCGACTGGGGCCTGGGCGATGAGCTGCCTTTGGAACAGCTCAAGCGCGCCGGGTTCCGCGGCATCCGGCCGGCCTTCGGCTACCCCGCCTGTCCGGATCACTCACGCAAGCGCGATCTGTTCGCGTTGCTGGATGCCGAGCAGCTGGGCATGGGCCTGACCAGCTCCTGCGCCATGACGCCGGCGGCCAGCGTGTCGGGCCTCTACTTCGCGCACCCCGAGGCGCGCTACTTCGGCCTGGGACGCATCGACCAGGATCAGGTAAGCGACTACGCCGCCCGCTGCGCCATGGAGCAGGGCGAGATGGAGCGTTGGTTGGGGCCGTGGCTCGGTTACGACCCCGACGCGCCGACGCGCTGAGCGCAGGCCCGCGCGTCGCGCGCCTACTCCAGTCCTGGATGCTCCCCAGGTCCCGGACGCTCCCCAGGGTTGCGGCCGCGGGCGGCCTGGGCCTGCTCGCCGGCGGTGCGTGGGCACCAGCGCCGCAGGGCCTCGGCTAGCAGCTCCGGCTTGACGGGCTTGGAGAGGTAGTCGTCCATGCCCGCTTCACGGCAGCGCTCGGGGTCGCGCTTCATGGCGTTGGCGGTCATGGCGATGATGGGGATGTGTCTGCCCTTGTCGGCCTCCCAGGCGCGCAGCCTGCGGGTGGCCTCGAAGCCGTCCATGATGGGCATCTGGCAGTCCATCAGGATGGCGTCGTACTGCCCGGCCTGCACCATCTCGAGGCCCTGCTTGCCGTGCGAGGCCACCTCGAAGTCGTAGCCGGCGCGGCGCAGCATGGCCGTGGCCACCTTCTGGTTGACGATGTTGTCCTCGACCACCAGCACGGTGCGGTGCACGGCCTGCTTGAGTTCCTCGACCGACTCCTCGGTGACCACATGGTGCTCGCTGTCCGCGTGGTCTTGCACGAACGAGGCCTCGCCCATCACCAGCGCGATGCAGTCGAACAGCTTGCTGGGCTTGACCGGCTTGGCCAGGTAGCCGTCGATGCCCAGCTCCTCGAAGCGCCGCGCGTTGCGCGAGGTGTGCATGGAGGTGAGCATGATCACGGGCGTGCCGCGGAGCGCGGAGTCGGCGCGGATCTTGGCCGCCAGCTCCTCGCCGTCCATGCCGGGCATCTGCATGTCGATCAGCGCCAGGCCGAACGCGTCAGGCGTCACGGCGTGGTCACGCAGCATGGTCAGGGCCTCGTCGCCGCTGCCCACCGCGACGGGCCAGCAGCCCCACTGGGTGAGGTTGTGCTCCAGGATGGAGCGGTTGGTGGCGTTGTCGTCCACGACCAGCACGCGCAGGTCGCTGAAGTTGGCCGGCGTGCGGCGCTCGCGGTCCGGCTGGTGCGGCTGCTTCTCGAAGCGCGCCGTGAACCAGAAACAGCTGCTCTCGCCCAGCAGCGACGAGACGCCGACGCCGCCGCCCATGGCCTCCGAGAGCTGGCGCGAGATGGCCAGGCCCAGGCCCGTGCCGCCGAACTCGCGCGTGTTGGAGGCGTCCACCTGGCTGAAGATCTGGAACAGCCGGTGCTGGCGGTCTTCGGGGATGCCGATGCCGGTGTCGCGCACGGAGATCTTGACCAGCACGTCGCGCTCGGTCTCTTGCTCCACCGACGCGGTCACGACGACCTCACCCTCGTGGGTGAATTTGACCGCGTTGTTGAGGAAGTTCAGCAAGATCTGCCGCGTGCGACCCGGGTCGCCGCGCAGGGCGGTGGGCACGTCCGGTTGCACCAGGCAGGCCAGCTCCAGGCCCTTGTCATGGGCCTGCGGGAAGAGCAGGTCGGTGGCGCGGTCGAGTACCGTGCGCAGGTCGAAGTCGACCACCTCGAGCTCGAGCTTGCCGGCCTCGATCTTGGAGAAGTCCAAGATGTCGTTGATGATGTTGAGCAGGCCCTCGGCGCAGTCCATGACCGTCTGGGCCGTCTCGCGCTGCTGGCTGTCCAGCTTGGTGTCCAGCAGGATGTTGGTCATGCCCATGACGCCGTTCATGGGGGTGCGGATCTCGTGGCTCATGTTGGCCAGGAACTGGCTCTTGGCCACGGCCGCCGCCTGGGCCTCCTCCATGGAGACGCGCAGCTGCTCGTTCAGGCTGGTGAGCGCGGCGGTGCGATCGGCCACCTTCTGCTCGAGCTGCTCGCCGTGCTGCGCCAGCTCGGCGTCGCGCTGCTGGATCACGTCCAGCATGTCGTTGACGCCCACCACCAGACTGCCCAGCTCGTCGTCGCTGGTCTGGCGCGCGCGCACCGAGTAGTCACCCTCGTTCTTGATGCGTTGGGCCACGCTGGCCAGCTCGAGGATGGGGCGCGACACGTAGCGCTGCAGCCAGCTCGCCACCAGCAGGGCGATCAGGCCGGCGACCACGCCCACCATGAGCATGGTCTTGACGATCGAGGCCATGCGCTCCTCGAGGCGCGAGAGCTCGTTCTCGACCCAGATCGTGCCCACCCGCTCGCCGTCGAACTCGATGCTGGAGTAGACCGACAGGCTGTCGTCGCTGAACTCATGGCCTGAGCTGGCGGGCAGCGGCGGGGTCACGTCGTCGAGGCCCGAGTCGCGTACAAAGGTGGCGAAGGGCGTGCCGTCGAGGTCGTAGATGCACGCGGCGTTCACGGTGGGTTCGGCGCGCAGCGCCTCCAGGGCCTCCTCGGCCGAGGTGGCGTCGAAGAACAGCAGCGCCGAGGTGGCGTTGCGGCCCACGGCCTCGGCCAGCACCTCCTGCTGCCCCAGCATGGCCTGGCGCGACTGGTGCCGATCGTTGAGCACGATGGCTGTGGCCGCCGTGACGATCGCGAAGCCGGTGGAGACCATGGCCACCAGCACCAGCTTGCGTCGGATGGAGAGCCGCTGCAGGAGACGCATCAGTCGTCCTCCTCCGGCTGCTCCGCCTGCACCACCGTGGCCAGCTTGAGCAGCTGCGAACTCACGCTCAGACCGCGTCGCTCGGCCTCGTCCTTGTTGATCTCGAAGGCCGTCCGGCCCAGTCGGAAGTAGAAGCGCGCGACGCCGCCCGTGGTGGCGTAGTCATCGATCTCGCTCACGCAGAAGGTATGGCTCTTCTTTAGTGCGGGGCGGATCAGCTTGAGGTGCTGCTGCTCTGAGTGGCTCACGAACAGCAGGTGCGCCGTGGCCGCGGCCTTGATGGAGTCGAAGCGTCTCAGCTCGACCTCGCGGCCGCCGACGGTCTTGCCCTTGAGCGTGGCGTCCAGGATGGGGCCGAAGGGGTCCTCGCCCAGGACGCCCACCACCAGCGGGGCGAGCTCGTCATCCTGGTCGTCAAAGGCCTGCTCGGGCCAGGTCACGTAGCGCGCGAAGTTGTACAGGAAGGCCGCCTTGACCTTGTACTCGAGGGAGTTGTCGAACCACGGCACCGCCGAACCGGTGCTCAGCAGGGCCGCCACGAACAGCACGGCCAGCAGGGCCAGGCGCCGGTTGGGTGCACCTGGATGCATCGTTCCAGTTGGCGTGGGGCGGGGGGTGGGGGCGTTGGGTCGGGCCACGTCGATTGCCGATCAGAAGCGTCGGGTGGCCCGCAGGTACGCGGCGGCTTCGACCGCCGCGATCTCGCTCTCCTGCTCGCCGTCGTGAAACAGGTTCACGATGCCAAGGGAGATCTCGGTGCGTTCGTCCGGGCGGTAGCCCAGGCGCACGTCGCCCTTCCAGTAGGACGGCACGCCGGTGCCCGCCAGCTCGTCCACGTGGTACAGGGTCCAGTCAAACTCCCACTGCTCGTTCAGGTCGTGGTAGCTGCGCAGCAGGAACACGCCCTGGGGCTCGTTCTTCTCGTCGTCCTTGGCCCACGGGACCGTGGTGGCGTTGTGCGTGTTGAAGTAGACGTCCATGTACGAGTAGCCGCTGGTCAGGCGCCAGCTCTCGCTGGCGGCGTATTCCACGGTGATCTCGCCGCCGCGCACGTAGCCCTCCATGGTGTTCATGGAGGCCAGAGGGAAGAGCACGGTGGTGGGGGGCAGGGCCTGCGGGGTCTGGTACTCGTCCGTCGCGAGGTTGCGGTAGTCGTGATAGAACGTCGCCACGTCCACGGTGAGCTCGTCGGTGGCGCGCATGCGCCAGCCCAGCTCGTAGGCGGTCAGGTTTTCGACGTCGAGGTCCTTGCCGGGCACAAAGGCCACCAGTCCGTCGAAGCCCTGGGTGCCGTCATCCGGAAAGCCCAGGGCGGCGATGAAGCCGTCGCGCTCCAGCGGTGAGGGCGTGCGCACGGCCTGGCTCACGGCGCCCCAGACGGTCTGCTCCTCGCTGGGGGTCCAGGCGAAGCGCCCGGTGGGCTGCGCCTCCCAGCCGGTGAAGGTGTTGTGCTCGAACTTGCTGCCCAGTGTGATGCTGAAGGTCTCGGGCACGATCGTGATCTCGTCCTGCACGAACAGGTTGCCGATCGTGAGCTTGCGTCGCCGCGGGCTGAAGTTGAACTGGTTGGTGCCGCTGGTGCGGGCCTCGCTGCCGCGCCAGCCCGCGCCCCAGACCACGTCGTGGGTGTCGGAGAGCTCGACGTGGTGGCTGAACTCCACGTCCACGGTGTCGCGGTCCTCGCGGTAGAACAGGTTGCTGCGCTCGGTGCGGTCGTAGTAGGCCTGCACCGTGAGCGTCTCGTCATCGGCCACCTGCGTGGTCCAGCGTCCCAACAGGTTGGTGCCGCCCTGGCGGCTGGTGACGTGCACCGGGTAGTCGCCGTTGATGTGGTCGGTCCACCAGCTGTCGTACTCGAGCTTGCCGTCGTAGACGTCGCCCTGCACGGTGACGCTCTCGTCCACCTCGGGGTCCCAGTCAGAACGGAAGCCAGCACGGCGGTGCCACCACTCGTCGTCGTTGTAGCCGGGTGCGAAGATGTCCTTGGACTGGTCGGCGTCGCGCATCTTGGCGTACGCGCGCCAGGCGCCGTTCTCTTCGGCCGGGCCGAACTCGGCGCCGTGCCTCAAGCTGACCACGCGCTCGTTCTCGCTGACGTGGATCGAGCCCAGGCTGCCGAGGGTGTCTTTGGTCTTCTTGGTGATGATGTTGATCACGCCGTTGACGGCGTTGGCGCCCCAGACCGACGCGCCCGGACCGCGGATCACCTCGATACGGTCCACGTCCTCGATCATGGTGTCCTGGATCTCCCAGAACGTGCCGCCGAACAGCGGCGCATAGACGGAGCGACCGTCGATCAACACCAGCAGCTTGTTGCTGCGGCCCGCGTTGAACCCGCGGATGCCCACGTCCCACAGGCTGCTGTCCGCGCGCGCGACGTGGACGCCTGGCACCAAACGCAAGGCCTCGGGCAAGCTGGTCACGCCGCTGCGGCGGATGTCCTCACTGTCGAGCACATACACGGCCGCCGGGGCCTTGAAGGGGTCCTGGGGCTTCTTGGCCAGCGAGGTGATCTCGACCTGGATGCCCATGAGCTGCTCGAGCGACAGGTCCGTCAGGTCCATGTCCTCGGGGTCGACGGCGGCCTGTGCGGAGGCGCCGCCGGTGGCGCAGGCCAGCAGCAACAGCACCAGCACAGCGCGCAGGCCGAGTCTCGAGCGCGGGGCGCCCGCTACCTGCACACGGGAGGCCTGGGGTGTGTCAGCCGGGGTCATGGTGCCCTCTGATCGGCACCCGGATCCGGCGGCATGAGTCGAATCCAAGCCCAGGCCTCAGGTCGGGTGGCGCTCGTTCCGACAGGGCTCGATGGGGCAAGAGATCGCTGCGGCTGACCGGCCTGCCGGGTTAGAACGGGCCCCATGTGGGTCCCACGGCTCCAGCTCCTGTCGCTCGCGCTGCTGCTGCTCTGCGTGTCGCTGCCCGCCGCCTGCGGTCCGGACGCGATGGGCACGCGCCAACTGCAGTCCCTCTCCGGCGAGGGCTGGCAACTCTGGCTCGACGAGAGCGCCGACTGGGCGGACGAGCTGCCGCGCTTGCCGGACGTCGACCCGGCGTCCCTGCCGGTGCACGCGCCCAGCGGTGGCTGGCACGTGCCGGGCCGCGACGGGCGCAGCGTCCAGGTGCCTGGCACGGTGGAAGGCTACACCTGGCCCGAGCGCGGCGACTACGTGGGCGTGAGCTGGTGGAGCCGCTCGATCCAGATGCCCGCGTCGGCAGCCGGACGCGTGGCGCGCCTACGCTTCGACGCCGTGCGCCTGGCGGCCGAGATCTATCTGGACGGGCGGCTGGTGGGCTACGACGCCGTGGGGGGGACGCCCTTCGTGGTGCCGCTGGGCGACGCGGCCATCCCCGGCGCCACCCAGCGCTTGGACGTGCGCATCGTCGATCCGGGCGGCAACTTCGACTGGATCGACCACAGCGCCCAGCGCTGGGGGCAGCAGACCATCCCGGCCTCGCACGGCTTCGGCGGCATCCTGGGCGACGTCTGGCTGGAGCTGGTGGACCCGCTCCACGTCGACGACATCTTCGTGCGCAACAGCGCCGAGCCCCGAACGCTTGAACTGCAGATCAAGCTGGCCGGCGCTCGGGACTACCGAGGCCCGGTCCAGCTGGAGCTGCTGCGCTGGGGAGGCGACGTGCTGCACGCCCAGGCGATCCCCGCGCCTCCTGACGGCTGGGAGCACGGGGCGCAGCTGCGGGTGAGCGTCCCCGCTGCCCAGCTGTGGTCGCCCGAGCAGCCGAGCCTGTACGAGGCGCGCGTGAGCTTGCCCGACGGCGACGCCCTGTCGGTGCGCTTCGGCTTCCGCTGGTTCGCGCCCGAGGGCCAGGGCGACGAGGCGCTGTTTCGGCTCAACGGCCGACGCGTGGTGCTGCGCTCGGCCATCTCCTGGGGCTTCTGGCCCGTGACGGGCGCGGTGCCCACGCGCGAGCTGGCTGCGGCTCAGGTTCGCAGCGCCAAGGACCTCGGGCTCAACACGCTCAACCACCACCGCAACATGGCCCATCCCTACGCCCTGGACGCCAGCGATGAGCTGGGCCTGCTGGCGCACCTGGAGCCGGGCGGCTACTGGGCGCAGGGCGGCGACGCCCGCTGCCGTGCCCTGGCGCGCGAGAAGTGGCTGCGCATGGTTCACGCCAACCGCAACCGCCCATCGGTGGTGATCCACAACATGATCAACGAGGCCAGCGAGCCGCCTTGGGAGGGCGCGCTCGAGGACCTGCTGGCCGCGCGGGCCATCGACCCCTCGCGCACGCTGACGTACACCTCGGCCTGGGCCGACGACGATGATCCGGCGCTCTCGCTGCACGCGCGGCCTCTGCCCTCGGGCCGCGACGAGCAAGGCGCTGGGCGCGAGGCTTTGGTCACGCGGGGCTGGCACGACCAGCACCGTGCGCCGGGGCCCGGCTGCTGGCGCGACTCCTTCTACAATGGCCCCGACGACTACCGCCTGCGCAGCGAGCGACGCGACACGCTGCTCTTGCGCGGAGAGGAGGCGGCCATCGCCGGGCCGCCGCGGCTGGCCGCCATGTCTGGGTCGTACGACGCCGCCGGCGGCGACGGCTGGGACGGCGGCGCCTATCGCGCCTGGGCCGCCGGCTGGAGCGCCGACCTCTCGGCCATGGGGCTGCTGCAGCGCCTGGGCGGGCTCGATGCTGTCACGCGCTCGGCGGCCATGCCGGCCCACAACCTCCACGCCCGCAGCATCGCCCTGGCCCGCGCGGCCGACGTGCTCGACGGATACGTCATCAACGGTTGGGAGTGCGAGCCGCTGGAGAACCACTCCGGCATCGTGGACATCTGGCGCCGGCCCAAGGCCGAGCCCTCGCCCCTGAGTGCGGCCAACGCGCCCGCTCTGGTGGTCATCACGCCGCACCAGCACGTACTGCACGGCGCCCGCAGGCGGGGCGGGGGTGTGCGCGCGCCAGCCATCGCCAAGCTCGACCTGTGGGTGGTCAACGAGCTCGACCTGCACGGTCCGCACGAGCTCACGCTGCGGGCGACCGACGTCAGCGGACGCGAGCTGTTCGCCCGCAGCTGGCCGGTCTCGCTCACGGGTGGAGAGCGCTTCGGCGAGCTGCTGGTGGCGGACGTCACTCTGCAGCTCGACCTGATCGAGGGCCGCGTGGAGCTGCTGGCCGAGCTGCACCCAGCGGGCCCGGGCGCCGCCGTGGGCCAGCGCCGTGCGGACGCCGAGCCGCTGGCCCGCGGGGTCGACCGGCTGCAGTTGGTGGACTGGCTGGGTCCGTCGCTGCGGTCGGATGGCGCCCTGCTGGGCTCGGCCCCGGTGATTGAGTCGTTCATCAAGAACGCCAAGCGCGTCGACATGCGCGCCTACGATCCGGCGGCGCCGGCTCCCGCCTGGGTGCTGGTGGCCGGCTCGGACCCCGAGCCGGCGTTCCAGCCCGGTGCCCGAGCCGCTGCTGCGACGGGCGCGGCGGCAGGGGCGGGTTCCGAATCCAGCGCGGGGCTCAGGTTCCCGGGGATCGAGACCTGGGAGCTGCGCACGGGCGAGGGCGCATGGATCCGTGGGCGCGCGGAGTTGGCCTCGTCGTTGATCTGGGGTGAGCCGAGTCTGCCCTCCCGACCGGACGGCGCCCCCGCCCAGCCCGCCGAAGCCTGGGAGCAGCGCTGGAGCGGCACGCTGCTGCCCCAACAGACCGGTCCCTACCGTTTTCATGTGCGCGCCAGCCTGGGCGCGCGTCTGCAGATCGACGGCCAGCTCGTGCTCGACAGTGAGCACGACCGCGGGCCGCGGCGCATGACCTCGCGCAGCATCGAGCTCACGGCCGGCCAGCCCGTGCCCTTCAGCTTCTCGGTCCGGCAGGAGCAGCACGCGGCCGCCTACGCGCTCAGCGTCACGCCGCCCGCTGCCTCTGCGCCCTTCCGTCGCCTGGCCGCCAAGCTGCTGCGCCAGGTTGAACAGGACGGCACCACGCTGGTGGTGCTGGATCACACGGCTGCCTGGGCGCGGCTGCTCTCCGACCTCGGCGCGCTGGACTATCAGGGCGAGTTCAGCGTGGGGCGCTACTGGATGGGGGGCGGCTATCTGGCGGCGCCGCATCCGCTGTTGTCGGGGCTGCCAGCCGAGGGAGCCCTGGGGTGGCCCTGGCAAGAGCTGGTCGCCAGCGATCGCAGGCACAGCGGATTGCATCTCGGCGAGACCGTGCGGGACGCGGCCGACTCCGCGACCGGCGGCTCCGACGCGCACGGCCGCGGCGGACCGGGCGACGGGGGCGCGAGCACCGTCCAGACCGTGATCGCCGTGTGGAGCGACCACCAGCCCCGTCTGGCCAGCGCGCTGGCCGAGCTGCGCTGGGGCCGGGGGCGCATCATCCTGAGTACGCTCGACCTGATGGCGGGCCTGGATGCGCCTCCGGGCGCCGTGAGCGTGCCCCGGCGGCTGCTCTGCAACCTGCTGAACGCACGCTGACCCGGCGCGTGTCGACCCTGCGCGCGGGTCGCGGGGCGCTCAGGGCGCTTGAAGCGGCATGCATGGGGCGTGCCTCCGGTCTGTGGCCTCTCAAGCGTGGCCACTTGCCCCCCGATCACAGAACCCGGTGTATTCTGATGCGAGCTTCGTCCCGAACGACTGGCTGCCACCCTCCCCAGGTGGCGCACCGTCTCTCTCCCGCTGCAACCGGAGGCACCCTTGGGATCATTCTCCAGGCTTCTTGCATTCATCCTCTGTTCGGCCCCGCTGTTCGCTCAAGTCGGCCCCGAGTACGTGCGCGATGGCGCGAACTGGCTGCGCCTCGAGCAGGGCACCTGGTTCCGAGTGGACGAGCAGGTGATCAGCGCACGCTTCGCCAGCCCTGTGACCGACCACGCTGGTCTGCTGGACGGTCTCCGCGGCGAGGCCGCCGGGCTCACGCTGCTGCGCACCAACCGGCTGGGCGTGTCCGACCTGGCGCTGCCCGCGGGCGCCGACCCCCTGGCCGCCGTGGCCGGCCTGCGCAGCAGCGGCAGCGTGGTCTGGGCCGAGGAGAACACCGTGGGCGTGTACACCGCCACGCCCAACGACCCGCTGTACTCCAGCCAGTGGAGCCTGGAGAACAGCGGCCAGACCGGCGGCAGCAGCGACGCCGACGTCGACGCCGCGGCGGCTTGGGAGATCGAGGACGGGGACCCGTCCGTGATCGTGGCCGTGCTCGACAGCGGCTCCGATCACACGCACCCCGACCTCAGCGGCAACATCTGGACCAACCCAGGTGAGATCGCTGGCAACGGCCTGGACGACGACGGCAACGGCAAGATCGACGACACCATGGGTTGGGACTTTGACGGCAACGACAATGACCCCAACGGCAGCTTCTTCCACGGCACCGCGGTGGCCAGCGTGATCGGCGCCGTGGGCAACAACGGCATCCAGACGGTGGGACTGGCGGGCGGCGCGGTGGACGGTCAGGGCGTCAGCATCATGCCCTGCAACGTCGGCAGCTTCGGGCCCATTGGCGCGGTGCTCGATGACGCCATCATCTACGCCGCCGACAACGGCGCGCGCGTCATCACCATGAGCCTGACCGTGCCCAGCAGCCAGGCCATCATAGACGCCATCGACTATGCCTGGAACACAAAGGGTGTCTTCATCGACAACGCGGCCGGCAACTCCTTCGGCGGCGCGGTGAGCTTTCCCGCCAACGTGGCTGACGTGGTGGCTGTGGCCTCGACCGACCACAACGACAACCGCAGCGGCTTCGGCGCGGTGGGTCCTGAGGTGGAGATCTCCGCGCCCGGCACCGCCATCCTCATGCTGACCCTGGGAGGCGGCACCACCGTGTCGGACGGCACGTCGTTCGCTTCTCCGCATGTGGCGGCCCTGGCGGGCCTGCTGTTCTCGGCCAACCCGGCCCTGACCAACGACCAGGTGCGCGCGGTGCTGCGCAACACGGCCGATGACGTCGCGACCCCGGGCTACGACGAGGGCACCGGTGACGGCCGGATCAACGCCGCGGCGGCCCTGGCTTCAGTGGTGGACGGCTTCGTCGCGGGTGAGGTGTTGGCCTACGGCGCCGGCTTGGCGGGAGGCAGCGGCGCGGTGCCCGTGGCGTCCACCGTCGGCGACGCCGTGCCCACCAAGGGTGATGCCGGTTTTGCGCTCCGCCTCCTTGACGCCGCGCCCAACGCGACGGCCTATACCTTGATCGGGTTTGCCCCCGCCAACCTGCCCTTCAAGGGCGGCGCGCTGCTGGTGGATGTCTTGGGGCTGTACCTGCTACACAGCACCAGCGTCAGCGCCAGCGGCCGCGCCGTGGATGCCCTGCCTGTGCCGGACAGCGACCTGGTGGTCGGGGAGTCGGTCTTCGTGCAGTGGGTCGTGGACGACGCAGGCGCGCAGGCTGGCTTCGCCATGAGCGGCGGGCTGGAGCTCGTGATCGGTTCCTGAGCCGCTGCTTGCCGTGCCGCGTCACCCGCGCGGGTGACGCGGCACGGCGGCGCTCAGTTCGCTTCGGCCTGGACCTGCTGGGCCGACCGGGCGTCCGCCACGTCGCTGTGGCAGGCCGCCTGGGAGCCGGCGTCCGCGCCGACCCGGTGGGCGGTCTTGTTGGCCAGTCGGCTCAGCTCGTCGGGGCTCAGCACGCCGCGCTGCTCCAGGATGCGTCGCTGCTCCGGCGTGAGCGCGGCCGAGACCTTGGCGCCCGCCGTGGCGTTGGCGGCGCTCTTGCCGCTGGCGAACTGCTGGATCTCCTTGCTGATGCGCACCGAGCACCAGTCGTGGCCGCACATGGCGCAGAAGTCGGTGTCCACGTCCAGGTCCTCGTCGTGGAACGCGCGCGCCGTGTCGGTGTCGAAGGCCAGCTCGAAGTGGCGCTCCCAGTTGAGCGCCGCGCGGGCCTGGGTCAGCTCGTCGTCGTGGTCGCGCGTGCCCGGGATGCCGAGGGCGATGTCGGCGGCGTGGGCCGCGATGCGGTAGGCGATGCAGCCCTGCTTGACGTCCTCCCGCTTGGGCAGCCCGAGGTGCTCCTTGGGCGTGACGTAGCAGAGCATGGAGGCGCCGTGCCAGGCGGCCTGGGTGGCGCCGATGCTGGAGGTGATGTGGTCGTAGCCCGGGAAGATGTCGGTCACCAGCGGCCCCAGCACGTAGAACGGCGCGCCGTGGCACAGCCGTCGCTGCAGCTTCATGTTCCACTCGATCTGATCGAGGGACATGTGGCCCGGGCCCTCGATCATGACCTGCACGCCGCAGCGCCAGGCCCGTTCGGTGAGGCGTCCGAGTTCCTCCAACTCGCCGATCTGCGCGGGGTCGGAGGCGTCGCCCAGCCCCCCCGGGCGCAGGCCGTCGCCGATGGAGAAGGTCACGT
This sequence comes from Planctomycetota bacterium, assembly GCA_003644265.1. The sequence continues at coordinate 38,571 of QNBX01000002.1, forward strand.
CGTGACGGCGCATGACGGCGCAGATGTCTTCCCACAGCGTGTTCATGAGGTTCTGGCGCTGGTGCTCGATCATCCACTTGGCCAGCAACGAGCCGCCGCGGGAGACGATGCCGATCAGGCGCTGCTGCACCAGCGGCAGGTGCTCCCAGAGCAGGCCGGCGTGGATCGTGAAGTAGTCCACGCCCTGCCGGGCCTGGTGCTCGAGCGTCTCCAGCACCATGGACTCGTCCAGCTCTTCGATGCTGCGCCCGATGATCATGGAGTAGATCGGCACGGTGCCGATGGGCAGGGTCGAGGCGTCGATGATGGCCTGGCGCGTGGCGTCGAGGTCGCCGCCGGTGGACAGGTCCATGACCGTGTCCGCGCCCCAGCGCTGGGCCCAGGTCAGCTTGTCGACCTCGTCCTCGCTGGATGAGGCCACCGGCGAGGCGCCCATGTTGGCGTTGACCTTGGTCTTGGACGCACGGCCGATGGCCATGGGGTCGAGGCCCTTGGCCAGGTGCTTCACGTTGGCGGGGATGACCATGCGACCGGCGGCCAGCTCGTCACGCACCTGCTCCGGCGTGAGGTGGCCTTCGCGCTCGGCCACGCGCGTCATGCACGCAGTGATCGTGCCCTGGCGTGCGTGCTCCAGCTGCGTGACGGCCACGAAGCCTGCGGGTGCGCTCCAGCCTGCGGCCTCGCCGCGGCGGCGTTCGTCGACGCAGTCCCAGTCGGGGGGCATGAAGTCCCAGGCCGTGAGCGACGACGGCGCCGGCATGTGCGGCGTGTCCGGCGACGAGAAGCTCCAGGGAGAGCCGATGCGCGCCGGGTTGGCGAAGCTGCCTGGGTTGGTTCCCAGCCGGGTGCTGGCCGGGTTGCCGCCGTGGTTCGGCGGGCGGGTCGGCAGAATCTCGGTCATGGCCACGCTCCATGGGGGAGGCTGCGGAGGCGGCGCGGGCTGCGACAGGCAGTCAACGCTTCCCTACGCAGCCGGCCGGTGTGCGCGTTGCGGCGCCCGGCGTCTTCTGGTCAGGTTCGAAGGGTATGTCTCAGCCCGCCTCGCGGCTGCGGAGGCGGACACCCCTAGCGAACCGCAGTGTACCGATCGGAGCTGGGCGATCGGCAGGCCGCCGGGCGGGCTTCTGCTGCACGCGGGGCGCGAGAAGCGTGGGGGGGGGCGTCACCCGGCGGATCGAGCCACGGGCCCGGTGCGCGTGTTCAGGCCGCTTTGGCCAGGGCCTTGAGCAGCCGCTTGCGCAGCCCGTCGGCCTCGATGGCTCGCCACTGCTCCAGGATGCGCCCGTGCAACTCGGCACGCTGCCGTGCCAGGCGCAGCAGGACCAGGGCCAGGCCGGCCACCGGGATTTCGCCGGCGTCATGGGCCGCTGTCAGCGCCGCACGGGCCAGCCCGGGGTGCGCCGCCCCCGCGCCCTGAACGGACCCGAGGGTGTGCTGGAGCTGGTGCCCGTGCTCGCTCAGCAACTCCAGCAGGCCGTCGGCCCGCAGGTCGAGGTCGTGCAGCTCTCCCAGCCGGTTCTGCAGCCTCCGGAAGCGTCTGATGGCCTTGGCGGCCCGCGGCGGCAGGCAGTCCTGCCAGGCCTCGAGTTCGTAGCGCAGCCCCTTGACCGCGATGCGCAGCTCATGGTGAGCCGCCGTGGCGGCGGGGTCGGGCAGGCGCTTGGCCGCGGCCCAGACCAGACGCAGGTGCGGCGCCACCAGCGCGTGCAACTGGCTGACGAGGGGCTGCTCGGCATCGAGTGTGTGGCGGCTCATGAGGCCTTGCGCGGCGGGGGCAAGAGGGGTGAGGGCGGCTGCGCAGGCTCGCGCGCGGTGGGCATTGCGGCGGGCTTGGCTGCTTGCGTCTTGCGCGCGGGTGCGGGTGCGGGTGCGGGTGCGGGTGCGGGTGCGGGTGCGGGTGCGGCCAGCGGCTGCTGCGGCGCGGGCTGGGTCCGGCGCCTCAGGTCGATGGGGCGCGTCGCGAACAGCTTGCTCAGGCGTCGCGGCCAGCCCTCCTCGTCGAAGCGGGCCACGGCCTGAGCCAACCGGGGCTGCTCGGCGTGGCGCGCCTGAGCGGCTCGGGCCCAGAGCCAGCGCAGGGCCTGCTCTTCGGCGGGAGATGCGTGTTCCAGCGCGGCGGTCAGCTGCTGCAGCTCCACGTCCAGATCGCGCGCCCGGCCGCAGCCCCGCGCCAGCTGGCGCAGGGCCCGGGTCGCCGGCGCGATGCGCTTCTTGGGCCAGAGCTGCGCCAGCCCGGAGAGCAGGCTGCGCATGCGACGGCAGGCCACCCGCAGCTGATGCAGGGCCTCGACGTCGTCGCCCCGCGCCACGGCCTGTCGTGCGCTCAGCAGCGCCGAGAGGTGCTGCAGCAGCAGCACCTGCGCGGCGCCAGCGAGCGGCCACTCAGCCTGGACAGAGGCCGTCTCCGCGGCGCGCAGGGCGGCCCCCACGCCAGCGGCCAGCGACGGCTCGGGAGCCCGCGCAGAGAGGTCGGAATTGCGGTCGGAATCACGCTCGCCCATGTCCACCATGTCGTAGCACAATCTCCCCGATCCGGCAGCCCGGCCGGCTCACTCGCCCCTCCCCCCCTGCCAGGAGACGTCGATGTCCGCTTCCGAGCCCACGGGACTGGCCGCGGTCGACCTGGGCAGCAACAGCTTCCACATGGTCCTGGCGCAGCTCGTGGATGGCGAGCCGCTGGTGGTGGACCGGCTGCGCGAGCAGGTGCAGCTGGCCGAGGGTCTGGAGCCCGATGGCTCGCTGGCAGGCGACGCCCGGCGGCGGGCCCTGGCCTGCCTGGAGCGCTTTGGAGAACGCCTGCGTCACGCTCCCGGCGTGCGCGTGCGCGCGGTGGGCACCAACACCCTGCGCGTGGCCTCCAACGCGCGGCAGTTCCTGGTGGCGGCGGAGGCCGCGCTGGGCTGGCCCATCGAGGTGGTCAGCGGGCAGGAGGAGGCGCGGCTGATCTACCTGGGCGCGGCCCACTCGGCGTCGGACGACGCGGGGCACAGGCTGGTGGTGGACATCGGCGGCGGCTCCACCGAGTGCATCCTGGGCCAGCGCTTCGAGATCCTGTCGGTGCACAGCCTCTTCATGGGTTGCGTGCAGTACAGCCGGCGCTTCTTCCGCGACGGTCGCATCACCAAGCGCGCGCTGAGCCAGGCGGAGCTGGCGGCGGGGCGCGAGCTGCTCGCGCTGCAGCATGGCCTGCGCGAGCTGGGCTGGCAGGAGGCGGTGGGCTGTAGCGGCACCATCCGCGCCTGCGAGTCGGTGTTGGTGGCCAACGACTGGAGCAGCGGCGGCGTCACGCGTGACGGCCTGCAGCGGCTGCGCGAGGCGCTGCTGGCGGCCGGTCACAGCTCGCGCCTGGAGCTGCCCGGATTGAAGCCCGAGCGCGCGCCGGTGTTGGCTGGCGGCGTGGCCATCCTGCTGGCCGTGTTCAACGCGCTGAAACTCGACCTCATGCACGTGGCTCAGGGCGCGCTGCGCGAGGGCGTGCTCTACGACCTGCTGGGCCGCATCCGTCACGAGGACGTGCGCGAGCGCACCATCCGTCTGTTCCAGGAGCGCTACCACGTCGACCGCGATCAGGCCGCGCGGGTCGAGGCCACGGCGCTCGCGCTGTTCGAGCAGGTGGCGGCGCCATGGAAGCTGCAGCCACGGCCCGCGGGCGCTTTCCTGAGCTGGGCTGCACGGCTGCACGAGGTGGGCCTGGGCGTGTCGTTCCGGCACCACCATCGCCACGGTGCGTACCTGTTGAGCGAGTCCGACATGCCCGGTCTCTCGCGCGACGACCAGCGCCTGCTGGCCGCCGTGGTGGGGGCCCATCGGCGGCGGGTGGGGACGGACGCCTTCGCCTGCCTGATGCGCAAGGGGCGCTCGAAGCTGGCGCGCAAGCTGGCCGTGCTGCTGCGCCTGGCGGTGGTGCTCAACCGCCCGCGCTCCGGCGCGAACCACGCCGACCCGCGCCTGGAGGTGGACGGCGAGGGCCTCAAGCTGACCTTGCCCGAGGCCTGGCTGCGCAGTCGGCCGCTCACCCGCAGCGACCTGGAGCACGAGGTCAAGGCCCTGCGCGACCTGGGCAGCCGGCTGGAGCTGGCCATATCGAGCTGAGCGCGGGAAGATGACCGCGCCCGTTGCCGTCGCAATCCGAGGGCTCCGGCCGCGCCCTGACCGCCCCGATCTCGGAGATCGCGTCCCATGCCCCTGCGTTCACTCAGCGTCCTGACCCTGCTGCTGCTCCTGCTGGCCGCGTCGCCCACCCAGGACGCCGCGGGGGTCACATCGTCCAGCCAGAGCGACGGGCTGGGCGTGGTGCCCGGCCAGGAGTTCGTGCTGCGCCTGTCGGCCCATGACGACCTGCGGGCCGGCGTCGACTTCGAGGCGGCGTCCTACGGCGTCGACCTGGAGGGCGCGCAGCTCGGGCTGGATCGCGCCGAGCTGGTGTACGGCCTGCTGCAGGAGAACCGCCTCAGCTTCGGCTTCCGCGACAAGGAGCAGGCGCGCGTGGTGGACCTGGGCGACTTCCGCGTGCCCGCCACCGCGTTGGTGCGGGACAGCGCGCCGAGGCCCCCGGCCTCCGTGATGCACACGCTGCAGCTGGAGTCGCGCAAGGTGACCTACCGCGCGCCGGTGGACAAGCGCCTCAACCTGCGCGAGGCGGCGTCCATCACGGCCATCCTGCCCGAATCGGGCGTGGCCCACGTGCAGCCGCAGCTCGGCCACGTGTACCTGCTGCGCTACCGCGGCGTGCCCGAGGTGTCCGACGCCTGGGGGCGGCTGGTGGCGTTCGAGGTGGTGGAGCTGCAGCCGGCTCAGAGCGTGACGCTGCGCTGCCGCATCCTGCCGGGCTCTCCCTGAGCGCGCAGCGCGCGGCGTGACGCCCGCGCCGCGGCGCGCTGTGTCGCGCACGTTGGACCGCACACGTTGGACCGCGCGGCGTTCGGGCGCGCGGCGTCACGCGGCGCCGCTCAGCTCAGCGACGCCGGGTTGTTGCTGTAGGTGCCGGTCAGCTCGGTGGAGGCCAGCACGTGACCCTGCATGGCCGCCTGCACATCGGCAGCCGTGAACGCGCCCTGCACCGGCAGGCTGTCCACGTCCAGGGCATACAACCGGAAGTGGTAGTGGTGCAGGCGCTCGTCGTTCCAGGGCGGGCAGGGGCCGTCGTAGCCCAGCCAGGTGCCGGCCATCTCGTCATCGCCGGCGAACCAGGCCGTGTAGTCGTTGACGCCCTGGCGTGAGCCGCTGGGGCCGGCGGGGTCGGGCTTGCCGTGGGGCACCACGCCCGCGCCGCAGCTGCCCGCGTCCAGGCCGCAGCAGGTGGCCGGGATGTCGACCATGACCCAGTGATGGAAGTCGCCCCGGGGCAGCTCGGGGGCCAGCGTGCGGCCCTCCTGGTTGACGTCGTCGGCCACCGTGGGCGCGTCCGGGTCCACGCAGATCAGCACCAGGCTGGCGGTGCCCGCGGGCAACTCGCTCCAGCTCAGCTGCGGGCTCTTGTTGTCGGACAGCGTCAGGTGCTCGCTGGGGTGTGGCCTGGCAAAGGCCAGCTCGGGAGGGATGGGCTGACCGTCTTCGAAGTGGGAGCTGGTGAGCTGCACGAGTTCTCTCCGTGGTCGGGGCGTCGCTGCATTCTAGTGATCCGGACCCGCTCGTGATCCAGGCCGGCGTGCTGTGGGCCGGGCTGCCGATTGTGCGCGCGGGCGCCCGGCCCGGGGCTACCCATCCCGCGCTGAGCCTGCCACCATCGGGACCTTGCAGCCCGCCGCGCCGATTCCTCCCCCGGAATGCGTCCCATGTTCGCCGCCCCTGTCCTCGGTGTCTGTTCGTGGTCGCTGCAACCGGCGAGCCCCGACGAGCTGCTCGAGAAGCTGGCGCAGACCGGGCTGTCGGCGCTGCAGCTGGCGCTCAAGCCGTTTCATGGGGGCGGGCTGCTCGGCGCGCGCGGCTGGCCCCTGGCTGCCACCGCCTCGCGCCTGGCCGATCAGGGCGTCGTGCTGCGCTCGGCCATGTTCGCCACGCGCGGCGAGGACTACACCTCGCTGGCGAGCATCCGTGAGACGGGCGGCCTGCGCGCCGACGCGCACTGGCGCGCCAACGCCCGGCTGGCGCGAGAGGACGCGGCGCGCTGCGCCGAGCTGGGTCTGTCGCTGGTGAGCTTCCACGCGGGCTTCCTTCCGCATGAGCCGGACGACCCGCTGCGCGTGGTCATGCTCGAGCGCCTGGCCGAGGTCGTGGGCAGCTTCGCCGAGCAGGGCGTCTCGGTGGCCTTCGAGACCGGTCAGGAGTCCGCCGCGACCCTGCTGGGCGTGCTGGAGCAGCTCGACTGCCCGACCGCGGGCGTGAACTTCGACCCGGCCAACATGCTGCTCTACGGCATGGGCGATCCCGTGGCCGCGCTCAACGCGCTGCTGCCCTGGGTGCGCCAGCTGCACGTCAAGGACGCGCGGCCCGCCGTGCGACCCGGCGAGTGGGGTCTCGAGGTCGCCGTGGGCGAGGGCGAGGTGGACTGGGATGGCATCTTCGCGGCCCTGGCCCGGGCGCCGCGCACGATCGACCTGATGATCGAGCGCGAAGCCGGCGAGCAGCGCGTGGCCGACGTGCGACAGGCGATCGAGCACGTGGCGCCGCGGCTGGCCGCGTTGCGCGAGGCCCGGCCATGAGCGGCGCGAAGCCGGGCGCGGGGTCTGCCGTGAACTCGGGCGCACAGTCAGGCGCGAGCGCCCGCACGGGTCCGGGGCCCGGCGTCGGCGTGATCGGTCTGGGATTCATGGGTCGTACGCACCTGGCCGCCTGGCAGCGCGCGGCGGACGAGGGCCACCCCTGCCGGCTGGTTGCCGGCTGCGACCGCGACCCGTCGCTGCTCGACGCGCGCCCCGCGGACGCCGCGGCCTTGCCCCCCTTTGAGCTGGCCTTCGACCCGGCGCGCATGCGCGCCTGCCGCGAGGTCCCCGAGCTGCTGGCCGACCCGGCCGTCGAGCTGGTGAGCATCACCACGCCCACCGACTCCCACGTCGAGCTGACGCTGGCCGCGCTGGAGGCCGGCAAGCACGTGCTGGTGGAGAAGCCCGTGGCCCTGGCCAGCGCCGACATCGCGCGCCTGGCCGACGCCGCGCGCGGCAGCGGGCGCCTGGTCATGCCGGCACTGTGCATCCGCTTCTGGCCCGGCTGGTCGTGGCTGCGGCAGACCGTGGCCTCGGGCGAACTGGGCGCGCTGCGCAGCTTGTCGCTGCGGCGCCTGGCCCCACGCCCGCGCTGGAACGACGCCTTCTACGGCGACCCGGCCCGCAGTGGTGGCGCGCTGATCGACCTGCACCTGCACGACAGCGACCTGGTGCGCTGGTGCCTGGGCGAGCCCGACGAGGTGACCACGCTGGGCGACGATGATCACGTCTCCACGCTCTACCGCTACGCCGACGCGGCGAGCCCCACCCATGTGCTGGCCGAGGGCGGCTGGGACCTGGCGGCCGGCCGCTCGTTCCGCATGTGCTACGAGGCGGTGTTCGAGGGCGGCAGCGCTGAGTACCGTTCGGGGCGTGAGCACCCGCTGCACCTGTGGCGTGGCGCGGCGGTCGCGGTGCCCGTGCCGCTGCCGGATTTGAGCGGCTACGACGTGCAGTGCCGCGCCCTGCTTGCCGCCCTGGCCGCGGGCGCATCGCACCCGCCGGTCACCCTGGGGGAGGCCTTTGCCACGGCGCGCCTGCTCGAGGCCGAGCAGCAGAGTCTTCGCAGCGGCCGGCCGGTGGAGCTGGCGCGCGACTGAGCCGGAAGGCGGCGACAGCCGGCACCGGGTCCCGCGCTGTACGTCCAGGAAGCGCGCCCGAAGAGCGCGCCCGAGCAGTGCGCCAGCGGGAGACCGTCGCGCTTGGGTAGGGGCGGCTTGAGCAGCCCGGTCTGAGTCGACCAGCGCGCGTGGATCTTGGTCCTGCCCGGTCTGGCTCACGTTGGTGAAGCTGGCGCGGGCCGGATCCGTGAGATCTGCTGCAAGGAGCTCGCCCGAGCTGACGACGTCGAGCCCGTGGGCTTCACGCTCACGAGTGGGCTGGAGGGGGCGAGCGGCAGCTACGTGCTCGGGGCCGGCGAGCTGGGCGCAGCCTTCAAGGCTGTCGTGCTGGTGCCCACGGCCGGCGTCATCGCGGCCATCGTCACGGGCTCAGACGGCGAGAGCTTGATCGTGTTCCCCTGGCCCGCGAGCGTGCTCGGCGGCTTCTCGTTGTACGTCCAGGTCTGGCTGTCGGACCCGGACGGCCCGCTCGGCTACAGCGCGTCGAACGCCGTGCGGCTCGACGTGCCCTGACGGCGGGGCATCCCGGCTGCACGACCGCGCAGCCGGAATGGTGCGGCCTGGCCCCTTCGTGGAGGGGGGCTTGCCGCCGCCGGTTGGCGCGGCGTCACGCCCGCACGATCGTCCACACGCCGATGAGGATGAAGCCTGCGCCGGCCACGTAGGACAGCGTGCGCGCTTCGACGTGTCGGGCGATCCAGCCGCCGACCAGCACGGCCACCAGCACGGAGGCCACCAGCGCCGCCGATGCGCCCAGGAAGACCGCGGTTCTTGAGTGTTTGCCGTCCGCGGCGTAGAGCAACGTGGCGAGCTGGGTCTTGTCGCCCAGCTCGGCAACGAAGACCGTGGCGAACACGGTGAGGAAAGTGGACCACATAGGTGCCATCCGCTCCGGCGGGGTCTCGATCCTGCGGATTATACGGCTCAGCCGTCGAGCGGGAGGCCCACGCCGATGCCGCGATGGGGGGGGTGAAACGCCTATCCACGCTCGGCGATTCCCTCGACGCGGTGCTCGTTACGCTCGATCGAGGCTACCGCGACGAGCTGCCGGTGACCGACGGCGACATTCTGAAGGGCACGATGCGCATCGAGGACGAGATAGCCCACTACGAGTAAGGAGCTGCTCAAGCGCGAGCTGGAGCGGGAGCCCGAGGGGGTGGACGCGTCAAGCTGAGCCGCGGTCGGATGGCGATGGCAGCTCCCGGACCGTGGCTCCCGTGAAGGCGACCACGGTCCGGGAGCGTTGCCTGGCTTGAGCGTCAGGGAGCGATCAACACGTCGAGGGCGTTCGAGAGAGCGAAGCCCCCAATGGCGCTGGCGTCACTGAGTGCGAACTGGGCGAAGATCTCCAGGGGGCCGCCGCCGCCGGCCACGGGGACGGCGAGGGCGCCGTCGCCATCCGTCGTGAACGGCAGGGCCTCGATGGCTCCGGCGGGCACCAGGATGCCTCCCTTGAACGGAGTCTCCGCCGCGGTGAGGGAGAGGACCAACCACGCCGTGGTGGACGGTGTGCCGTCCGCCAGCGAGAACGTCGCCGTACCGCCGGTGGCGAGGGACCCGGCAGCGCTGAAGAACGGCACCTTCCCCGAGATCGCGAGGGTGCCGTGACCCAGGTTCACCGCGGGAGCAGTGGTCGGTTCAAACGTGGGGTGCGGCGAGAAGATCGCGTTGTCATGGTAGAGGTCGTCGAATTGGTAGAAGACCTGGCCCGAGCAGCGAGGTTGCTCCACGGTGGCCGACAGTCCCAAGCCCGGCGCGATGGGTGCACCGTGGCTGTAGGTCAGGTCGGCCCAGGCCCCTTGGGACGGATCGCTCGGATCGAGCCAGAGCGTCCCGTTGGTCGGGTTGATCCACAGGAAGGGCTTCCACGCTGGCGTGGGCGGGATGATGTCGCCGCCCGACACGGGATCCGGATTCCGCAGGAAGGGAGGGAACCAGAGGGCGTCGTTCACGCCGTTGCCGTCGCTGTCGGCGTTGAGCACGCCGTGTGGGTTGAAGCACCCGATGTCCGTCTCGCAGAAGCCGCCGAGCGGATGGTCGACGTGGCTGCACATCTTGGCCACTCCGTACCCCTCGGTGTGCTGGCCGATGACGAGGCCGTCGACGCGGCCGCCCTCCTGGAGCCGCTGCAGGCTCGGGTGAGCGGGGCTCTCGATGATGAAGTTCGGCGGGTTGAACACGAAGTCGCCGCCGCGAGCCGCCTCGCTGTACTGCCAGCCGAAGTACATCCCACCGCTGCCGTCGTAGTAGTGGCGCCAGAGGGCCCTGTCTGCGTTCCGCGGAAACACGTCGGGCTGCTGAATCACGTCGAAGTGCGGCCTGAATCCCCAGCCCGCGCGCCACTGCATCTCGGCCACCTTGGGCGCACCGTAGGTGGGCTTGAAGTTCATGATCTCGAAGCTGTGGCTGCCCGCCGAGAAGCCGCCAGAGATGATGTCGTCGTGGAGCTTCGGACCGAAGTCCACGTTCCGGAAGTAGTGGGTGTGCTCATCCAGGTTGATCAGCTTGACCTGGAAGCTGTCGCCCTGGCGCCAACCCGTGATCTTGGCCTTGTCGACGGCGCCACGGCCGTACATCTCGTTGTTCATGTAGACCGAGATGAACCGGTAGTGCCCGAACTGTCCCTTGGGCAGTCCGTCTTCCGCGGCGAGCACGTCCCAGGCCTCGTCGGGGATCTCGAGCTGGTCCTGTGCCAGGTCGGCCCAGTCCTGCCAGGTGCCTCGGGGCGCGGTGCCCGGGTCGTCGAGCATGGCAGCGACGGCCGCGGTGCCGGCGCCGGTGAGTGCGGCCTGGCAGGCCTCCCACATCTTCTTCTCGGGCGCGGCGGCGCCGATGTCGTCGATGGAGAGCATGCGGTTGCGCTCGACGAAGCTGCGACCTTGGGGCTCCAACTCCACCTGCCCGGTGTGGGCGTTGACCATCTCGTACACGGGCTGGAGGAACTGGATGCGCGGCGGGTGCTCGCGCCAGCCCCACGTGTAGACGCCGCGCAGCAGCCGCAGCGGAGGGTAGTCCACGCTGAGCTGGGTGACCTTCGATCCTCCGACCTTGGTCCAGACCGAATCGAGGCCCTTGTACGGGAACTGCACGCTGCCCTCGAGTCGATGATCGAGCAGGACTGCGGTTGGTGAGAAGTCCTCGCCCTCCAGACTGTAGAAGGTGTAGTTCACGCGCAGCTCGTCGAACGCGTGGGCCTCCACGGGCACCTTCATCAGGAAGGTGTCGGCGTCGAACTGGCCGTCGTACCAGAGGAACGCGACGTCGAGCTCCCAGATGCGTCGCGGTTGGCCGTCGATGCCGACGGTAGTCTGACCGGAGTCGACGAGCGTCTTGAGCTTGTACTCGCCCGGTTCGTGGTCCGGGAGATAAGCCCCACGGTTGTAGTTGAGCATGGCGAAGCCATCGAAGATCTCGCCCTGGGTCGTGCCCAGCAGGATCGCCTCCAGCGAGGCGGCGGCCGACGTCATGGCGGCGGAGTCATCCGAGCTGGCGGCGCTGGCCATGGCGTCGAGCTCGTCGCTCATGGCGTCGTGGGGGCTGCGGACGGTGGTGATCGGATGCCCCATGAGACTGTTGGCGCCGAGGGCGTCCTGCTCCACTTGGGAGCCCACCAGATTGAGGAGTGTCGAGCCCTGGGCCTGGTCGGTGTGGGGGATGCGCGTCTCAACGCCCGTGGTGGCGGTCAGCGCAGGCTCCAGGATGCCGGGGTCGTTGGGGTCCGCCGGCTGCGCGTGGGCCGCCCCCTGAACGCCTATGAGCAGCACGGTGGCCACCAGCCAGGGCTGGCGGGAGGATGGACGGTGAGAAGCGTGGACGGTCATGGCCGGGTCTCCGAGATTTCCTGTTGCGGCCGGGGTGTTGCGTCGAGAGCGCAGCGAAGGCCCGGCGATGCTGAGACTGAGCAAGCGCCGTGCCATCGGTGGAGGCGTCCGAGTGACCCGTCCCCCGGGTGCTGTGCTGGACGGCTGTCCAGGATCTGGACAGTGCTGTAATCGCTGAGACAGCCCGTGCGGCAACCCAACCTACGGTGGGGTCGGTTGCTCCATGCTCCTGCGGGACAGGGGCGTGCGGCCATGGGCGAGAGAGTCCGCGGCCCGCCAGGATCCCAGGGGAGCTGCCATGACGTGCTTGGTGCGGGCCGACGAGAACGAGCGCATCGTCCAGCGCCTCCTGTCCCTCGGCGTGGAGTCGGGGGCTCGGCAGCACTTGCAGCCGGGGATCGACTCACGAAGCGCTGCCGATGCCGCGGTGCTGAGGGGCTTTGACACGCCTTTTCGCAGCGCAGACGGTTCGAGCATGCGAGCTCTCGCGCACGGCACACGCGGCCGAGGCACGGCGCCACGCAGCGTGGTGGCCAAGCGGGATGAACCGGAAGCGTGGTCCGCTGCGAGGGGTCAATGCACGACGTGGCTCACCGTGTTGGACAGGATGGAGTGGTCGCCCGCCGCGACGGCGGCCTGGAAGTGGGCCGCCAGTCCCGCGGCGGCTGCCGGCACGGTGAGGGTGAAGTTGGCCAGGCCGACGCCGTCGGCGGGCAGACTGGTCAGGATCTCGAATGGCGCAAGGAGTTCGAGGCACTGGCCACCCAGCACCCCGAAGCATGGCCCCGCGCCCGTCCCCGCCAGGCTGAAAAGGAAGTGGACGGTCTGGCTCGGCTCGGCACCCAGGGCGGAGAAGGTCGCCGGCGCCCCGGCAAGGAGCGGGTCGACGGTCAGGTTCAGTTCGTCGTGATGGCTCTCGGGGTTCAGTTGATCGGGGGTCAGTAGCCCGATCCACCCCTCCACCTCTGCGGACAGCAGCCCGCTGCCGAGCATGGCGGCCGTCTGCTGCACCCAGCCGTCGTGGGTCAGGGGCAGCGGCTTGACGCCCTGCCCGCCTACGCCGTCGGTGACGCCCGCGCCATCGCTGCCGTTGGCCAGGAGCAGGGTGCCCACCGCGGCTGCGTCGCTGCCGTCGCCGTCGCCGTTGGGGTCGGGATCGATGATGGTGAGCACGTTGGCGTGCTGGTTGGTGACGTAGGCGTAGTAGCCGCCGCCGAGCTTGGCGCCCCAGTTCACACCGTGGGTGCCGGCCGGCGTGGGCACGTAGGCCACCACTTCGTTGAGCGATGTGTCGATGATGGCGACGTGGTCCGCCGAACCGGTGGTCGACGTGGGCACCGTCGTGAATGCCAGCACGGCCGTGGCGACCCACTGCTCGCTCGGGCTGACCGGCGTCTGGATGGGTACCTGCAGCGTGTGGTACAGGTCCTGGCCGCTCTGCCCGTCCGGCGTGAGCGTGACCGGGATGTTCGTCACCAGCGACAACTCGTCCACGTCGACGACGGTCACGAAGCCCGAGACGGCGTTGGCCACGTAGGCCGTGTTCACCCCGTCCACGTGGCACTCGCCTACCGCCAGTGGCATGAGCAGGGCGGAGCGGAGCGTGTCGTCGGCGTCATACTCGAACTCGGCCAGCACCTGACCGCTGATGGTGTCCAGCACGCTGATTGAGCCCGCGGGGCCCATGCCCTTGAAGACGTTCGGCACGATGGCGCGATCACCCAGCCCGCAGGTGAGCCAGTGACCGTGCGGGTGCGTCTTGCCCGAGCCGGTGTCCACGCTGTCCTGGATGTCCAGACCGTCGGGGCCGTCCTCCACCTTGACCATGTCCTTGTCGGCGCTGAGCGGGACGGTCAGCCACCCGAACTCGGGCGACCCGGGCACGGGGATGGTGATGATGTGGGTGGGCGCCTCGCCCACCTTGATGCTGTCCACGATCTCGCCGCTCTCGCGGTCGATCTTGTTGATCCACTTCCCGAACCAGTTGCTGTTGTAGATCGTCTCGAGGCGGAAGTCGGCCCACATGTTGTGGGGGTTGTTCCACATGCCGTCGGCTTCGAGACCGTTGATCTCGCGTTCCACGGTCATGCTTGCGGCGTCCACCACCGTGATCGTCCCCGGCTTGGCCACGCCGCGGTCATCGGTCTGGCCCGGCACCGTCTCGAACTGGGTGTTGATCCAGACTTCGCCAACGCCGGGTACGCTCGGAATCACCTCGTCCTCAGGGCCGAGGATGTCCCACTTGGCGAGCTTGTCCTCGTCTGTGGCCGCCACGGTCGTCATGACCGCGAGCACGTCGAGGGCGGGAAGGGACGCCACCCCCAGGTGGCCCAGGTAGGGCAGCGAGCCCGAGGTGACATCGGGGATGTCCCCGTTGCCGTCGGTGACGGCCACGACTGCCGTCATGTACGGGTGGATCTTGCAGATGAGCACGTACACGCCGGGCAGATCGAACTCAGCCGAGAGCGTCCCCTTCTGCGAGCTGTCCTGGTCGATATCGGCCGTGCTGCCCTCGGGCTTCACGAGCAGGGTGACCGTGTGTCGTGTGTTGGTGCAGCAGTTGCCGATCTTGAAGTCGACGCGATCGCCCGGCGTGATGACGCTCAGGGGCGAGCCGGTGGTGTCGCTGCGGAACCAGTTCCCCGGTTCGTCCGTGAGATGCATGGTGTCCGCGGCGCCCTGGGCCCACAGCGCGGCGGGAGTGGCTGCGACCATCATGGCGATACGCCAAGCGGCCTGGAACGGGATCCTCATCGACTCGTCCTCCTGCAAGGCGGGTCGGCACCCTGGCCGCCCGCGTGTCCGGAGAGCCGCACACGACCACGTCGCGAGTGACACGCCTCTCCCGGTGGAGAAAGGGGAGCAAATGGTGTGCCGATGCCGAACGGGCCCCTCCGGGCCGGTCGATCGGGCCCGCGCGAGGGCCGCGTCCACGATGTGGACCGCCGTCTCGAATCCACACGGAGCTTCAGGGGCCCGATGTCACGCCACCGGAGCACCTCGCTCCCGGTCGGCGGGACGGTCCGTCGATCAGCGAGCTGACCGATCAAGCGTGAGAGCAGCCGGTCCGGGCTCCGCCGGCCTCGTCCTCCGGCCGCCACCTACGACGTGGTCGCGGACAGCCCGTTCGACGCTGCGAAGCCCTTGGGGCGCCGGCGGTCGCGATCCAGTGCTGGATCCACACCGACATGCCTCCGGCGGATAGGAAGTCCAGCGCCCCGGGAACGGTCACACGCGGCCGAGGCAGGGCGCCAGGCAGCGTGGTGGCCAGACGGGACGAACCGGAAGCGTGGCCCGCTGCTAGGGCATGGACGGGGCCGCGGTGTTCGCGGGGAGGGGCAGCGGGGCGGCCCGCGCGAGGGCGACGCGGGGCGGACGGTGTGTGGCCATGAGCTGGTCGCAGAGAATGGTCGGGCCGTGGTGGTCGTTCATTATCGCACGTATCCCAGAGCGCGCAGGGCGGCCACGTCGTCCCCGCTGAGAGCGGATCCTTCCTGCGTGGACCAGGCGTTGTGTGTCGTCAGTTCGCGGCCGAGCGCATCGAGGCGTCGGGCCAGTTCCGCCAGCTCGCCCTGCTCCGCCTGCCCGTGTGTGCTGGCGCCGAGCACCTCGAGCACGGGCGCGCTCTCCCCTGGATCCTGCGCCAGGTCGAACAGACGCGACATCACGCGGTAGCCCTCGCTGACGGCGCCGTCGCCCCCGAGTTCGAGCAGCTTGGCCACCTCGGAACGGGACAAGAGCGGGTCGGCGTGCTGGGCGGGCAGCTGCTTGAACTGCGTCCGGGCGTCGAACAGCACCGGGATGCCGCCGATCCAGGCCGTACCGCCGCCGCTCTCGTCGACCACCAAGCGGCTCAGCGCTCCTCGCAGCTCCACATCGATGCGCTCTGCTTGTGCGTAGCCCTTGGCGCTCTGCACGGCGAACACGCCGTCCATCAGCTCGCCCCTGAGCTTGAGCGCGCGGCCGGGGCCCAGGTCTGCCAGCACGGCCAGCGAACCGCCCAGGCGCACATCGGCGGACCAGCGCACCGGGACGCCGGCCAGGCTCATGCCCCCGTCGGTCGCGAGCAGGAATCCCTTGAGTTCCGTGGGATCGTCTTCGTCCTCGTCGCGCAGCTTGAGTGCTCGCGCCCGACGCGGCGAGAGCCCGGGTTCCAGTTCGGCCTCCCAGCGCCCGCCCCGGCGCAGCCGGGCCACACCGGCCGACTCACGTGCTCCTGGCGGCGGGCGGAAGCTGCGCACGAGTTTGAGGTCGCCCACGCGCAGCGCCTGCAGGTAGACATCGTCACCCTTATGCTCGGAGAACAGCTCGGTCTGGCGTCGCGGGTGGCGCAGTCGGTCCGTGGACCAGCGCTGCGCCGCTTGCCCTGCCGTCAGGCCGGCGGCTGACAGCAGCGTGGCGTACACGTCGGTGAGCCGGACGGGTTGCTCGATCTCAGCGTGCGGGATGCCCGGTCCCGACAGAAGGAACACGGCGTGGGTCAGGTTCTGCCACAGGGCGTGGCCGTGTCCCAGGCGGCCGTGCTCAAGGAACTCCTCGCCATGGTCGGAGACCACGGCCACGATCGGGCGGCGCTCGGGCGTGCGCTGCTGCAGAGCAGCGAACAGCAGCCCCAGCTGGTCGTCCACGTAGCGCAGGGCGCCGTCGTACAGGTCTGTGAGCTGGCCGAGCTCCGTCTCGCTCAACTTCAGCTCGCCGTCGTTGATGGCATCGTGCGTGGCGCGCCACTCGTCGTGTCGCACCAGGGCCAGGGTCTTCTCGTCGGTAAAGCGCAGCGCGGCCTCGTCCGGCACGTCGTAGGGCCAGTGGGCGTCCAGGATGTGCAGGTACAGGAACCAGGGGCGATCCCCTTCGCGCTGGTCGAGCCAGGCCAGCGCGGCGGCGCGGATGTCGGCCGCGTCGCCGGCGCGATCGACGTACACATCGAAGCCCTGCTCGAAGCCCAGGCCCGTGCGCAGCTGCGCGTTGCGTACGAAGGCCGCCGTGGCGTATCCGGCCTCGGAGAAGGCCTCGGCCAGGGTGTGCGCTTCGGGCCCCAGCACGTCGGTGGTCAGCACGCCCTGCCGACGGGTGCTGCCCTCGTACACGCCGTGGATGGCGGGGTGGGTCCCGGTCAGGAAGGACGGCACCGAGGGCTTGGTCCAGCCTGATGAGGCCACGGCCTGCCGGAACATCAGCCCCTGCGCGGCGAGAGCGTCCAGCGTGGGCGTGGTGTTGTGCTCGCTGTAGCCGGAACAGCCCAGGTGATCGGCGCGCACCGTGTCAAGGCAGATCAGCAGCACGTCGGGCTGGCGCATGGCAGCTGCGGTGGGCGTGGAAGACTCGGTGTCGCAGCTCGCGAGCGTGCCCAGCAGGCACGCGAGCAGGGTGGCGGCCCTGGTTGCGGGCCGAAGTGCGCGCAGGGCACGCGCTTCCGTCGAGGGCGCTGCCGCGTTCATGGCTGGGGCTCCGGGTCGAGGGGCAGGGCCACGGGGGCGTCCAGCGGCAGGCCATCCAGTGAGCGCAGCTCCCTGTGCAGCTCCAGCACCAGCGCGCCGCTCGGCCAGCCTCCGGCGGGAGGCGCGATGTGCACCTGGCCGGCCTGCACGAAGGCAGAGGTCGCCAGCACGCCGTCGGCACTCGTGCGCACCACCACGCTGGCGGCGTGTACCGAGGCGGGGTCGGGCTCGCCGCCCGAGAATCCGAGCATCAGCGTTTCGCCAGGGCCCAGGCCGTCCGGGAGCGGCGGGGTGAGGGAGGCCAGGAAGAAGGGCGGGGGCGTCCGGCCCGGCGCGCCCACGCTGCCGGGGCGACGGACGGGGGCGATGTCCACGCTCGGCCCGCCGGGCGCGGCCATGCCCGTGTCGTCCGCGAGGCCGCCTGGCAGTGCGCGGTAGTCCTCCACCACCCCGGCGCCGGGAGCGAAGGCGCTCAGGACGGCGGGGGGCACCACGCTGGTGGGGGCGGGGGCCACGAGGATCTCACCCACGGCGCCCAGGCCCACCAAAGCCCGCGCCACGCCGTCATCCGACAGCTCAAGCGGGCCGCTCCCGTCAGGCTCCTCTTGCACCGTCAACAGCTCGGGTGTGTCGGGCGACCAGTCTGTGACCCGGGTGTACAGCAGCGGCAGGCGCGCCAGGGCCGGAGCGCTGGCCTCCTCCAGGGCGAGGCTGCGGTGCGCGTTGCCCTGCTCCCAGGCTGACACTTGCAGCCACCCGTGGGTCGAGACCGCCATCACTTTGGAGGCACCCTCGCCCAGCAGGCCTGCCTGAGCGTTGCCGGCCAGCAGCGCTCCGCTCAACAGCAGTGCGCCGCGGCCCTCCGAGGCCCGGGCCCCGGCGCCGCCGTTGGCGGTCAGCGCGCAGTCGGCGGCGGTCAGCAGCACGTCCGCGTCGGCCGAGGTGAGCGAGAGGCCGTCGCCGCCGTTGCCGTGGGCGAGCAGCGTGGACAGGTTGGCCTGTGACGGCCCGTCCAGGTCGAGCTGCAGCCCGTGCCCGAGATTCTCCCGGCACACCAGGCCCTCGAGCAGCAGCGTGGCACGGCCGCCCGAGGCCGCGTCGAAGTCGACGTCGACGAGGCAGCCCGCGGCGCCGTTGCGCTCGAAGCGGTTGCCTTTCAGGGTCACCTCGAAGCGTCCGATGCCGACCGTCAGCGTGGGCGCCATGTCGAGGTCGAGCCCTTCGGTGCCGTTGCCGGCGAAGCGGCTGTCGCAGATCACCACATGCCCCACATGCGCGGCGCCCACCCTCAGGTCGTCGATGTCCAGGCCTTCTTGCACGTTGCTATCGAAGCGGCAAGCGCGCACGTCCAGATCGAAGGAGCCGTTGGCGGAGAAACCCTCGGCGCCGTTGCCGACCGAGAGGCTGCCGAGCACCACCACGGGCACCGGCGCCACGAAGGGCACGCCCTTCCAGCGCAGGCCGGGTCCGGCGGCGCCGACCATGGCGCACATGCGCACTTCCAGCGGGGCGTCCAGGCCTTGCAAGCCCGAGCTGGCGACGCCGCGGCCGTCCAGCACCAGGCCGTCCAGGATCACGAGCCCGGCTCCCGATGCGGCGGCGACGGGCTGGCCGGGCACGCCCTGCAGCACGGTCAGGTGCAGCTCCGGGTCGCGGGTGGCCAACTCGAAGCCCGGGGCGAAGCCGCCGTAGACGGCGCTGAGCGGGAACATGGGGTAGGCGCCGGGCGGGTAGATGCCCTCGGCCACCCAGAGGTTGGCGCCGCCCATGAGCAGGCTGTCGATCAGCGCAGGGAACAGGCCGTTGTACGCCCTGGCGGGTGAGCTGCCGTCGCCGCCGTCGGCCGCGGCGATGTCCACAAACACAGGCGGCGCCAGGCGCGCGCTGAGTACGGCGCCTGCGGGCAGCCAGTCGCCGTCGTCCTGACCCAGCCCAAGACCCACACGCAGCTCATCCCCGGGCGAGAAACCCGTGACGATCAGGCCGTTTCCCTCCAGCGGAGAGAGCAGCGGCTCGCGCTCGTACAGCGGCTCGCCGGGCGCAGCCACGAAGAGCCCCAGGATCAGCGTGTCGTCCTGCGCCACCCAGCGCACGGCCAGGCGATCGGCGGCCGGCACCAGCGAGACCACGGTGGCGGCGGACGGCGGCGGCGCCGGGTTGAGGGGCGGCAGGGTCACTCCCGCCTGGACCTGGACGCTGGAGCCGCCGCCGCTCCCTGAGAGCCGGCCGCACGCGACCAGCGACCAGGGAAGCAGCGCCAAGAGCAACAGGGCCTGTGCTCGTCGGTTCACGGAACGTGTGCTCGCTCAGTCACAGAAGCTGATCGAGACCGCGTTGCTGAACGCGAGCCCGAAGGGAGTGACGCCCGCGTCTTGCACCACGAACTGGGTGTAGGCTGTGGCGCCGAGGAACGAGAGGTCGTTGGGAACGGCTGCGGGAATGCTCAGGGCGCCTGCGCCGGGTGCGCCCGGCGCACCGCCCAGCGGCAGGAAGGACAGGAAGAACGGCAGGCTCATGTCCACCAGCAGGGTGCCGCCCTTGAAGGGCACGGCGGACGGACCGAAGCCGAGAATCCAGCCGACGGTTGAAGCGCCCACGCCGTTCGACAGCTCCAGCGTGTAGTCGGGGTTGCCCAGGCGGGGCGCGCCGCCGGAGCTGCCGTACACGGGGACGAACCCGCCGGTGCCGGGCGTGCCGGCGCCATAGGCGCTGTGGAAGGCGCAGTCGCCCAGGGTGCCGTTGAGCGTGGTGCTGCCCGCCACGAGCACCGATGTCTGCTCCAGCGTGCTGTAGGGCAGGGCGTAGGGCGGCTCGAACTCGACGTTCCAGGTTCCGTTGGGGACGACGACCTGGTAGTGCCCGCCGCCGTCGGTCTTGTCATTGCAGGTGGTGAGCTTGAACCCTGTCGCGCTGTCACGCACGTCGATGTCGACGCCGGCCAACCCGCCGCCGCCCGGGGCGCTGACGGTGCCCTGAAGCACCACGCCGAACTGGAGCAGGGTCAGGCCCAGGTTCACGTCGGCGCCGGCCACCACCACGGGGAACGACTGCCCCACCAGCTGCGAGCCAAACGTGGGGCAGACCTCGAACTCGTAGATTCCGTCGGGCACCACCACGGAGGCCAGCCCCGCGGCGCTCGTGTTGTCCTGGGGCGTGTAGAGCGTCTGGCCTGTGACGGTGTCGACGGTGTCGGTGTCGGCTCCCGGGACCGGCAGTCCACCCGGCCTCTGCACCAGGGTGATG
The DNA here is from genome assembly GCA_003644265.1 of Planctomycetota bacterium. The sequence continues at coordinate 58,835 of QNBX01000002.1, forward strand.
ATGCGGTGACCGTCCGGCAGCACCACGTCGCCGAGGTTGAAGTCGACGCTGGCGGCGACATCCAGAGCTTGTGACGCCAGCGTGGTGAACGTCACGGGTGTGGTGTCGAATCGGATCTCGAGCGCGCCCAGCGGAACGGCCAGGATGAAGTTGCCGAGCGCATCGGTGTTGTCACCGATCAGGTCGAGGTTGGTCCCCGTGGCCAGGTCGATCACGTCGAGGTTGACGCCTGCCACCGGCACGCCCTGGGCCGTCACGCAGCGTCCGGTCATGGTCACGCCCTGGAGCAACTCGACCGTGCCCAGGTTGCTTGTGCCCGCGACGGTGACGTCGACCAGGGTCGTGATGAGGTTGGGCGGGCTCGGGATGAAGACGATGTTGAACACACCTCCGGGGATGACGGTCGTGCTGAAGCTGCCGTTGAGGTCCGTGCCGCCGTTGAAGACGTCGGGGTCGCCCCCGCTGCCCTCGTTGCACACGTTGATGTTCACTCCGGCCTGGGGCACGCCCAGGGCATCGACCACAACTCCGGTGATGAGCTGGGCTGGGACGCCGCCAGCGAGGGCGGCCAGGGCGAGGGCCCCGAGGGCAAACTGGGAGAGGGGGCGCATGGGGAGACTCCGTAGAGGCGATGGGGTCCGCCGTTGGGGCGGTGGTGAGGGGCGCGGTTGGTGGCGCTTGTCCGCTGGTCCAAGTAGCAATGCCCGTGCCAGAGCGGGTGCGGGGCCTCACCGAGCCGCTTCAGCCCACAGCGCCCGATCCAGGCGGCGGGGGCGCATGTGGACTCCCCGCGGGTGACCAAATTCTGGACACGCCCACTGGAACGTGGACGAAGCGGCCGTTTCCAGCCCCTCCAACGGCGGGCGGCGGGCCCGGAGACCGTTCTTGGCTGATTGGCACCGGGGTTGCTGTAAGAGCTGCTTGAGCCCGGAGAGGCTCCGCTCCCCACCCCCTTGGCTGCTTCCCATGCGCATCCTGCTCTACAGCCACGACTCCTACGGGCTGGGCCACCTGCGTCGCTCCATGACCCTGGCCCAGGCCTTGGTGCAGGAACTGGCCAGCGCCTCGGTGCTGGTGGTGACCGGGTCTCCCTGCGCCACGCACTTCGCCCCGCCGCCGGGGGTGGAAGTGGTCAAGCTGCCCTCCATCACCAAGGACGATGCCGGTGTGCTGGTCCCGCGCACGCTGCGCGCCCACCTGGACGACGTGCTGGCCCTGCGGCGGGCCCTGCTGGGCGAGGCCTTTCGTGCCTTCGCGCCGGAGCTGCTGGTGGTGGATCACCGCATCGTGGGTCTGGGCGAGGAGCTGACCGGTGTGCTGGAGGCCGCGCGCCGCTCCGACGTGGCCACCATCCTGGGTCTGCGCGATGTGATCGACAGCCCGGAGGCCGTAGCGCGGGAGTGGAGTCAACCCGCCGCGCGCAAGGCCCTGCGCAGCAGCTACGACCGCATCTGCATCTACGGCTGGCCCACGCTGTTCGATCATCGGCGCGAGTACCCGCTGCCCGCCGAGGTCGTGCCGCGGGTGGAGTTCACCGGCCTGGTGGTGCGCAATCCGCCGCGCCTGCGCATCCGTCCCTTGCCGCCCAGCCGCATGTCGGTGCTGGTGACCGTGGGCGGCGGCCAGGACGGGGGCTCCTCCATCGAGCGCTACATGTCCGCGTTGGAGCTGGATCCGCCTGACTGGGACAGCCGCATCCTGCTGGGGCCGCTGCTGTGCCGGGACGTGGCGCGTCGGGTGCGCCGGCGCGCCCGCATGCTGGGCGGCGTGGCCGTGCACGAGTTCAAGTCGGACGTGCCGCGTCTCTTGGCGGAGAGCGACGCGGTGGTGGCCATGGCCGGCTACAACACCACCGCCGAGATTCTGCAGAGCGGCACCCCCGCGGTGCTGCTGCCGCGCCTGGCTCCGCGTCGCGAGCAGCTCATCCGGGCCCAGCGCCTGGGGCGGCTGGGGTTGGTGCAGCCGCTGCCGCACGCCACGGCCGAGACCCTGCGAGGCGCGCTGGAGACCGCGCTGGCGCGCCCACGTCGTCCCGTGAGCAGCGTCCCGCTCGACGGCGCCGCGCGCTTCGTGCAGGTGGTCAAGGAGCTCATGGGCGCCAGCATCACCCCGATCAAGGAGGCCGCCTCGGCATGACCGCACCCAAAGTGACGTACCTGCTCAAGAAATTCCCGCGGCTCTCGGAGACCTTCATCCTGAACGAGCTGCTGGCGCTACAGGGCCAGGGGCTGGAGCTGTCGGTGCTCTCCCGGCGCGAGCCCGACGACGAGCCGCGCCACCCCGAGCTGGCCGGCCTCGGCGCGCCCGTGGATGTGCTCCCCAGCTGGCGCTCGCTCGACCCTTGGAGCCTGCTGTTCGGCGCCGACGTCGAGCTGCGTGAAGCGCTCGCCACGCGGCTCCCGGGCGTGTTGGCCAGCTTCGGCGCCTTCGGCCACCCGCGCATGCCGTCGCTGTTGGCTGAGGCCGTGTACCTGTTCGGCCGCTGTCGCGAGCAGGGCGTGCGGCATCTGCACGTGCACTTCGCTACCGATGCCGCCGTGGTGGCCTGCTTGCTGGAGGCGTTGGGCGGTCCCGGCTACAGCCTGACCCTGCACGCCAAGGACATCTACCGCGAGACGGTCGATCCGGCGCTGTTGGCGCGCCTGGTCGGCAACTCGCGCTTCAGCGTGACCGTGTGCGACGCCAACGTGCGCCACATCACGCAGTTGCTGGGCGAGGCGGCCGCGCGCCGCCTGCGACGGCACTACAACGGCATCGACGTGTCCGCCTTGTCGGACGCGCCCACCCACCCGGGCGCGCGCGACGCCGAACACATCCTCGCGGTGGGCCGGCTGGTGCCCAAGAAGGGCTTCTCATACCTGCTGGAGGCGATGTCGCAGCTGCTCCCGCGGCGCCCCGGGCTGCGCCTGACCCTGGTGGGCGACGGCGACGATCGCCCTGCGCTGGAGGCCCGCTCGGCCGAGCTGGGGCTGTCGTCCGTCGTGACCTTCACGGGTGCCCGGGACCAGGGCGAGGTACGCAAGCTGCTGTCCCACGCCACGCTCATGGCCCTGCCCTGCGTGGTGGCCGAGGACGGCAACCGCGACGCCCTGCCCACCGTGCTGCTGGAGGCCCTGGCCGCGGGGCTGCCCGTGGTGAGTACGCCGGTGACCGGCATCCCGGAGATCGTGGACGACGGCCGCGCCGGGCGCCTGGTGCCCGAGCGTGATGTCGCCGGCTTGGCCCGGGCCCTGGACGAGCTGTTGAGCGACGCCGACGAACGCGGGCGCCTGGCGCGGGCCGGGCGGCAGCGCGCGCGACAGCTCTTCAACATGCACAGCAATGCCAGCGTGCTGGCGGAGTGGTTCCGCCACGCGGTCCCCGAGAGGGCCGCAGTGTGCTGATCGCGTCGGTCAACCAGGACCGTGGCATCAAGCCGGGCGCCGACAAGGGCGCCGCGGTGCACCAGGCCGCCATGCGCGCCGCGCTGGCGGGCTGCGGCGCGCGCGTGCTCGAGGTGGACGCCAGCGACGACGCCGCCGTGGCCGCCGCGTTGGAGCAGGCCGAGGGCCTCAACCTGGTCTACGAGCGCTACGCCTTGGGCTGCGGTGTGGCCGGTCGGGTGGCGGCCGACTTGGGTGTGCCGCACGTGCTGGAGGTGAACGCGCCGCTCCTGGACGAGGCCGCGCGCCATCGCGGCGCGCTGGCGGACGCGGCCGCGCGACAGCGCGAGCAAGAGATCCTGCGTCGTGCCACGATTCTGCTGGCGGTCTCGAGCGAGGTGGCGCGCTGGCTCAAGCAGGAGGGCGTGTCGCCCGAGCGCGTGCGCGTGCGCCCCAACGGCGTGGACCCGCAGCGCTTTCACCCCGGGCTGCGGACGCGAGACGACGACACCTTCGTGCTGGGCTTCCACGGCCGGCTGCGTCCCTGGCACGGCTTCGAACACCTGGTGGACGTGTTCGCGCGCTTGGTGTCACGAGGCCTGCCCGTGCGCTTGGAGGTGGTGGGCCGCGGCGACTACGCCGAACTGCTCGCCGCCCGGCTGCCCCCGGAGTCCTGGCGTGTGACGCCCTGGGTTCCGCACGCGGAGGTCGGGGCGCATGTGGCGCGCTTCGACGCCCTGGCGCTGACCTACTCCCCCGATGGCCCCTGCTACTTCTCCCCGCTCAAGCTGCTGGAGGCCATGGCGGTGGGTGCGGTGCCGCTGGTGCCCGACCTGGGTGATCTGCCGGCGCTCGTGCGCCACGGTCGCGACGGTGTCGTCTACCTGGCGGGCGACTGGGACGGGCTCGAGCAAGCGCTGACTGGTCTCATTCTGCGCCGCGAGTGGCGCGATGAGCTGGGCGCCGCCGCCGCCGCCAGCGCCCGCGGTCGCACCTGGGAGGCCCTGGCCCAGGAGGTGCTGGAGCTGGTCCCGGCGCGGCGGAGCGCGGCTCCATGAAGCTGTTCGGCGACGGGCTTCGCTCGCTGGCGGTGGCGCGGCGCTTTGTCCCGTGGCTGGCGGAGCATCGGCTGCGCCTGGCAGGTGTCGCCGGAGCCGGGTTGGCGGCTGCGGCGCTGGAGGTGCTACGGCCCTGGCCGATTCAGGCCTTGTTCGACTACGCCCTGGTGCCCTCGGGGGAACCGCCTCTGCCCTTCGGCAGCGTGGTCGCGTTGTGCGTGTCGGCGTCGCTGCTGGTGATCGCAGCCCGCGCCGCGGTGGAGTACTGGGGCGCGCTGCGCCAGGCCGAGGTGGCCCACGACGTGACCCGCAGCCTGCGCCGCCACGTGTTCGAGCAGCTCACCAAGCTACCCCTCTCGTTTCATGCCGCCAACAAGTCCGGCGACATGATCGTGCGGCTCATGGGCGACGTGCCCATGCTGCGCACCATGCTGGTGGACTCGGCCGTTGCGTTGCTCTCGCGCGTGATGCTGGTGCTGGCCACGCTCGGCGTCATGCTGGCCATGGACCCGCTGTTGACGCTGGTCATCTGCGCCGTGATCCCCGTGCTGTTCCTGGTGGTGCGGATGATCTCGCGCCGTATCACCAGCGCGGTGCGCAAGCAGCGCAAGAAGGAAGGCGCCATGGCCGACTGGCTGCACGAGGCCGTGGCCGGCGTGGCGGTGATCCAATCGCTGGGGCGGGGGCCGGACGCCGTGCGGCGCTTTGCACGCAGCAGCCGCTCAGAGGCCCGCGCCGGCCTCAAGGCCATGCGTCTCGCCGCGCGGCTCTCGTTCACCGTGGAGTCGCTGTTGGCCGCGGCCTTCGCCGGCACTCTGGGGCTGGGTGCCTGGCGCGTGTCCCAGGGCCGTCTGAGCCCGGGCGAGCTGCTGGTGTTCCTGAGCTACGTGCGCGGCATGCTCAAGCCCATTCGCGCGGTCTCGCGTCACGCGGAGCGCATCGCCCGAGGCACGGCCTGCGGCGAGCGCATCCTGTCGGTACTGGACGCCTCGGTCGACGTCAGCTCGCCACCGGGCGCGCCCCGGGCGCCTGAGCACCCGCGCGAGCTGGCCTACGACGGCGTGGGCTTCCGCTACGGTGACGGGCCCCTGGTGTTGTCCGATGTCAACATCGTCTTCAGGCCCGGCGAGCTCACCGGGCTGTTCGGCCGCAGCGGCGCGGGCAAGTCGACGCTGACGTCGCTGGCGCTGAGGCTGGCAGACCCCAGCGAAGGCGTCTTGCGTCTGGACGGCATCGACCTGACCAGCCTTGACCTGGATTCGCTGCGCGCCCGCTTCGGGCTGTGCCTGCAGGAGACCGTGCTGTTCGGCGATAGCGTGCGCGAGAACCTGGCGCTGGGTGCGCCGGATGCCAGCGACGATGATCTCTGGCGCGCGCTGGCCGCCGTGGCTGCCGACGACGTGGTGCGCGCGCTGCCCGACGGCCTGGAGCACGTGCTGGGCTCGATCGGAACGGGGCTGTCCGGTGGTCAACGCCGGCGCCTGACCCTGGCGCGCACGCTGCTACGCGACCCGCCTGTGTTGTTGGTGGATGAACCCTTCGCGGGCCTGGACCGACCGGCGGCCCGGACGGTGTTGGCTACCTTGAAGGCCCACGCCGAGCACGCCATCGTCCTGGTGGTCTGTCACGAGCTCGATCACCTCGAGGCCTTCGACCGCATCGTGTTCCTGGAGCGAGGCCGGGTGGTTGGCGATGACAGCCACGCCCACTTGCAGGCCTCGTGTCCGGCCTACGCCGAGCTGGTGGCCCGCACGGCGCTCGACGAGTCCGAGGTGCTGCTGTGACCGGTCTGCGGACGTGGCGACGCGATGCGCAGCTGCCGGCTCGCGCGGGCCAGCCCGAGCTCTGCCCGCCCCATGAGGCGCAGCTGCTTGAGCTGGTGCTGGCCCATGCCCTGCGGCCCGGATGCGCCGCCCCGCAGGCCGCGCGCTGGGTCTACGCGCGCTGGAAGCCGGGCGTCTCCCTGTGCGCGGCGTACGAGCTGGAGTTCCTGGACGGGCGCAGCGAACTGGTGGTGCTCAAGCGTTACCGCACGGGCAAGGCGGCGTCCCTGGCTCTGCGCGGAGCGCGCGCTGAGCCGTGTGACCCCGACACACAGGAGCAGGGCTGCCCGTTGCTCCCCTCGGTGCTGTTGCCCGACCAGAGTCTGCACCTCTGGCATGAGCACAGCGACCGCAAGCTCCCCGGGCTGCAGCGCCTGTCCGACATGCGCCGCACCAAGCGCCTGCTCCAGTCTCGGGGCGTGTTCTCGCCTTGGCGCCTGCGCAGCCACCGCTGCGAGCTGACGCGCCTGCGCTACCGCCCGGAGCGACGCGCCGTGCAGCGGCTTGACGCCGTGCTGGTGGACGCTACCGGCGCTCGACGTCGAGCCCGGCTGGCCGTTCGAGCGCTGGTGCCGTCGACCGCTACCCGGGTCGCGGGACATCGGCGGGCCCTGGGCCAGCTGGAGTTGCTGCCGCAGCTTCGAGTCTGTGAGGCGCGCACCGGCTTGCTGTTCGAGGACTGGATCGACGATCTCACGCCCGTGCCCCGCGCGCGCCTCAATGCGGTGGCCGCCGAGTCCCTGATGCGCCTGCATCGGCGCCCGTGCCAGCCCGGTGTGGAGCAGACTGCGCGCAGCAGCAACGCGGCGCTGTTCGATTGGCACGCCGGCTTGGCCTCACGCGTGCAGAGCGCCTGGTGCGCCCTGCCAAGCGCTACCGCACCGGCGCGCTGGCTGCACGGCGACTTCCACGCTGATCAGTTGGCGCTGCGGCCGGGCGGACAGCCGGTGCTGCTCGACCTCGACGGCCTGCGGCCCGGCGATCCGGCCGAGGACCTGGCCAGCTGGATCGCCGACGAGCTGTGCGAGCGCGACTCCGTGCTGTGCGAGGGCTCCTCCGTGCTCGACGCCTATCGGGACGTGGGTGGCGTGGTCCCGCCGGCCGCGACGTTGGATGCGCTGGTGCGCCGCGCGCTGGTGGATCGAGCGGCGGCATGCCTGCGACGTCTGGAGCACGGCGCTGAGGACCGCGCCGAGCGACTGTTGGGTCTGGCCGCAGCCCGCGTCGTCGGGGCGCAGGGCGCATGAGCTCAGAGCCCCCTCTTCCTCCGCTCGCGAACTCCCAGGTCCTGTTGCGCGTCGATCCCCGTCGGGGCGGCGTGGTGTTCCGGCAGTCCGGGCAGCCCACGGGCGAAGCGTTGTGGACACGCGAGCTCGACGGCGAGTCGCGGCTCACGGCGCCGGAGGACGACGAGCGCCTGCCGCTCGGCCGCGCGCTGCCCGAGCTGCGCCGCCACGCGGACGTGCGCGTGCTGGCCTACCGCCCTGAGCGCCGGCTGGTGCTGCGGGTGGATGACGGTCAGGCAGCACGGGTCCTCAAGGGCTACCGGCGCAAGCAGCTGGAGACGGCCTTCACGCGCCACGAGTGGGCAGCGGGAGTGCTGTCAGACGGGCCGCTGCGGGCGCCGCCGTCGCCGGAGCTGGACGAGTCCCTGTGCGCCCTGCGCTGGCCTGCGCTGTCGGGCCGCGCCCTCGATCTGCACCCGTCGGGCAGCGCCATGTTGTTTCGCCTGGGCGCGGGGCTGGCGCAGTTTCAGCAGGGCACCCCCTGGCCCGACGCGCAGCAACATGATGTCCGCTCCGAGGTGGCCGTCACCGATCGCATGGCCGAGCTGATGGGGCGCGCCGAGATGGCTCTGCCCGCGGGCTGGCGCAGCGTGCGCCAGGGGCTCGTGCCAGGCCCCGAGCACGCCGGCGTGAGCCTCGTGCCGACCCACCGGGACCTGCACGACGGCCAGCTCCTGGTGACACCCGACGGGCTGGTGCTGCTCGACTACGACCTGCTCTGCCTGGCCGACCCCGTGCTCGACCTGGCCAATCTGATCGCGCACCTTCGGCTGCGGGAGCTGCAAGGTCATGCCGGCGCCACCGACGCCAGCGTCGATCAGTGCGGCCGGGAGCTGCTGGATGGATTCGGTGCGGAGGCGACGCACGGATTGCGCCGCCGTCTGCGCTTCTACCAGGCCAGCAGCTTCCTGCGCCTGGCGCTGGTGTACGCCCTGCGCCCGCCCTGGCGGCACCTCTCGCGCGAACTCGTCGCGGTGGGGGAGCATTGCCTCCACGAGGTGTGAGTTGCGCCTGGCCCTCGCTCTGCTCGCCGTGGTGCTGCTGCCCCTTCCGGGTTGGGCCCAGGACGGCGTCGGCACGCAAGAGCCTGATGACCCGAGCGCGGAGGACATCGCCGGGGATCTCGCCGAGGACGGCGTGGTCGACCCGAATGGCAGCGCGGCTGCTGACGCGGGCGATGACGCGCCCCAGGGCGCCGCCGGTCCAGGCGCGCCGGGCAACGGTCCGGGGGATTCTCGAGCGCTGGGCATGAGTGCTGACGAACTGCGCGACGCGCTGGCGATAGGCCACTGGGTGCGCGTCAAGGGGCAGCTCGACCGACTCGGTTGGTTCGTGGCCCAGGAACTGGAGATCCGGCAGCCCGAGGGCGAGGAGGTGCTGATCGGCAAGGTGGGGCTGGTGGTGAAACGGGTCGATCGCTTCCGAGTGTTCGGCCTGCCCATCCACGTCACCGAGCGCACGAACATGCAGGGCATCGACTGGGACGGTCTGCGCGGCGCGCGCGTCAAGGTCGAGGGGCACTACCGCGGCCCCTCCAAGTTCTCGGCGCGCGAGGTCACGCCGCGACCAGGCGGCGGGCGCGACCGCATCGAGGGGCGCGTGGACGCCATCGAACGTCGCGGCGAGGCGCTCGTGCTGCGCATCATGGCCTTCGAGGTGCTGCTGCCCGCGGACGCGTTGATCGAGTCCGAGGATCTGATCACCAGTCTGGGCCTGGCGCCCGCTCCGGACGTGCTCCTGCCACCTGTGCAGAGGGACGACCCCGAGAACTACATCCCCATCAGCATCGCCCTGACCGAGACCCTGGGGCTCGGTATCCAGATCGAGTCGAAGGAGGCCCACGAGCGCAACTTCGACCTCGACCGGGACAAGCCGGGCAACAAGCGCCAAGCACAGCTGTCGGCCAAGGCGCAGCTGGTCTGGCAGCCCAGCGCCGACGGCTTCGCCCTGGCGCGCTTTCGCTGGGATCGCGGCCGTGTGCGCGACCAGGACGACCCCAACACGTCGTTCCGCGATGGCGACGTGTCCGAGCTATATGGCTATCTGCGACAGCCCTTCGGCGGCGGCGTCGACCTGCAGGTGGGGCGCCAGGACTTCGACGACCCGCGCGAGTGGATCTACGACGAGAACCTGGACGCGGTGCGCGTGCACGTGCTGCGGCAGGACTTCCGGCTGGAGCTGTCGAGCAGCACGCGCCTGACCGAGAGCAGCCGCGCCAACCGTGAGACCGACAACTGGATCGCGTACCTGTCCAACGACGACGTGGAGCGTCACCTGGCCGCGTGGGTGGTGGACCGCCGCCGCTCGGGCGAAGAGCGCTCCAAGCCACTGCACGCGGGCGTGCGCATGCTGGGTCAGTGGCTCCCGCAGCAGTCGGTCTGGGCCGAGCTGTCCGCGGTGCGTGGCTATGAGGAGGGTGTCGATCTCCGGGGCTGGGCCGTGGACCTGGGTACCACCTGGGATCTGGAGCCGTACTACGTCACGCTCGGTTTCGCCCACGGCTCGGGGGACGATGACCCCTTCGACGACGTCGACACGTCGCACCGGCAGACCGGGCTGCACGACAACAACGGCCGCTTCGGCGGCGTGACGTCGTTCAAGTACTACGGCGAGGTGCTGGAGCCCGAGCTCTCCAACCTGGACGTCTACACGGCTGGCCTGGGCATGCGTGTGGGGCGTCGCTCGTCGCTCGACTTGGTGCTGCATAAGTACCGGCTGGTCGAGACGTATCAACTGCCGCCGGGTTCCACGGCCTCGTCGCCGCTGCTGAACTCGAGCCTGCGCGCGCGCCCCGACGGGATCCACGACGACCTGGGCTGGGAGGCCGACTTGGTGCTCGGCAGCCGCGAGTTGAAGGACTGGGACCTGGAGCTGGTGCTGGGCTGGTTCTCGCCTGGCGATGCCTTTCCGGGGGCCGATCCGGCCTGGGTCTGGCGCACCCAGCTGCGCTACCGCTTCTGAGCCAGGAGCCCGAGCGGACTGGCGGGCTTGGCCGGCCAGCCGGCCGGAGCGCCGGAGGGACAGGCGGGGTGGCGGGTCTGCTGCCGTGCGCACCCTGGCATCCGGCGCTTCTCTGGCGCGTGTCTTGAAATCAGTCAAGGACTGTTGACAGATCGTGTCCAGATGTTAGACATAAACATCTCGATCCTCGTGGAGTCAGCCAGATGGGCAAGGCTCTGCCCGCCGGTGTGCCCGACGACCTGTCGCTCGCGTCGGTGCTGTCTGAGACCGACCGTGGACAGGTCTTGGAGGTGCAACGAGGCGATTGCCGGCTGGTGCTGCGCATCGAGCAGGGCGGCGGCAGCCTCGCGGCGGGCGTGCTGGCCGCGCTCCAGGCGCCGGGCTTCGTGCCGCCGCTGGAGTCGGGCCTGACCGACGACGGCCGTCCTTGGGCCCTGCGTGTCTTCGTGCCGGGGCGGCCCTTAGATCAGGCTGTGGATGGCGAGCAGGTCAGCCAGGTGGCGAGCTGGCTCACCTCGCTGCTCGAGTCCCTGGCGACTCTGCACGAGGCCGGCTTCGTGCATCGCGACATCAAGGCCTCCAACGTCATCGTGGGGTCGGACGGGCCCATGTTGGTGGACCTCGACCTGGCGTCGTGGGCCGGAGCGGGCGCTGGGGCCACCGGCTCTCGAGGCCACATCGCTCCCGAGGTGCTGCTGGGCCATCCGTGCACGCCGGCCTCTGACCTGTTCGCCGTGGGCGCCATGCTGGCCTTCGCTTTCTGCGGTGCCCCTGATCCTGGCTTCGATCATCACTTCCCGCAGCAGGCGTTCTGGGAGGCGGCGGGGCTGGACTCCGCGGCCATCCCGGTCGAGTTCGGGGCGCTGGTACGGCAGCTCGTGCGTCGACATCCGGGCGACCGGCCGTTCGATGCGCGCAGCGCCGCCGCGCGCCTCGGCGACGGGAACGGCTCGCTGCCGCCGCGGCGCCTGAGCTTCGTGGGCGGGCGCGACACGGCCCTGCGCCGCCTGCTCAGTGCGCTCGATCCGGGCGCTGGCGGGCGGCACGTGGTGCTGGTCACCGTGGCCGACCCCGAGGAGCGGGTGGAACTGCTCGATACGCTGCACCTGGGTCTGGCCATGGGCGGGCAGCGCGTGCTGCGCGAGCACTTCGCCGACCCGCTGGACCAGGCTATCGACCGTGTGGCTGGCAGTGACGCCGACTGCGTCTTGCTGGCGGCGACCGACGGCGCAGCCGGCTCGGCGGCACGCTTGGCCGAGTTGGTGGTGGCCTACGGCGGCGCCGAGAGCCGGCCTCGCGGCGTGCTGGCGTTGGTACTGGAGGAGGATCTGGCCGCGCGGGTCAGCGAGAGACTGCGCGGGCGCGAGCTGGCAGAGGACGCCGCGCCGGTGCGCCACCATCCCTGGCCCCGCGTGCCGGTCGTGGCCTTGTCCCGCCACCTCGACCGGCTCTCGGGCGGGGCGGCTCCCGAGGTGGCCCGGCGCCTGGCCAGCTCCCTGCATCGCCTCACCATCGGTCGGCGCAGTGACATCGACCGGGCCCTGGGTCACGCGCTGGACGCCGGCGTCATGCGGCCGGACCCGCCGCGCTACACCCTGCTGCGCGATGAGTGGCCGGCGGAGGCCGCGGGCTTCGGGGACGACGTCGCCGCGAGCTGCGCGCGTCTGCCCTCCGCTGCACGAGCACTGCTGGCCGGCCTGCACGCGTGCAGCTGGTCGCCGTCCCTGCCCGAGCTGATCACCGTGCTCGCAGGCGAGCCCCCTGATCTGGCGGCCAGCCTCGAGTCGCTGCAGGCCAGCGCGGTGGTGCGCCGCCCACTCGGTCCCTGGGGGCCGGTGGAGGTGCTCGACCGTCGCTGGACCGCCGCGAGCTCCGCGGCCCTGGATGCTGATGCGCAGCGCACGCTGAGCGAACGCGCGCTGGTGGCCTGCGGTGACACGCCGCAGCGTCAGGATGTACGCGCACGGCAGCTGCTCTCCCTGGCGCAGAGCGCTGACGATCTGGCGCCGGTGTTGGACGCCGCGGGCGCGTTGCTGGAGCACGGGCGTCTGGGTGCCGCGCGGGCCCTGGTGCAGGGCGCGGCGGCGCTGGCCGAGGCAGACGTAGAAGACCGCAGGCGCCTGCTCGAGGCCCGGGTGGAGCTGGCTCAGGGCGCGGCCGATCGGGCCCTGGCCGCGTTGGTCGCGCGCTGGGGCGAGGCGCTGCAAGACGCTGACGGAGCCACGCTGCAGGTGGCGGCCCACGCCGCCGAGCTGTGCGGCCGTCGCGAGCTGGGCCGGGCGCTCAACGAACGGCTGCTGGCGAATCCTCCCGATCGCACGACCCTGCTGCGCGCCACGGTCGGCTTGGCCTACGCGCTGCTGCTGGACGGTGACCTGGATGGCGCCGCCGCACGCGTGGCTGTCGCGCTGCAGCCGGACGATGACGACAGCGCGGCCGCCGGCGTGCTCAACCTCACGGCCATCATCGACACCCGCCAGGGTCGCGAGGCCCAGGCCAGCGCGGGCTACGGCCGGGCGCTGGAACGGGCGCGAGCGGCGGGCGACCCGCTGCTGGCGGCGCGCATCGAGCTGAACCGCGCGCACCACGATCGCCGGCACGGCCGCACGGCGGAGGCGGTGGCCGCGCTTGAGCGCTCGGGGGCGGCGTTCGCCGACGCGGGCAACGTGCAGGGGCGCGCGCTGGCGCTCAACAACCTGGGCGTGTTGCAGCGCGACCTGGGGGAGCTCAAGACCTGCCGCGCGCGCCTGCGCGAGGCGTTGGGCCTGCGTCGTCGGGTGGGAGACGCTCACGGCGCGGCCTCCAGCCTGGGTAGCCTCGCAGCGGCCGAGCTCGAGGCTGGGCACGTGGGCGTGGCGCTTGAGCTCGTGGGGCAGGCGCGACGCGCGTTCGCCAAGGGCGGTCACGCCCGGGAGCTCGCGTTCCTTGATGTGCAGGAGTCCATGGCCCTGGCGCTGGCCGGGCGTCACCGGGAGGCGGCCGAGCGCCTCGACGAGCAGCGTCTGGACGCGCTGCGCGCCGAGAGCCCCGTGTTGGTGGGGCGCGCCGAGGCCATGCTCCAGCTGTTGGGCAACGATCGCGCCGCGGCCGGCACCACGCTGGATGCCGCGCTGACCCATGCCCGGGTGCAGGGGGACGCGGCCGAGAGTTTCCGCTGCGCCGCGCTGCTGTGTTCGGTCCGTCCCCGGGACCCCGAGGCGCTGGCGGCCCTGAGCGAGGCGGCCCAGGCACTGGACTCGCCGGTGCGCGTCGCCGAGGCGGCTTGGCGCGCTGCCAGCGACGACGAGCTCGACCAGGCCGATCAGCTGAGCGCTTGGCTGGAGCTGTTCGAGCAGGCTGGGCGTACGGACCTGGCCGCGGCCGTGGCGCTGCGCCTGGCCCAGGCCCTGGACGCCGCGGGTGACCGCGCCGGCCGCCGGGTGGCCCGGGCGCGCGCGGGGCAGGCAGGCGACGCTCTCTCCGACGGCCTGCTGCCCGTGGAGCGCGAGGCCTGTCTCGAGCGCATCTCCCGGCTCTCCGGTCCGCGCCCTTCGGCCCTCACCCGCCACCGGAGCCTGGGCGTCGATTGGCTCCTGAGCTGCAACCGTCGGATGGCCACAGAGTCCGATCTCGAGGGCTTGCTGTTGGCCATCGTGGACATGGCGCTGGAGCTCACGGGCTCGCGTCGCGGTTTCCTGGTGCTCACACAGGAGGAGCAGGCGGAGGTGCATGTGGCGCGCAACTTCGAGCTGCGCGACATGCCCCCGGACGAGGTGCGCTTCTCACGCACGGTCGTTTCCCAGGCGGTGGCCAAGGGGCTGCCGGTGCTCACCACGGACGCCGGTGCGGACGAGCGCTTTGCCGGTGTGCAGAGCGTGAGCAATCTGGCCCTGCGCTCTGTGCTGTGCGTGCCCTTGCCGGGCGTGGACGGCGGAGGCGCGCTGTACCTGGATGACGATCAGCGCCTCGCAGCCTTCGATGAGACCGACGTGGAGCGCGTGGCGGCGCTTGCCGACCAAGCGGCCCTGGCCATCAACCAGCTTCGTCGCCAGCGCGAGATCGTCGCCCTCAACGCGCGCCTCTCGCAGCGGGTGGCGTTCGCCGAGCAGGAGCTCGTTCAGGCCCGCACAGCTCTGCGACAACGGGGCGAGATCGCTCCCGTGTCCGGCATGGTGGGTGAGGCCGAGTGCATGCGCGAGGTGTTCGAGCTGGTGGCCCGCGTGGCGCCCACGTCGCTGAGCGTGCTCGTCACGGGTCCCAGCGGCGCCGGCAAGGATCTGGTGGCGCGGGCCCTGCACGAGCGCAGCGATCGCGCCGACGGGCCGCTCATCATCGAGAACGTCGCCGCCGTGCCCGCCAACCTGCTCGAGTCGGAGATGTTCGGCCACGCCCGCGGCGCGTTCACCGGGGCCGACCGCGAGCGCCACGGGCTGTTCGCGGAGGCCGATGGCGGTACCTTCGTGCTGGATGAGATTGGCGAGCTGCCGCTCGAACTCCAGCCCAAGCTGTTGCGCGTGCTGGAGACCGGAGAGTACCGCCCCGTGGGCTCGCGCCGCGTCCAACAGGTGGACGTGCGTATCGTGGCCGCGACCAACTGCGACCTGTTGGAGTGCGTGCGCGAGGGCAGCTTCCGCGAGGACCTCTATTACCGCCTCAACGCCGTGGAGATCTGCCTGCCCGGTCTCGACCAGCGGCTGAGCGACGTGCCGCTGCTGGTGCAGCACGCCCTGCATGAGCTCAACCGCAAGCACGGCACGGACAAGCTCATCACCGAAGATGTACTGGCCAGCTTCACGCGGCGAAGCTGGCCCGGACAGGTGCGCGAGCTGCTCAACGAAGTGAGCCGCGTGTATTTCCTGAGCGACGAGCAGCTGAATCGCCCCCAGCTCGTGCGCGCGGCCGCGCAGAGCAGGGACAACGACTTCGACCCCATGCCGCGCTCGCTCAAGCTCGAGGACGTGGAGCGCGCCGCCATCGAGCGCGCGTTGCGGGCGGCCGACGGGCGCAAGGAGCAGGCCGCGCGCCTGTTGGGCATCAGTCGCGCGGGACTCTACGCCAAGATCCGGAGGCTGGAGATCGAGACCGGGTGACACGGGCGCGCGTGGCGCTCGGGTTGCGCGGGCCGAGCGCTCAGGGCGTCAGCGCAAAGCCCACGCCCTTGGGCACGGCCAGCTTCTGGGCTGCGGCGGCCTGGGGGAAGGCGCCGAAGATGTAGGGCCCGCCGGCAACGCCGAGGCCCGCCAGCAGCTGCCCGTCGGTCGAGAAACCAAGCGCCGAGGTGACATCGAAGGGCTGGTCCCATGCGAGGGACAGCAGCCCCGATGGCAGGGCCACTCGCACCAACAACTCAAGGCCCGGTCCGGCGCTGGCCACCAGCGCGGCGCTGGTCCCATCGCGACTGGCCACCATGCGGTCCAGCGTCACGCCCGGGGGCACGCTGCCCAGCACCATCGGCGCGCCGCCCGCAGGGCTCAGCACCAACTGCTGCGTTGGGTCGCCGCTGGGCAGCTCCGGCTCGGTGATCAGCAGCACGTGCTCTCCGGCGGCCAGCAGGATGGGTGAGGCCAGCAGGGGCCCGGTCAGTCCGCTGACGCTCTGCGCTCCGCCCAGCGGTACCGACAGCATGGCCACGTCGCCGCCGTCCGGGTCGACCTCCAACAGCAGCCGACTGGAGTCAGGGCTCAGCGTGGCGGCCTGGATCTCGAGCTCACCCGCCACCAGGAAGGGCGGCAGGGTCTGGCCCGAGGTGCCGGTGAGGTTGGTCAGATCCTGAGTGGCGGTGTCCATCAGGAACACGTCGGCTGAGCCCACCGAGGTGAGTGGGTCGCCCAGGCCGGGCAACTCGCCGGCGCTGAATACCAGCAACGTGTCGGCGATGAACCCGAGCACGCCGACATTGTCGATCGTGTCCGTGAAGTTGGCGTCGGACGTGACCTGCACGGGTGTGGGCGCCTGGTCGAGGCGCTGCACGAAGAGTTCGCGCGCGTCCATCTGCGTGCGGCGCCAAGCGACGCACAGCGCGTCGTCGGACAGGACCAGCAGGGGGCCGGTCGGGTCGTCGTAGCCGGGCGTGTCCAGCGGCCCCGGGTTGCCGGAGATGATGCTCACCGCGCCCGCCGAATCCACCACCATGAGGCGTCGCCGGTTGGCGCTGAGTTCGGTGACCACGGCCACGCCGCGGCCGTCGCCGCTGACGGCCAGTTCGGGCAGCAGCACCTCGCCCGTCTGGAGTGGGAGTGCGATCGGTTGCGCGTTGGTGTTCGACAAGAGGTCGACGTGGTAGAGCGCGCCCTCGGCCACGAACCACGCGCCGTCCGCTCCCACGCGCAGCGAGTCGGGGGCGACATCGAGCGGTACGAGCAGCGCGGTCAGGTTGACGGCCGGGGCGTCGGTGCCGAGGTCGAGCAACAGCACGTCGCCGCCCGAGGCCACGGGCGTGGCCAGCAAGGCGCGGCTACCGGTCGTGTCGATCCCGACTCCCGGGAGCAGGCCGGGGCCGTCCACCTCGGCGGTCGACGCGCGCAGCGAAGCACTGCCGTCGGTGCGCAAGTGCAGCATGGCCGTGACGCCGGCCCGGGTCACGCGGTGCAGGCTGCCGTGCAGGGGCAATCGGATGCCGGGCGCCGGACCATCCAGGCTCCACGGGCGATCGCTGCGCAGTCGCGCGGAGACCGGATGGCCCACCAGCGGCGTGGGCAGGAACGCGAGCTGGGAGGTCGCGATGCTGGCGTCGCCCGTGGTCAGATCGATGGCGTACAGGGAGTACGAGCCGTTGACGTGCTGACGCACGACGAAGGCGGTCTGGGCGCCGGCGCTCGGGGCCCAGGCCGCGAGCAGCGCGAGGCACAGCCCGGCACACAGCATGGACAGGCGGGCGAACGACATGGTGGGCACCTCGACGCGCGAAATGAGCTTGGCAGGACGGCAATTCTAGCCCATCCACGAGAGACTGGCATGCAACCGGCGTGCCAAACCGGCGAGCCCTCTCGTGCTCGCGGAAGCACGCTCTCAGGCCGTTCGTGCGGCCCAGGTGCTGCGTTTGGCGCGAATCGTGGATGGTCTGTCCAGATGCTGGACTCGCGCCTGCTCATGGCCGAGCAGCAGAGCCTGCGCAGCGGCCGGACGGTGGCGCTGGCGCGGAGCTGACGTGAGCGCAGGCCTCAGATGAGCTGCGTCTTGCCCGGCACCGCCACCTCGCCCACGGCGACCTCGCCGAACGCGTAGCGCTCGGGACCCAGGCGCTCGTTGCTGGCCATGGCCTGCTCCCAGGTCACCGTGTGCCCGGTGTAGGCCGACATGCGCAGCATGATTGCCAGCATGCTCGAGCGCGTCATCCACTCGCCGTCGTTGACCGGCGCGCCCGCGCGGATGGATGCGAACAACTCGTCGTGCTCGGCCTGGTACATGTCGTTGCCTGGGCCCTCGTAGATCCACGGGTCGGGGCCCTGCAGCGCGTGCAGCGGCGCCCAGCCGTTGATGATGCCGCTGCCCTTCTCGCCCATGATGTAGTCGTTGTTCTCGAAGTCGCAGCCGTCCATCTGCCGCGACTGGTGAAACGCCAGCACGCCGTCGCCGTAGTCATAGCTGGCGCTGAAGTGATCGAAGACCACGCCGCGCTCGTCGCCGCGGTGGTTCTGGCGCCCGCCCATGGCCGTGACTGAGAGCGGCGGCCGGTCCTCGAAACACCAGCCCTGCTTGTCGAGGCTGTGCACGGCCTGCTCCACCACGTGGTCGCCGCTGAGCCAGGGAAAGTGGTGCCAGTTCTTGAGCTGGAACTCCATGTCGCTCCACTCGGGCTGGCGCTTGTGCGTGCCGATGGGCGAGGCCAGGTAGGTGGAGTGGAAGCCACGGATCTCGCCGATGCGGCCGGCGTGCAGCTGCTCGAAGAAGGCCTTGTGGCGCACGTTGCGGCGCCAGCAGAAGCCCGACATGAGCCCCAGGCCCGCGGCCTTGGCGGCGGCCGCCGTCTGCATCACCGAGCGGATGCCGGGGCCGTCCACGGCCATGGGCTTCTCGGTGAAGATGTGCTTGCCGGCGGCCAC
Organism: Planctomycetota bacterium; assembly: GCA_003644265.1. The sequence goes on from QNBX01000002.1 coordinate 77,346, forward strand.
CGCGGCGGCCAGCTGCACGGGGCGGAAGTGGGGCGGCGTGCACAGCAGCACCACGTCGATGTCGCTGGCCAGCACGTGCTGGTAGGCGTCAAAGCCCGTGAAGCGCCGCTCGGGGTCGACCTGGATGCGGTCGGCGGCCTCGCCCATGGCGTTGGTCAAGTGTTGCAGGCTGCCCGCCAAGCGCTCGGGAAACAGATCGCCCATGGCGGTCAGTACGATGCTGCCGTTCTCGGCTCGCAGGGCGTTGGCGGCGGCGCCGGTGCCGCGACCTCCACAGCCCACCAGCCCGACGCGCAGCACGTCGGGGTCGCCAACGGTCAGGGCGCGGGCGCTGGGGATGGGCAGGGCGCTCAGCGCGCCCAGGGCCGCGCCGGTGCGCAGCAGCTGACGCCGCGACGGCCGCGTGGGGAGGGCAGGGGCCATGAGCTCGCTCCGTGGGTGTGGCGGGGTCGGCTGCGCCAAGCCGGCGTACGAACACGCATGCCCGGCGCGAACAGCCGGCGGCGAGTGTAGCAGTCGATCCGCGGGGCGGGGCGGCGGCGCGGCGGCCTCCTGAACGCCGTGGGTGGCGCAAGGCTGCGCTCAGGATGCTTGCCCAGGCCCGCCCGGAGGCCGAGAATCGACGCCATGACCTCCACGCTGATTGCCGCCCTGACGTCGCTGCTGTTGTCCGCGCTCTCATGCGGTGATGCGGCCGCGTCACCTGGCGGCGGGCGGGTCGTGGCTCCGCAGGCCGCGGCCCAGCAGGATCCGGCGCCCGCCCCGTCGCGCGTGTTGTTCGTGACCCAGTCGGCGGGCTACGAGCACGGCGTGGTCAAGCGCGCATCGCCCGGCCAGCTGGCGGTGGCAGAGCGCGGGCTGAGTGCTGCCCTGGCGGACTCGGCGGACTCGGCGGACTCGGCGGACTCGGCAGGCCCCGGCTACGCGCTGCGGATCACGCAGGACGCGAGCCAGCTCCCGGCGCTGCTGCCCGAGTTGGACGCGGTGGTCTTCTACACCACCGGCGAGCTGCCGCTCAGCGAGGCCGAGCGCGCGGCGTTGTTGGACTGGGTGGCGGACGGCGGCGCCTTCGTGGGGCTGCACTGCGCCTCCGACACGATGTACGCCTCGCCCGCGTACCTCGATATGCTTGGTGGCACGTTTGATGGCCACCCCTGGCACCAGGAGGTGACGCTCAAGGTGGAGTGGCCCGAGCACCCGGCGCTGGCGCACCTGCCACCGAGCTGGACCCTGACCGACGAGATCTATCAGTTCCGCGCCTTCGAGCGCTGGCCCAACGTGGTGCTGCTGTCGCTCAGCGGCGAGCGGGCCGAGCTGTCCAAGGGCAAGCGCGCCGACGGCGACTACGCCAGCGCGTGGTGCAAGCCCTACGGTCGCGGGCGCGTGTTCTACACGGCCCTTGGCCATCGCCCCGAGCTGTGGAACGACGAGCGCTTCCTGGCGCACGTGCGGGGCGGGCTCGACTGGGCGCTGAAGGGGCCCGACCTGCCGGCGCCTCCGCCGCAGGGTGCCGTCGTGTTGGTGGGGGCGGACGGTCCCGATCGCGGCGCCTGGAGCCACCGCGACGGCGGGCCGTTCCGCTGGGCGGTCGGAGGCGCCCCTGGCGCGGACGCACGCGCGGCCGGTGGTGCCGACGCGTCCGCTGACGGTGGCGCAGGTGGAGCAGGTGGAGGCATTGGAGCGGCAACGGTCGCTGCCCAGGCCGCGGGCGCGGGCGAGATGACCGTGCTGGACACGGGCGCCGGTGACCTGGTGAGCCAGCGCGCCTTTGGCGACACGCTGATCCACGTGGAGTTCATGCTGCCGACGGGGCACGAGGGGCGAGGCAACTCCGGCGTGTACGTGCAGGGGCGCTACGAGCTGCAGGTCATCGATCCCAGCACGGCGGAGACGCCGGATGTCGGCACCTGCGGCGCGGTCTACGGCGTGGCCGGTCCGTCCCGCGCGGCCATCCGTGCGGCGGGCGTCTGGCAGACCTACGACATCCGCTTCCGCGCGCCGCGCTTCGACGCGTCGGGCGCGCGCACGGCGGCGGCGCGGCTCTCGCTCTGGCACAACGGCATCCGCGTGCACGACGAGCTGGAGCTGCCCGACGTGACCCCCGGCGGCATCGCGCAGAATGAAGCGGCCATGGGCCCGCTGATGCTCCAGGACCACGGCGACCCGGTGCGCTACCGCAACATCTGGGTGGCGCCCCTGCGCGACTGAGGCGACGCGCGCGAGGGTTCAGCGACGGTCGCCGTCGCCATCGCGAGCGTCGTCACCGTTATCGCCGTCGCCGTCGCTGTCGCTGTCGCTGTCGCCGTCGCTGTCGCCGCCGCTGTCGCCGCCGCTGTCGCTGACACCGCGGGTGTCGCCGCTGCTGACGGCGGGGCCCCGCAGCGGCCCGTCGCAGACCACGCGCAGGCCGATGAAGCTGCCGTCGGCCAACCACCAGAC
>QNBX01000003.1 GCA_003644265.1 Planctomycetota bacterium
ACTACGGCGTCCTGCTGCTGGGGCAGCTGGCTCAGGCCCATGGGCAGGAGCAGGAGCAGGAGCTGACCTCAGCATCCGATCTGGCGGCGGCGCTGCATATGGCCCCGTCGGTGGTGTCCAACCTGCTCAAGTCGTTTCGCGAGCACGGACTGCTGGAGTCCCGCCGCGGCGCCGCCGGCGGCTATCGGCTGTGTCGCCCGCCTGAGCAGATCTCGCTGCTGACCATCCTCGCCGCCATCGATGGCCCGGTGCAGCTCACCGACTGCGCCGCCGTCGAGCTGGCCTCCGCCTGCGAGTACGAGGATGTCTGCACCTCACGCAGCCCGCTGCTGGCGGTGAACCAGCGCATCATCGACATGCTCTCCGACCTCACCCTGGACGAGATCCAGCGTTCGGACACCGCACATGCCGCGGGCAGTTCCGCGCAACGATCGAACCCACAGCCCGCGGCCCAGCCGCTCGACGCGTCCGACTGAACGACGCTCCGCACCGGACCCCCACATGCCCCACATCTACCTCGACAACAACGCCACGACGCCGCTCGATTCGCGCGTGCTCGACGCCATGATGCCGTACCTCACCGAGCGTTACGGCAACGCGGCCAGCCGCAGCCACGCCTTCGGCTGGGACGCCGAGGCGGCGGTCAAGCACGCGCGCAAGCAGGTGGCCAAGCTGATCGGCGCGGACCCCAAGGAGATCCTGTTCACCAGCGGCGCCACGGAGTCCGACAACCTGGCGCTCAAGGGTGCGGTGGAGATGCTGTCCAAGAAGGGCCGGCACATCATCACGGCCACCACCGAACACAAGGCCATCCTCGACACGGCCAAGTACCTGGAGTCCACCGGCAAGGCCGACGTGACCTGGCTGGAGGTCGACGCCAACGGCCTGCTGACGGCCGAGCAGGTCAAGGCCGCCATGCGCGAAGACACCATTTTGGTGTCGATCATGATGGCCAACAACGAGATCGGCGTGATCCAGCCCATCGCCGAGATCGGCGCGGTCTGCCGCGAAGCGGGCGTGTGGTTCCACACCGACGCCACCCAGGCGGTGGGCAAGATCCCCTTCGACGTGAACGAGCTGAACGTCGACATTGTCAGCTTCTCGGCGCACAAGATCTACGGCCCCAAGGGCGTCGGCGGTCTGTACGTACGGCGCCGCAACCCGCGTGTGCGGCTCACGCCGCAGATGCACGGCGGCGGCCACGAGCGCGGCATGCGCTCGGGCACGCTCAACGTACCCGGCATCGTGGGCCTGGGCGCCGCCTGCGAGCTGGCAGGGCAGGACATGAGCAAGGACGCCGAACGCTGCCGGCGCCTGCGCGACCGGCTCGAGTCGCGGCTGCGCGGCGAGCTGGATCACGTGGCGCTCAACGGCGACGAGCAGCACCGGCTGCCCTCCACCTTCAACATCTCCTTTGCTTACGTCGAGGGCGAGTCGCTGATCATGGGCATGCCCGAGGTGGCGGTCTCATCCGGCTCGGCCTGCACCAGCGCCAGCCTCGAGCCCAGCTACGTGCTGCGCGCGCTGGGCGTGGGCGATGACCTCTGCCACAGCTCGATCCGCTTCTCGGTCGGGCGCTTCAGCACCGAAGAAGAGGTCGACCGCGCGGCCGAGACCATCATCGCCACCGTGCGGCGCCTGCGGGACATGTCCCCGCTGTACGAGATGGCGCTGGAGGGCATCGACCCCAACTCGGTCGACTGGAAATCGCACTGACGCGCACCCAGCCTCCCGCTCCGCAGCTCACAAACCACGCCGCTCCGATCTACCCCCCCCATCCAACCCAGGAAACCTGACCATGGCCTACAGCGACAAGGTCATCGACCACTACGAGAACCCCCGCAACGTCGGCAGCCTCGACAAGCACGACACCCACGTCGGCACCGGGGTCGTGGGCGCGCCCGAGTGCGGCGACGTCATGAAGCTGCAGATCCGCGTCAACGACGAGGGCGTGATCGAAGAGGCGCGCTTCAAGACCTTCGGCTGCGGCTCTGCCATCGCCAGCTCGAGCCTGGCCACCGAGTGGGTCAAGGGCAAGACGGTCAACGAGGCGCTCGAGATCCGCAACACCGACATCGTCGAGGAGCTGGCCCTGCCGCCGGTCAAGATCCACTGCTCGGTGCTGGCGGAGGACGCCATCCGCGCGGCCCTGGCCGACTACCGCAGCAAGCAGGACCTACCCGCCGATGCGGACACTCAGCCCGCGACCGACGGCTGAGGTGAACGTGGCCAGCGAGAGCGACGCGGACACCAGCGCCGGCACGGACGAGAGCCTGGCGCTGACCGAGCGGGCGGCCAAGGAGTTCACGCACATCGTCGCGCAGAAGGGGCTGCCGGACGACACGGCCATGCGGCTCTCGGTCAAGGGCGGCGGCTGCTCCGGCTTCGAGTACCAGATCGACATCGAGAAGAACCCGGCCGACGAGTTCGACGTCGAGTCGCGCCAGCACGGCGTGCGCGTCGTGATCGACATGAAGAGCGAGTTCTACATGTCGGGCACGACCATCGACTTCAACGACTCGCTGATGGAGCGCGGGTTCACGTTCCGGAACCCCATCGCCAGCGGCACCTGCGGCTGCGGGTCCTCGTTCTCCATCTGAGCCCGTTCCCATCCGCCCCCCCTGCGTCTGCTGAGTCATGGCCGATCCCTCCGACCTGCCGCCCTGCCCCGCCTGCGGGCTGCCGCTCGTCAGCTGCTTGGCTTGCCTGGCCTGCGGCGAGGTGCAGGACGAGCCCGCCGGCAGCGACCACTTCCTGCGTCTGGGCCTGCCGCAGGACGAGCTGTATGACCCCGAGCTCGCCGAGTCCCACTACCTGCGCCTGTCGCGGGCGCTGCACCCTGACTTCATGGGCGCAGCCGACGCCCAGGACCAGTATCGGGCCGTCAGCCACAGCGCCCTGCTGAACCAGGCCTGGGCCGTGCTGAACGACGAGCAGCTGCGGGCCGAGTACCTGCTGGAGCTGCACCACCCCGGCGCCCTCGCGCGCAACAAGACGCTCTCGCCGGAGTTCCTGATGGAGGCCATGGAGCTGTCCGAGGAGCTCCAGGAGGCCAAGGGCGAGGGCTGCTCCGACACCATCAGGCGTATCTCCAGCTGCGCTCGCTCGGCGCTGCACGAGCGCATGAACGGCGTGGCCGGCGTGTGCGGCGCCACCATCGACCGCATCGCCCACGAGGCGGACCCGCCCGCGGTGCCTGTGCGCGATCGTCGCCTGCACCCGCACCAATGGAACAGCGCGCGCGTCGCCACGCTGCTGCACCAAGCCCGCATCTACCGCCGCATCCTGCGCAACGCCGGAGAGAAGCATTGAGTCAGCCGTCCGAACCACAGCTCGTCATCGGCATCGACCTGGGCACCACCAACTCGCTGGCGGCCATCATGGATGGCGGCAAGCCGCGCGTGCTGCAGCGCGCCGACGCCGACCCGCTGGTGCCGTCCGTGGTGGGCTTCCTGGACGACGGCGAGCACGTCGTGGGACGCCCCGCGCGCCAGCAGGCCGTGCTCAACCCCACGCGCACGGTGCACTCGGTCAAGCGGCTCATGGGCCAGGCCTGGTCCGAGGTCTCCCAGAGCGCGTCGCTGCTGCCCTACGCGGTGGTGGACGACGGCAGCGGTCTGGCCAAGGTGGAGATCGACGGCAAGCTGCTGACGCCTCAGGAGATCTCCGCCCTGGTGCTGGGTGAGGTGCGTCGGGTGGCCGAGGAGGCCCTGGGGCAGCCGGTCGAGAAGGCGGTCATCACCGTGCCGGCCTACTTCGACGACAGCCAGCGCCAAGCCACGCGCGACGCCGCGCGCATCGCCGGTCTGCAGGCCCTGCGCATCGTCAACGAGCCCACCGCCGCCGCGCTGGCCTACGGCCTCGACACCAGCCGCGAGGGCACGGTGGTGGTCTACGACCTGGGCGGCGGCACCTTCGACGTGTCGGTGCTCAAGATCACCCAGAACGTCTTCAAGGTGGTGGCCACCGCCGGCGACACGCACCTGGGCGGCGACGACTTCGACCACCTGATCATGGACGCCATCCTGGCCCTGGTGAACGCACAGACCGGCAGCGACCTGCGCGCCCAGCCCCAGGCCCTGCAGCAGATCCGGCTGTCCGCCGAGAGCCTCAAGCAGCAGCTCTCCGAGTCGCAGCAGGCCGTGCTCGAGATCGACCTCGGGGGCGACGCGCCGCTGCACTTCGAGCTCACACGCGACACCTTCGAGCAGTGGATCGAGCCGCTGGTCCAGCGCACGCTCGACTGCTGCGCCGCCGCGCTGGCCGACGCCCAGGTCGAGCCGGCCGACGTGCGCGACGTGGTGCTGGTGGGTGGCAGCACGCGCGTGCCCATGGTGCGCCGCGCGGTGGCCGAGACCTTCGCCACCGAGCCGCACTGCGAGCTGGACCCCGACCGCGTGGTGGCCCTGGGCGCCGCCATCCAGGCCGACGTGCTGGCCGGCGGCAACCGCGACCTGCTGCTGCTGGACGTGATCCCCCTGGCGCTCGGCATCGAGACCATGGGCGGGGCCTTCGCCAAGCTGGTGAGCCGCAACAGCACCGTGCCCGCCCGCGCCACCGAGATGTTCTCCACCTCGGTCGACAACCAGACCGCCATCGAGATCAACGTCTACCAAGGCGAGCGCGAGCTGGTGCGGGACTGTCGCCTGCTGGGCGCCTTCAAGCTGGCCGACCTGCCGGCCATGCCCGCGGGACTGCCGCGGGTCGAGCTGACCTTCCTGGTGGACGCAGACGGCGTGCTCAGCGTCGAGGCGCGCGAGCAGCGCAGCGGCAAGCAGGCCGCCATCGACGTGGTGCCCGGCCACGGCCTCTCGCGCGACCAGGTCAAGTCGATCATCCGCGAGTCCATCTCCCACGCGCACGAGGACTTCAACACGCGCGAGCTGCTCGACCAGCGCAACAAGGCCGCCTCGCTGGTGGCCGGCGCCCGGCGCGTGCTGGCCATGAAGGAGTTGACCATGGCCGAGCCGCAGCGCGCCGAGTTGGCCGCGCAGATCGACGCGCTGGAGGCCACCGCCGCCGGCCAGGACCTGGGCGTGCTCAAGAGCGCCACCGAGGCATTCGGCGACCGCACCCAGGAGCTGGCCGACGCCGCCGTCAACGCCGCCATCGCGGCCGAGTTGAACCGTAGCGCAGGGCGGCTACCCTCCTGAGGCCGCGCCGCGGACCCGGCCGGCACCCGCCCGCCGCGCAGCGCCACGCCCGCCCGCAGCGCCACCGATCAAGGAGCCGTCATGGACGAAATCGACTGGACCGACATCGAGGACATCGCCCTGGGCCTGATGGAGTCCAAGCCCGACGTGGACGTGCTGCGCGTGCGCTTCACGGACCTGCACACCTGGGTCTGCGAGCTGCCGGGCTTCATCGGCGACCCCAAGCGCAGCGGCGAGCGCCTGCTCGAGGCCATCCAGGTGGCCTGGCTCGAGGAGCTCAAGGACGCGGCCGAGGGCTGAGCGTGGCCGCCTACGAGACCACGCTGCCCGTGCGCTTCGGGCAGGTCGATTACGCCGGGATCATGTTCTACCCGCGCTTCTTCGAGAACTTCCACACGGTCTTCGAGGACATGTTCGGCGAGCGCCTCGGCGTGCCCTACATGGCCCTGCTGAAAGAGCGCCGCATCGGCCTGCCGACGGTGCACATCGAGACCGACTTCCAGCGCCCGTTCCGCTTTGGCGAGCCCATGCGGCTGCTGCTGGACGTGACCCGCATCGGCACCAGCTCCGTGGACTTCCGCTATCGGGGCTATCACGGCGCGGCGCAGGAGCCCTCGGTGAGCGCCACGGCGACGGTGGTCGCCATCGACCTCGACTCCTTCGACAGCATGCCGTTTCCGGACGACATCCTGGCTGTGCTCAGAGACCTGGCTGCGTGAGGGGCGCGGCGCTCACCTGCCTGGTGGCGCTGCTGGCCGCCTGTGGCGACCCCGCCGCAGCCCGCCCCCAACGCGTGCTGCTGGTCGTGCTGGACACGACCCACGCCGCGCAGCTCGGGTGTTACGGCGGCGAGGGCGACGTGAGCCCCCACGTGGACGCCTTGGCGGCGCGCGGGCGACGCTTCTCCCACGCGCGCAGCAACAACACCTGGACCCTGCCCTCCACCGTGTCGCTGCTGACCGGGCAGCTGCAGGAGACCCACGGCGTGGTCAGCAATCACCACCGGGCCCCCGAGCACCTGACGCTGCTGCCCGAGCTGTTCGCCCAGGCCGGCTACCAGACGGCGGGCTTCGTGCAGATGGTCTACGCCTCGGCGGTCTACGGGCTCGAACGCGGCTTCGAGCACTACCGCTACTACTCCATGACCGCGGGCGATCACCCCTCGCGCATGGGCGCGGACGTGGGCGCCTGGATCGACGCGCACCGCGACGAGCGCTGGTTCGCCTACGTGCACTGGCGCCAGCCGCACTCGCCCTACGACGTCAACCCGCAGGCGCAGCGTCGCCTGGCGCCGGACTGCCCGCTGGCCGACGGCCGCCGCGACGCGCAGCTGTCCCAGGCAGACAGCATTCCGCAGCCGGAATTCACGCCCGACGAGGCGGCCCATGTCCAGCACCTCTACGCCGCCAACATCGCCAACGCCGACCGCTCCCTGGGCGAGCTGCTGCGGCGCCTCTCGGATGATGACTCGCTGCTGGTGGTGTTGACCTCCGATCACGGCGAGGCGCTCGGACAGCACGGCGTGTGGGGCCACGGCTATCGCCTCGAGGCCGAGTGCGTGGACATCCCGCTGATCGTGGCCGGCCCCGGCATCGCGCCCGGCGTGGACGGCGGCGCCGCCTGCAGCGTGGACGTGCTGCCCACGCTGGCGGCCGCCGCGGGCCTGCCGCTGGCACACGGCGTGGACGGGCGCTCGCTGCTGCCGCGGCTGCTGGCCCCGCCACCCGACCCGCGCGAGCCGGCGCCAGACGACGAGCGCCCGATCGCCATGTCGGGGCGCTACATCGCCGGGCGGGTACCCAACCAGGCCGTGGTGGTGGGCCACTTCAAGCTGATCCTCGACTACCTTGGTGAGTCGCGGCTGTACGACCTGGAGGCAGACCCAAGCGAGCGCATCGACGTGTCCGCGCAGCACCCCGAGCTGGCGCGGCGCCTGCTGGCTCTGGCCAGCGCCCGGCGCAGCCAGGGTGCGGGCCTGGCCGAGACCGGCACCAGCGAGATCGACGTGCGCGAGGAGGAGCTGCGCGCCCTGGGCTACCTGCGCTGATTCGGCTGCTCGACGAAGCGAGCCCCACGGCCTGCCGGGGCGTCGCGCTGGAGCGTTCCCGTCGTCGGCGCTATGGTCGGCCGACCATGGACCTGACCCAGCCCCTGCTCGCCCTCGCCACCCTGCTGTGCCTGGCCGCGCCCGCGCCCGGGCAGCACGGCCTGCGCCTCCCCGCGCGCGCCTCGGAGCCCCGCATGATCCGTTACGACGTCTCACTCGCCGAGCACCACGCGCACCGCCTGACGGTGAGCATGTCGCTGCAGGACCTCTCGGGCGACGCGCTCGAGCTGAGCATGCCGGTCTGGACCCCCGGCAGCTACCTGGTGCGCGAGTACGCACGACACGTCATCGAGCTGAGCGCGGCCACGCCCGATGGACGCGAGCTGGCGGTGGAGAAGACCGCCAAGGACAGCTGGCGCGTGGCCACGGACGGCGCGAGCGCGGTGACGGTGAGCTACCTGCTCTACGCCAACGAGGTCAGCGTGCGCACCAGCCACGTGGACGCCGACCACGCCTACCTGCACCCGGCGGGCAGCTTCCTGCGCCACGGGCCCTCGGCCGACGGCCCGCACCAGGTGCAGATCACGGCCCCCGACGGCTGGCGCGTGTTCAGCAGCCTGGACGGCGAGGGCGGGACGCTCACGGCCGGCGACTACGACGAGCTGATGGACAGCCCGATCGAGGTGGGCCCACACGACGAGCTGCGCTTCGAGCTGCGCGGCGTGCCGCACACGATCGTGCTGGCCGGGCGCTCCGACGTGGACCACGACAGCATGCGCGACGATGTGGCCGCCATCTGCGAGCAGGTCGCCGACGTCTTCGGGCAGATGCCCTTCGAGCGCTACGTGTTCATCATGGCGCTGGTGGACTCAGGCGGCGGCGGGTTGGAGCACAAGGACTCCAGCGTCTGCATGTACAACCGCTGGAGCATCAGCTCCAAGAGCGGCTGGCGACGCTTCCTGGGGCTGGTGGGCCACGAGTACTTCCACGCCTGGAACGTGAAGCGCTTCCGGCCCGTGGCCTTGGGGCCCTTCGACTACGCGGTCGAGAACTACACGCCCGACCTGTGGGTGGCCGAGGGCATCACCAGCTACTACGACGACCTGTTCGTGCTGCGCGCCGGCTTCGACGAGTCCGTGGGTGCTTACCTCAAGGCGCGCGCGCAGGCCTTCCAGAAGGAGGCCGACCGCCCGGGTGGCGAGCGCATGAGCCTGGAGCGCGCCTCGTTGGACGCCTGGATCAAGCACTACCGCCCAGACGAGAACTCCAGCAACGTGGCCATCAGCTACTACACCAAGGGGGCCTTGGTGGCGCTCACGCTCGACCTGGCCATCCGGCGGCTGACGACGGGTGAGGCCTCCCTGGCCGACGCCCTGCGGCTGGGCTGGCGGCGCTACACCGAGCAGGGCGTGGGCTTCCCGCCCGGCGCCATGCAGGCGCTGGTCGAGGAGGTGACCGGCCACGACCTGAACCCCTACTTCGAGGACTACATCCGCGGCACCGCGGACGTCGACCCCAACCCCGACCTGGCCTGGGTCGGGCTCACGCTCGAGGTCTCGCCCCAGTCGACCGAGCGGACCCTGCCCGAGGACGACGACGGCTTCGCGCTCGAGCCCTGGCTGGGCATCAGCACCCGCCGCAGCGGCGAGCTCACGCTGGTGGACCTGGTGCGCGAGGACGGGCCGGCCTTCGCGGCGGGGCTCAACCATGACGACGTGCTGCTGGCCGTGGACGATCTTCGCGTGTCCTCGAGCACGCTGCAGGAGCGCCTCGACCGACGCGCCGGCAAAGGACCGATCACGCTCACGTTCTTTCGCGGGCAGAGCCTGCGCACGCTGGAGCTGCAGCCTCAGGCGCGGCGGCTCGAGCGCTGGCGACTGGTGTCGGTGGAGCATCCGAGCGAGCAGCAGCTCGCCGCCTTCAAGCTCTGGACCGGGCACGAGCATCCCGAAGCCGATGAGGGCGCCGCGGACGAGGCACTCGACGGCGACTGAGCGCCCGCCGCCCGCCTCAACCCGCGCTGTTGATCTCGTCCTTCTGCTGACGCGTCATGAGATCGCGCACGGCCGTCAGCGCGTTCTTGCCCTGGTACAGCACGGCGTAGATCTGCTCGCAGATGGGCATGTCGATGGACTCCTCGCGCGCCAGCTCGACCACCGCCTTGACGCTCTGCACGCCCTCGGGCACGCCGGGGATGGCCGTCAACACCTCGTCCAGCGAGCGGCCCTTGCCGATCAGCTCGCCGACCATGCGGTTGCGCCCGTGGGCCGACACGCACGAGACCACCAGATCGCCCATGCCGGAGAGGCCGTGCAGCGTCTCCGCGCGGCCGCCGAGGGCCGTACCGAGCCGTGACATCTCGGCCTGACCGCGGGTGAGCAGCGCGGCCTTGGTGTTATCGCCGAAGCCCAGGCCGTCCACCATGCCGCCGGCGATGGAGAGCACGTTCTTGAGCGCCCCGCCAAGCTCGACGCCCAGCAGATCGTCCGAGGTGTAGACCCGGAAGCGCTCGGTGCTGAAGAGGTCCTGCACGCGCAGGGCCAGCCCCGGGTCCTCGGAGGCGGCCACCACGGTGGTGGGCATGCGCGCCGCCACTTCTTCGGCGTGCGAGGGGCCGCTGAGCACGGCCATGGGCCGCTCGCCCAGCACCTCGGTGATGATCTGGGTGGCGCGCTTGCGGCTGGGGAACTCGAGGCCCTTGGTGGCGGAGATGAACGGGCGCCCGCGGGTGAAGGCGCCGCGCATGCCCTCCAGCACCTCGCGCAGGAAGCGGCTGGGGACGGCGCTCACGATCAGGTCGGCGTTGTCGAAGAACTCCACGCCGTCCGAGATGGTGACGCCCTCGGGGATGGGGTAGCCCGGCAGGTAGCGCCGGTTCTCGCGTGTGAGCGACATCTCCTGCGCCACGTCCGGCGAGTGGGCCCACTGGATGACGCTGGCGCCATGCTCCACCAGGACCATGGCCAGGGCCGTGCCCCAGGCGCCATCTCCGAGAACTGCGACCTTCTCCATCAGGGCTTCCGATCCGGCTCGAGGTGGGGTGAGTCGTCATCGTACCGATCCTCGATGCCGGCGCGAACGCGGGCCAGATTGCCGCGGTGGCGCACGGTCACGACCGCCGCCAGCAAGGCCAGCACGGCCACGCCGTCGGCTGGCGCGCCGCCCGCAGCCGCCACCAACAGACGCAGCGCGGGCACGGCCCAGACCAGGATCAGGCTGGCCACGGACACAAAGCCCAGGGCGCGCTTCATCAACAGATGCAGCAGCACGGCCCCAAGCGCCGAGAAGGGCTCCAGCGCCAGGCAGCCTCCCAGCATGGTGGCCACGCCCTTGCCTCCGGCAAAGCGCGCGCTGATGGGATACACGTGGCCCAGCGTGGCGGCCGCCAGCAGCAGCACCCCGCCCTCGGGATCGATCAGCGCCGCGGGCAGGCCGTCCATGGGCGCGCTCAGCAGCCACACCGGCAGGGCCCCCTTGGCCAGGTCGAGCAGCAGCACCAGCGCGCCCCAGCGCGGCCCCAGCACGCGGCCCACGTTGGTAGCGCCCGGGTTGCCGGAACCCAAGGCGCGCACGTCCACGCCCCGGCAGCGGCCCACGATCGAGGCAAACGAGACGCAGCCGGCGGCGTAAGCGATGGAGAGCGCGATCCAGGGATTCACGGCGCCATCTTGCCAGGGTGGTAGCCGGCCTGTCAGGTCTCGCTCGTCTTGAGCTATCCTTCGCTCCCCACGCGTTCAGCCTGCCCTTTGAACACAGCCCCCCCCGCGAGCCATCGTCCCATGCGCCCCTCGCTCGTCCTGGCCCTGCTGCTCCTCGCCCCTGCGGTGTCTGCGCTGCAGGAGACCTTCGTCGACGAGGACTTCGGCTTCTCGATGCTCGTGCCCGAGGGCATGCTCCCGGTCCCGGATGAAGACATCCGCAGCGCCTTGAGCGTGCCCGACGACACGCCCTTCAACCTCCCCGCGGCCGAGATGCCCGACGGTAAGGCCATGCACGTCGCGTTCTGGTCCGATCCCACGGGCCGCAACCGGCAGATGCGCCTGGTCCTGCTCGACGGGCCGCTGCCCTTCACCAAGGCCGAAGAACTGGCCGACGCCACGGTCACGGAGATGTCGCAACAGGGCCGGATCGACATCATCGATCAGACCAACCTCGAACCGCCGTCCTACAAGGGTGGGCTCATGATCGAGGTACGCATCACGGCCGACGACGGCGCCGAGTTCGGCAACATCGGGGCCTACTTCGTCATGGGTCCCGAGCGCTACGCGACGCTGTCGTACCGTGCTCCACGCGACAACTGGTCGGTCGAGCGGCCCGACATCATGAACAGCCTGCAGACGGTGGAGTTCACCAGCCAGCGCAACGCCCAGGGCCCCTCCGACGCGGGCGGCGCGCGCCAGAGCCCGACGGCTGGCCGCCCACAGGGCCCGGGGGCGCCCCCCGGTCAGGGCCGGCGCCAGGGTCAGCCCGCGTCACCAGCAGCGGAGACGTGGTCGTCGCTGGAGGTGACCGGCAGCCTGGTGCTGGCCGTTCTGCTGGTCATGGGCCTGTTCATGGGTGGACGCGACGCTTGAGGCGCGCCGCTCCGCTGGCCCTGCTGCTGCTCGCGTGCCTGGCCTGCGAAGGCGACCACAACCCGGCTTCGGATTGGGGCGACAGCCAGGCCCTCTCGTTCCGGGGCGCGCACCTGCTGCTGGTGTCGGTGGACACGCTGCGCGCTGATCGCCTGGGCTGCTACGGCTACGAGCGCGGCACGACCCCTGTGCTCGACGCCCTGGCCGCCGAAGCGGTGCTCTTCGAGCAGGCCTACAGCCACTCGCCCAAGACGGCCAGCGCGCACATGAGCCTGTTCACCTCGCTGCTGCCCACGGTGCACAAGGTGCGCAACTTCTCGGCGCGGCTGGGGCTGGAGCTCACGGCCCTGCCCCGGAACCGCCTGACCCTGCCCCAGGTGCTCAATCAGTCGGGCTACGAGAACGCGGCCGTCACCGGCGGCGGCAACCTGCGCTCCGACATGGGCTTTCAGCGCGGCTTCAAGCGGCGCTTCGAGTCCGTCATGGACGACGTGTCCTGGCATGTCTCGCGCACGCTTGAGCGCTGGGACGAGCTGATCGCCCTCGGCGCCCCCAGCTTCGTGTTCATGCACACGTATCAGGTGCACGGGCCCTACGTTCCGCCGGCGGAGTACATGGACCGGTTTGCGCCCGAGCCCAAGGGCGTGGTCGCCCCACGCGTCGCCGCGCTCAAGGGCCTGCCCTTCCGCGCTCAGTGGGGCGCGATGAACAAGCCCCAGGGCGGCATGCCCGCCTTCTGGGAGGGGGTCGAGGACTTCGGCGCCGACGAGGCCAGCTACCTGTCCGATCTCTACGATGGCGAGGTGGCCTACACCGACGCCCAGCTGGGCCGGCTGCTGGACGGGCTGCGCGAGCGCGGCATCCTGGACCAGACCATCGTGGTCGTGCTGAGCGACCACGGTGAGGAGTTCTTCGAGCACGGGCGCTTCGAGCACGACCAGCTCTTCCGGGAGCACCTGCACGTGCCCCTGATCGTGCGGCTACCTGGCGGGCGCTTCGGCGGCACGCGCGTCAGCGGCCTGGCCGGCCTGATCGATGTCATGCCCACGCTGCTCGAGCTGCTGGACCTGCCGCCCTCCCCGACCATGACCGGCGAGTCGCTGGTGCCATCCATCCGCTCAGGGCGCAGCGCCAATCGCCCGGTGGTGGCTGAGCGCGTCATGTTCCTGCCGGCGGAATACGGCGCCACGCTGCGCTCGCCGCAGCAGACCGTGACCTTCCTGATCGACGGCCCCGAGGGCCCCGGGCGGCTGACGGCCCATGACCTGAGCCATGACCCCGGCGAGCTGGACGATGTGAGCGGCAGCGCGGCCTTCGCGCCCCCCGCCGCAGCCGCCCTGCGGCACGAGCTGGAGCGCGCCATCGCGGCGCGGGACGACCTCGATCGGATCGACTCGGGCGAGGTCATCCGGCTCAGCGACCCGGCCGCGGTGGCCGAGCTCAAGAGCCTGGGCTACGTCGGCGGCGGCGAGCTGCCCGAGGGGACTGCGCTGCAGGGCACCCCGCTCGAGCGCTGGCCTCAGGGGCCGTAGTACTCCACGAAGTTGGAGGCCGACTCGAACAGGCGCACGCGCTGTAGCCGGCCCTCCAACTCGGGCGCCAAGCGCTCCCAGATCACGGCGGCCACGTTCTCGGCCGTGGTGATGGTGCCCGCCAGCCAGGGCACGTCCTGCTCCAGGTTGCGGTGATCCAGTTCGTCGAAGACGCGCGCCCGCATGAGCCCCGCCAGCACGTTCAGGTCCATGACCATGCCCGTGGTCGGGTCGATGGGTCCCCGGACCGTGACATCCAGCACGTAGTTGTGGCCGTGGAGCCGGTTGCAGGGACCATAGAGCCGGGCGTTCTCTTCGTCGGAGAGCGACTCGGCGTGCAGCCGGTGGGCCGCGGAGAACTCCAATCGATGGGTCAACTCGAACATCCGATCCTCCTCGGTGCAAAGCGCGGGCGCCGCTTGAGGCCAGCCGACGCGCGTCTCAAGACGGGGCGAGTCCCTTGGTGTCGCAGGGTGGCGCCGGGCGTGCAAGCCTGGCGCGCCGGCGGGGCCGGCGCATCAGCGCGTGTCGGAATTGAGCTGGCAGAACGCCCGCTCCGCACATATGCAATTACGCCGTCCTATTCGTCGGTCCGAAGCCGCAACGGAGACCCGCATCGGATGCAAGCGACGGCGCAGCCGCTCCCAAAAAGTTCCCAGACTTCGGAAACCAAGCACGACTGGCAGGCTACCAAAGGGGTGGTATGCTCGCAGTCTTCGTCCCCAGGGCGAAGATTGTAAAGAGCGCGCAGCCCGCGCGCCTGCCAAATAGAGAAGGACATGAGATCCATGACGACCCTCGAACTCTGCGCCAAGCTCGACAGCATCGACGCTGGAGACGTGGCCACGCTGTTCTTCAAGGACGGTGAGATCATCCGCGGCGGGATGCTCTACAACTCCACCCAGCAGCGCGGCGTGATCATCAACCCCGATAGCGAGACCCAGAGGCGCTTCGAGGCCAATGAGGTCTCCAAAGTCTGGCGTCAATGAGCCCCAGGGCCCCCAGCGGGCCCCTGCTCGCCGCGTCGACTCCCCCAGCGTGAGCCGCCAACGATGTTCAGCCTGACTCCCTCAGCCGTGACCGAGGTCAAGCGCATCCTGTCCGAACAGGGCGTGGACGACATGTCCCTGCGCTTGGGCGTGTCCGGAGGCGGATGCAGCGGTTTCTCGTACGTGATGACGTTCGAGAAGGACGTCTCCGAGGACGACCAGACCGTCGGGTACGACGGGCTCCAGGTCGTCATGGCACCCTCAGCGGTGCCCTACGTCGGCAACATCGTCCTGGATTTCCGGGACGAGGTGTCCAAGCGCGGGTTTGAGTTCCACAACCCGGACGCCACCGACAACTGCGGCTGCGGCAACTCGTTCTCGGTCTGAACCGGTCGCTGCGCCGCGGCGGCTGAGGCCGCCGACCCACCTCGCCCCGGGTCAGGGTCCGTCGCAGCTCCGCTCCGCCATGGCGTCCGCTCCGGACCCTGCCTGGCGCGCAGCGGGCAGCTGCCTGGCCGGCCAAACAGCCGTCCGCGGCGGATAGCGACCGATTCCCGCCGGAGGCGCGTTGCCGATCTGCAACGAAGCGCTGAATCGCCTGCAGATCGTCGCACGGCTCCCCATAGAATCGACGCACCACCGGCAGCGGTGCACTCCTGCCAGACGCTGCTAACGGGCCGGTGCATCCCCAGGGCGACGCGGGCCTTGGCGACCGGCACCCGCTCCAGCGCGCGCCCCGCCGGGGCCACCACGGCCGCCGCCGGGACCACCACGGCCGCCGCCGGGACCACCACGGCCGCCGCCGGGGCCACCACGGCCACCGCCAGGGCCACCACGGCCACCGCGATCTCCGCGGTCGCCGCGTCGGTGGCCGCCCAGCTTGTCGTGCAAGCTGAGCAGACCCGCGTCACGGGGAGCGGCCCGCAGGCCCTCCTCGACGGCGGACAGGGCCTCGCGCTTCTTGCCCAGGGACGACAGGCAGCGCGCCCGGTTGGCCTGCACCAGCGCGTTGTGGTCCTTCTCGTGCTGATCCTCGGGCCGGCGCCAGAGCGCCTGACCGAACGCGGCCAGGGCCGGCTTCCAGCGCTGGAAGTCCGCCTCGGAGCGCCCGCGGTCGAACCAGAACAGCAGGTCGGTGCGAGCGGCGTGCTCGCCGGCCTCGAAGAACGAGCCCAGGGTCAGGGGCGGCAGCGGGCCGGTGCGCAAGGCGCGGATCAGCTCGCTCGGCGCGTGGAAGGCGGTGGTGTGCTCCGTCGTCGCACCTGAGAGAGTGCGCAGCAGTTCGATCGCCATGGCGTGGCGGTCGGCCTCCTCGGGCGCCAGGACATCCACCAGCGCCGCCGCCACCACCGGGTGAGGTGTACGCAACGCGCCCTCGCCCGCAGGCACCAGCATGGGAGCGCCGGCGTCCACCACCTGGGCCTGCAGAGCGTCCGCGCCCAGGCCCAGCAGCTTGGCCAGCTGGTCCAAGGCCAAGCTCATGCTGAACTGGTGCACGAAGGCCGTGGCCAGCAGGGCCCGCCGGACCACGTCCTGCTCCCCGAGGCCGGCCGCGAATGCGGCGCAGGAATCACTCACGCTGACGCCGCGGGTGGCCCGGCTCACGCCGTCCAGCACGGTCTGCCCCTCCGCCGCCAGGGTGCTGACTGCGCTCTTTGCCGACTGCCCGTCGGCCAGACGGCCCTGCTCGGACAGCTTGGCCGACATCGAGCCGGCCTCGTCGCCATCCAGGCCCGCGAAGGACACCTCGGTCACCTCGGCGTGCTGCCGCACGCGGTGGCCGAGCCCTGAGCGTTCCCAGCGGTCGGCATCCGCCGCCACCGCCAGGCAGACCTTGCCTGCGCCGTCCTGCGCCAGCTGGTGCAGCAGGGCCGGAAGGCCCGCGAGCTGCTCGCCGTCATCCATGACGAAGACCGCCCGGGCCCCATCGGCCTCGGCCGGCAGGTACCGATCGGGAGCCGCCACACCCGGCTCGCGCCAGAAGACGCGCGGTCCGGTGCCGGCCAGATCCCAGGCCAGGCGCCGCAGGAACGTCGTCTTGCCCTCGCCACCCTTGCCCGTCATGAGCACCAGCGGCACGCGCCCCTCGGGGGCCTGCGCGACCACGGCAGCGGACACGACGCTCGCCGCGCTGCGGGCCGAGTCGAGGCCGTCCTTGATGGGCGACCAGGAGCGACCGTAGCCGGCGGCAAAGCGCTGTCGCTCGGCGTCATCGCAGGCCGGGACAGAGGCCTGGAAGGCATCGTCGAGTTCGGTGTAGCCCCTGGGCGGGTTGCCCGTGGCCGGCTTGGGCACCTCGAGCTCATCCAGGATCCTGGAAAGCTGCGCCAGGGCCTCGGAGGGGGCCATGGCCTGGGGAAACTCGACCACAGTGGTGCCGTAGTACATCGAGGCCCGCAGCGCCGAGGCCGGATCCGCCGAGCCCTCGGGGATCAGGGCGATGTTGGGCGGCATGTGTCCGTTGAACACACGCCCCACGTCGTCCAACAGCTCCACCAGATCGGGATCGTCCAGCAGAAAGCCGCTGAACAGCACCGTGCGACCGAAGGTGGCGCGCAGGAACGACTGGTAGCGGCTGTCCGCCGCCGTCAGCTGCTTGCGGTTCTTGTTGGTCAGCACCAGCGTGTCGGGCTCGGCAGCCAGACCGCACAGATGCATCACGAAGGGCTCCTTGCGAGCGTAGGCCGACACCAGGCCCTTGCCGTCCGGCCCGAACACGCGCGGCGTAGCGTCCAGATCGGCCGGGGCGGAGGCCTCGAGCGCGTCGCTCACCTGGGTCGTGATGAGACCCGGCTGACGCAGCATCCAGGTGGCGGCAAGGCCCTCGTCGGCGGCGCTCTTCAAACGCGCGTCGTCGGCCAGAGAGGCTCGATCGCCGTCACCGAGGGCGTCCTTCAACGCCGCACGAGTGGCGAGTTCCGCCGTCCCGTGTGCCGGTCCGAGAATCACCGAGAGGGTCCGCTTACGAGTGGCAGTACGGAGGGTGCGGAAGATCCCTCCGTCGATCCAGAGGGGCTTACTCATGTAAGGATGCTCGGGGAGACTGCCTCGAGGGCGTCTCCCATGCCGGCCCTGTTTTCGGGGTTTGGTGAAGTCATCCCAAGCTAAACATGGCGCGCCAAGCTGTCAAACCGCGTCGCCCACATTGCGGGCGGCGCTGGACTTGGAGGGGCGCCGCGCATATCACGTCCCGGACATTGCCCCCCCCCCCCGCAAGGACCGCCTCATGGCCGCCAAGCCCAGCTCCAGCCGTCCCACCCGCGGTTCCGGCAGCCCCAGCAGCGGCGCCGGTCGCCCTCGCCGGGGCCCCGCCAGCCGGGGCGGGCCCCAGGGATCGGCCATCATCGGTCAATCGGGCGGCCCCACGGCGGTCATCAACCAGTCGCTGGTGGGCCTGATCGAGGCGGCGCGGGACTGCCCGTCCATCGATCGCGTCTGGGGGGCCCGCCACGGCGTGGTGGGCATCCTGGCCGACGACCTGGTCCGGCTCGACAACCAGAGCCAGCGCACGCTCGAGCGGGTGGCCCTCACCCCGGCGGCCGCCCTGGGCTCGGTGCGCATGAAGCCCACGCGCGAGCAGTGCCTCGCCATGTTCGAGACCTTCCGCAAGCGCGACGTGCGCTACCTGTTCTACATCGGAGGCAACGACTCGGCCGAGACCGCCCACATCGTGCTGGAGTGCGCGCGCGCGGAGCGCTATCCGATCCGCGTGTTCCACGTGCCCAAGACCATCGACAACGACCTCAAGGTCACTGATCACTGCCCCGGCTTTGGCAGCGCCGCCAAGTTCGTGGCCCAGGCGTTCATGGGCGACAACCTGGACAACCGCTCGCTGAAGGGCGTCAAGATCAACGTGGTCATGGGACGCCACGCGGGGTTCCTCACCGCGGCGTCCGTGCTCGGCCGGCGCGCCGACGATGACGGGCCGCACCTGGTCTATGTGCCCGAGGTGTCCTTCAACCCGCGCCGCTTCGTGGCCGACGTCAA
The DNA here is from genome assembly GCA_003644265.1 of Planctomycetota bacterium. The sequence continues at coordinate 18,283 of QNBX01000003.1, forward strand.
GCGCGTCATCGAGCGCCTGGGCCGCTGCGTCGTGGCCGTCAGCGAGGGCGTGCACGACGCCAGGGGCGTGACCCTGGCGCAGAAGCTGGCGACCGACGCCGAGCGCGACAGCCACGGCAACGTGCAGCTGTCCGGCTCCGGAGTGCTGGGCGATCACCTGGCGGGGCTGGTGCGCGCAGCCCTGCCCGGCATGCGCGTGCGCGCCGATACGTTCGGCTACCTGCAGCGCTCATTCGCGGGCTGCTGGTCCGAGACCGACGCGGCGGAGGCCCGCGCCGTAGGCCGCGACGCGGTGGGCTTCGCCATGAAGTCCAAGGGCGGCACGGTGGTGCTCAAGCGGCGGCCGGGCAAGCGCTACGGTTGCAGCACCGCGCTGGCGCCGCTCAGCAAAGTGGCCCGGCACACCAAGGACATGAACCCGCGCTTCATCACGGCGGCCGGCAACGACATCACCCAGGCCTTCGTCGATTACGCCGCGCCGTTGGCGGGGCCGCTGCACCCGCTCGGCCGCCTGCGCGGCATGTAACGGCGAGCGCCGCGGCGGCGCGCCCTGCTGGCGTCAGCGCAGGGTGTTGGCCGTGAACACCTGCGGGTTGAGCGGATAGCGCGCCGAGCGACCCGAGGCCGCCATGATGGTGGCCGCCAGCGTGGCCACGACGTGCAGCACGACCACCAACAGCACAAGCGGCACGCCGATCAACAGCGGCACCAGCAGCAGGCTGCCCAGGTAGAGCGCCGCGCAGATCAGCTGGAAGTTGATGGCCAGGAGGCCCTGCCGCTGCTCGAAGGCGCTCTCGTCACGGCGCACCAGCCACAGCACCAAGGGCGCGACGATGCCGGCGCCAGGAACGGGCGCCAGGTAGCTCGCCAGCCCGGCCACATGCATCAGCGCGGACCAGCTGCGGGCCTCGGTCGATGGCTGCTCAGCGCTCGATGGCTGCGGAGCATCGGAGGCCTGCGGCGGCGAATGCCAGCTGAACATGAAGAACTCCGATGGGGTGCTGAGACCCCCCTTGGTGGGAGAGCCGCCCAGCGCCTTGCAGGCCCGCCGCTTCAGGCCACGCTGGCGTAGTGCTCCAGGATGTCGGTGCGCGTCACGATACCCAGCAACATGTCGTCCAGACTGACGGGCAGGGCCGAGACGCGGTGTCCCAGCATGAGCGGCACGCACTCGCTGAGCATGTCGGTGGGCTCAATGGTGATCACGTCCTTGGACATGATGTCGCCTACGGTGGTGGCCTCCACAAAGACGCTGCCTGCTTGCTGCGCCGAGGCGTCCGCCACCAGGGCTCGGCCCACGGCCAGACGCACGTCCCGATCGGAGACGATGCCAACCAGGTCCTCGCCCCGCAGCACGGGCACGTGGCGGATGCGCCAGTCGTGGCATTGGGTCACGGCCTCGTCCAGGCCGTCCTCCGGCGTGAGCGTCACCACCAGCGAGTGCATGACCTCCTCGACCGTGGCGTCGAGGCGGTCGGACACGGCCGGATCGCGGCACAGATCGCGGAAAGCCGATACCAGGTTGGTCTCGGTCACGATGCCCGTGAGGCGCCCCCCGCTCAGCACCGGCAGGGCCCCCACGCGCTGCTCGATCATGCGCGCGGCGGCCAGGGGGCCGCGCTCGGCCGTCTCCACGCAGAGCACCGGGGCGCGCATGAGGTCGCGCACCAGATGGGGCAGGTTCTCGTCGTCCCCCAGGCCCAGCTTGTCGAGCGACATGCCGCCCGTGCCAAGCTTGACGTCGCGGTCGGACAGGATGCCCACCAGTTCGCCCCCCCGCTCCACCGGCAGATGCCTGAAGCCGTGCTTCTCCATGAGCAGAATCGCCTCCTCCAGCGGTGCATCGGGAGAGACGGTGACGGGGTTCCTGGTCATGAACCGGGAGACCTGCATGGTGAGGTGCCTCCTGTGTACGAGAGGCCGCCCCTGAGGCGGCCACCCCATGGTACCCACCCGGCGCTTCTGGGGGCAGGTCGGCGTTGACGCGCCCGAGCCGCGGACCCTACTCTCCTCCGTTCGGTCCACGTCACACCCAGAACACCGGAGCAACCCGATGCACCCGTTACTTCGCCTTCTCCTCTGCACCGCCCTCGCCCTGACGGCGCTTGCATCCGGCATCGCGGCCCAGGACCTGGACGCCGCGGGCGCGCTAGGCAGTGACGTCACGCTCAAGCTCACCAACGGCGACACGATCTCAGGCCGACTGATCTCCAACCAGGGCCTGGACATCGTGATCGAGCACGACCTGCTGGGCCGCATCGTCATCCCGCGCACCACCATCGTGCTGCAGGGACGCGAGCCCGAGCCCGAGGAGGAAGTGGTCGAACTCGTCTCGCCCTGGTCCGGCAGCTTCGATGTCCGTCTGAGCGGCTCCTCAGGCAACACCAGGGACAAGGACTACGGCGGTGAGCTGAACGTACGACACGAGACCGAGTCGGACATCGACACCGTTCTGATCACCTACACGAAGGAGACAGCCTCGCGCAAGCCGGGCAAGAACACCACGAAGAACGAGTCATTCAGCCGCTACCGGCACGAGTGGAAGATCGCGGAGTCACGCTGGCGGCCCTTTGCACAGACGGGCGTTGAGACCGACCAGTTCAAGAACTGGGACTACCGGGTCGAGGCTGCGGGTGGCTGGGGTTACCTCTTGGTGGATGAGGACAGCGAGCGCTTGCTGGGCCGGTTCGGTGGTGGCGCCAACAAGAGGATCGGCGCGACAGATGACAATGAGGACGTGAACTACGAGGCGCTCCTCGGCCTGGACTACTCCATCGACTTCTCGGCCAGCAAGCACTTCTTCGTCGAGGCGACGTACTTCCCCAGCGTCAGCAACAGCGGCGATTACCGCACGTTCAGCAAGGGCGAGTTGCGCTTCGATCTGGCTGACGACTCGAGCTGGTACTTCAAGGTGGGCGCCGACCACAAGTACGACAACACGCCAGACCCCGGCGACGACCAGAACGACTTCAACTACTACGCCGGCGTGGGCTCTCGCTTCTGACCTGTGCCTGCTCCCAGTGCCTGCGCCCGGAGGCTTGGCGTCGTGGCAGCACACCGTGCTGCACTCGACGTGACCCCCGCTGACCGCGTCTCATCGCGCCGCAGCCCCGGCTGCTCGCTGCATCCGCCGGGCGCCTGCCTGATCGTGCTGCTGCTGATCTCGGCGCTGGGCGCCCGGGCAATCGGCCAGACCGTCCCGCGCGAGTTCAGCCGGGGCGAACAGGTCGTTGTGACCCTGCCCAACGGCGACGTGCTGCAGGGCGTGGTGCGCTCGGACAACGGCCTGGAATTGGTCCTGCAGCACGACCTGCTGGGGCTGTTGGTGCTGCCCTTGGCCTCGATCGAGATCACGCGGGACGACCCGCTCACGATGCCCCGCGATGAATCGGTCACGTGGTCGGGGAACTTGGCGATGACGGCCGATGGCTCGCTGGGCAATACGGAGGACGCCAGGTTCTACACTCGCGCCGACATCGTGCGCCGAGCCCAGGACACGCGCGACACGTTCAGCGTCGATTACGCGCGCGAGAAGGAGTCCAACGACACGGGCAAGCGCGAGACCTCCAAGGACCAGCTCATGCTCCAGTGGCAGCGGGAGTTGATCACGCAGGGCTCTCCCTGGCTACCGACCCTGATCGTAAGCGAAGAGATCGACAAGCAGAAGAACTACGACCACCGCGGCTCGGCGCGGGCTGGCCTGGGCTACGCACTGATCGACACCGAGACCGAGCGCCTGGTCCCGCGTTTCGGCGCCGGCCTCAGCAAGAAGTTCGGCGCCGAGGAGGAGGACGACATCCTGTACGAGGGCTTCGCCGGGGTCGATTACCAACTCGACATGACCTCGCATAGCCACTTCACGATCACCTCGTACTTCATTCCCGCGATCAGTGAGAGCCGCCAGTACCGCACCTTGAGCAGGGGTGAGCTGCGCTACGACCTGGACGACGAGTCGCGCTGGTACCTGCTGTTGGCCTTCGACCACGAGTACGACAACACGCCGGACACGGGCGATGACCGCAACGACTTCGACTACTGGGCGGGCCTCGGCCTGCGCTTCTGACGGGGCGGGCGGACACCACGCCGGACCCGGCGCCTACTCCCCGCGGAAGACGGGCGGCCGCTTCTCGCGGAACGCCGCCAGGGCCTCGAGGCGGTCAGCGCTAGGCAGCACGCGCTCCAGATACAGCTCGCGCTCCGCCACCAGGCCATCCTCCAGTGACGCCCCCGAGGCGGCCACGTCCAGCGCCGCCTTGGCGGCGGCCACCGCCAGCGGGCCGTTGGCGGCGATGGCGCCGGCCAACTGCTGAGCGGCGGTGCGCAGGCCCTCGCGCGGCGCCACCCTGTCCACCAGGCCCATGGCCAGGGCGTCGTCCGCGGCCACACGCCTGGCACTCAGGATCAGGTCCTTGGCGCGCGACAGCCCCACCACCCGAGGCAGCCGCTGCGTGCCGCCCGCGCCCGGGATGATGGCCAGCGAGGTCTCGGTCAGACCCAGCTTCACGTCCGCGGCCGCCACGCGCAGATCGCACGCCAGGGCCAGCTCCAGCCCGCCGCCGTAGGCCACCCCGTTGAGCACCGCGATGGTCGGCTGGGGCAGGGCAGCCACAGCGCTGAACGTGTCGCCGATTCGCGCCACGAAGTCCCGCGTCTGCTGCTCGCTGAAGCCCTTGCGCTCCTTGAGGTCGGCGCCGGCACAGAAGGCCCGCTCACCGCGGCCGGTGATGAGCACCACGCGCGCCGAGCGATCGACCGAGAGCTGCTGCACCAGCTCGCCCAGCCGGGCCAGGGTCGGGTACGACAGCGCGTTCATCACGTCGGGCCGGTCGAGCACCAGCCAGGCCAGGGCGCCATCGCGCTCGAGGGTCACGAGATCCGTCATGTTCCGGGGCTCCGCACGGTGGGCGTGGGAGCGTACCAGGAGCGCCAGGCGCCCACGCGAGCCCACCGGGGTGGTGCAAGCGCAGGTAACGAACGCACGCGCTGCCACGTTGATCGCACCGGATGGCGGGTCCATGCTGACGTCGGCGCTGTCGCCACATCCCCGCCCGCCGCCGGAGGCCTTGGTGGAGTCCCTGCTCGACGCCGGAACCCTCGTGCGCTGGCTGCACCTCGTGTCAGCCGCCGCCTTCGTGGGCCTCGCCGCTGCGCTGGACTGGGTCCTGGGGCCGGCGCTGCTAGGCCCCCGCGGCCGCGGGTTGCTGGGCCGCGTGGGCCCCATGCTCATGCTGGCCCTGCGTTGGACGGGCGCCACGGCCTGGGTCACCGGCATGGTCTACGGCCTGGGCTGGCTGGCCCGGCAGGACCCGGCGGGCCCGCTGAGCTGGCTCAGCAGCAATCAGCGTGGACAGTGGATCGCCCTGGCCGCAGGGCTGGCCAGCGTGGCGGTGTTCCTGAGCTGGTTCCTGGTGAGCCCGTGTTGGGAGCAGCTCGCCGCCGCGTCCGCTGCCGACGCACAGGGGGCGAGCCAGCGCGCGGGCCCAGATCCCCGTCGCTGGAGGCAGGGAGCGGCTCTCGGCGCGCGGCTCACCAGCGCGCTCAGCCTTCCGTTGCTGTTTGCCATGGGCGCCGCGCGCCACCTGGGCGAAACCGGCGCCGACCCGCCGGCCTCATTCGGTCCCGCGGCGACCCTGGTGGTCGTTGGGGGGCTGGCGGCCGGCTTGGTGCTCGGCTCAGCGGCCAACGCGCTGGCGCGCCGGAGCCTGGACGCCGGGCCGGGCTGACGCGGGGGCGTAGCAACGAACGCTGCGTTCGCCGGGCACCCTCGCAAGTCGGGCCGCCGGGCTCGCGGGCCCGGAGCGCACGAGCGTCGCGACGGGTGAGCCTCAGAGCGTCAGCGTGACGTCGCCGGTGTCCGTCTGCTCGCCCACGCTGACGTCCACGCTGAGCGCTCGCGTCCCGAGTCGCTCGTGCCAGACGCCGAGCTCGTAGCTCCCCGGCGGCAGGCCCTCGAGGGACCAGCGCCCCTCCTCATCGGTGACGCAGAAGAAGGGGTGCTCCACGACCCCGATCCAGCCCTTCATCCAGGCGTGGATGTCGCACGCCAGCTCGATCATGACCTCCTCGCGCTTGAACTGCAGCTCGCGCTGGAGCACCTCGCCGGGCATGGCCAGGTTTCGGGCGCGGTTGCGTTTGGGCTTGGTGTGCACGTTGTGCAGCACGCCGTCGCTGTTGAGCACGCGCAGGGTCTGGCCGGTGACCACACCCACCACACGCGGGCGGTACATGCAGCCGCGTTGGTCCAGCTCCACCACGCCTTTGGGCTCAGGCAGCTCCCAGCCGTCAAGCCCGCTCCGGACCCACACGAAGGCCCCGGCCAGCGCGCCGTCGCGCACGCGCAGCGACTCGTCAACGTAGCCGCCGGCCTCGCTCGCGGCGCCCACGCAATAGCTGTCACCGGTGATGAGCAGGGGCTCGGGCGCGGGGGCCGGACTGCCCAGCACGACACGCCCACGCAGCCCGCCGGTGTGCTCCGGGTCGATGGGCTTGTCCGGGTCAGGGACGACCGCGGACATGCCGCCGCGGCCACTGGCCGCCCCTGCCTCGCCGGGCTGTGCCGCGGGCGCCATCGATCCCGCCTGCTCGCCTCCGCAGCTCGCACACCACAGCGCGCACAGCAAGGCCCATGCGACGCCGGCGCCGCGCGCCGATGCTATCGTGCTCGCCATGGCCTTCATCGACACGACTCCTCCCGCCCAGGCCGAGGGCCGGCTCAAATCGATCTACGATCAGGCCGTCACCCGCGCAGGCCGAGTCTACAAGATCGTCGAGATCCAGGGCGCCAACCCGCCTGTGCTGGCCGCGTCCATGGGGCTCTACCGGGCGGTCATGCTCGGCGACTCGCCGCTCACGCGCATCGAGCGCGAGGCCATCGCCGTCGTGGTGAGTCGCGCCAACGACTGCTACTACTGAGTTGCCGCGCACCAGGAGGACCTCCGTGCCGAGGTCCACAAACAGCTCAGCAGTGATGACCTGCTCGCCGACGACGGCCAGCGCCGCCGGCGCGCCGACGCCTTCGCGACCGACATGGCCTCCCAGGGCAGCGACGCGGCGCCCGACGAGCGCCTGCGCGCGCTGCTGCGCTACGCCGAGCGCCTGGCCCTCTCCCCGGGTGACGTGAGCGCCGACCACGTGCAGCAGCTGCGCGAGGTGGGCTACGACGACCGGGCCATCCACGACGCGGCCCAGACGGTGGCGTACTTCAGCTACATCAACCGCGTGGCGGACGGCCTGGGCGTCGATCCAGAACCCGGCGCCTGAGCGGCGGCCGCTGCGAGCGTTGGCGCCGCAGCAGCTCCGGGCGCAGCGACGCCACCGCCCCAGCGCGCCTACGGCGGCGGCCCCGAGTGCATGCGCGGCGCGAAGGGCAGGCCCGCGATGAGCCGCCCCTCCAGCGCCGCCAGCTCGTCCCAGCGTGCGGCCACGCAGCGCTCGTCGGTGGACTCGCGGGCCAGTTGCAGGAAGAGGGAGCCGTGACGGGCCTCGGCTTCGCACAGCGAGCGATAGAGCGGGGCCAGCGACGCCAGGGCCTCGCAGTCGGCCAGGGCCGCCATGCGCTCGTGGCTGCGCAGCTCGATCAGCGCGGACACCAGCAGCGAGTCCAGGAACACGACGTCCGGCGGCCCCCCCCTGCGCGCGGCCGAGAGCAACCCGCGGGCGTAGGGGCTGGGCAGGTCCTCGCCCAGGCCGGCGCCGCGGGCGTCCAGCTCGCGCAGCACGCGCTGCAGGTGCTCGGTCTCCTCGCGCACCAACGGCATCAGGCGCAGGGCCAGACCCGGCCGGTCCGAGCTGCGCTTGATCAGGGTCATGGCCGACGCGGCGGCCTTCAGCTCACAGTGGGCGTGGTCGGAGAGCAGGGCCAGGGGCTGGCGGGCCACCGCGTCCGCCCAGCCCGGCGGCGTGGCCCAGTCCAGTTCATACGAGACGGCGCACGTCACGGCAGCATCAGCTCTAGCTGGCCATCGCGCTCGCGCACCTCGAACAGTTCGATGGCGTAGTCGGGCACCATGGTGCAGGCGCCGTTGCGCAAATCGAAGTGCCACAGGTGCTGCGGACAGTCCACGCCCCCATCGGCCAGCACGCCCTCGGTCAGGTCGGCGTGCACGTGGGGGCAGCGCGCGTCGAAGCCCACCAGCCGGCCCTCCAGGCGACACACGCCGTACAGGCGGCCGTCCAGCTCGAGCCTCAGCATGGCGCCCTCGACCAGCTCGTGGGCGGCGCCGACCGGGACCGCAGGTGTCATCGCTCGTCTCCGTCGGCGCCGATGTAGCCGTTGGCGCGCAGGGCCGCCTCGTTGTCCGTGAGCGGCTGCACGTCACCGGGGCGCGCTGCCGCAGAGCTCACGTACCAATCCAGGGCCGCGGCCTCCAGCGCACGATAGGCAGCGTGCTGCGCCGCGTCCATGTCGCCCGGCAGCAGCGACTCCTGCTCGCCCTGCGGCCGGGTGAGATCGTAGCGCAGCACCGACAGCGGCGCGGGCCGCTCCTGCCCGGGGCCGTCGCCGCCCAGCTCGAGCACGACCTTGCGGCGCTGCGGATCCTGCGCCGACACCAGGATGCGTTGCGGACCGAAGAGGTGCGTGCGCGTGAGCGAGAACACCGGCCGACCCTGCTCTGAGCGCGGCAGCAGCGCCCGCGCGCCGCCCGCCACCGGCGGCGCGCCTCCCAGGCGCAAGAGCGTGTTGGCGAGTGACGCGGACGTCACCGGCTGCGTCACCTCCCCCACTGGAACCCCAGGCCCCACCAGCACCAGCGGCACATGCAGCATGGGCTCGTTGAGCGCGTAGCCGTGACCGAGGTGGCCCAGCTCGAACAGCTCCTCGCCGTGGTCAGCGGTGATCACAACCAGCGTGCGGTCGTCGAGCCCGCGCAGCTCCAGGGCCTCGCGCAGGCGCTGCAGCTGGCCGTCGAGGTAGGCCACCTCGCCGTCATAGAGGTCGATCACATGGGCCTGCTCGGCGGGCGTGAGTGGCGGCTCGTCCTGGCTGTGCAGGCGCTGCGGCAGGTGCCCCGAGAGGTCGCGCGCGGGCACCGGCCCCCGGGCGAAGCGCAGGCGCGCGTCGCCCGGCGCGCCGTAGGGTGCGTGCGGGTCCATCAGATGCAGGTAGGCAAACCAGCGCGCGTCCGCGAGCTGTCCATCGACCCAGCCCAGCAGCTGATCCAGCATCTCGGAGGCGTCGGCGCCGCCGGGCTCCGTGGGTCCGTCCCGGTTGACCCAGGTCGAGAAGCCCTGATCGAAGTTGTTGGCCCGTGCCAGCAGCGGGTTGGCCACGAACGCGCCGCCCACCAGGCCCTGGGCGGTCAGGCCCTCGGCCCAGGTGTCGAGCGCATCCATGAGGTAGCTGCGCGCGTCACCCAGTACGCCGTGGGTGTTGGGCGGCAGCCCCGTGAAGAGCGAGGCCGTGGCAGGCAGGGTCCACGACGAGGGCGAGATGGCGCGGGTGAAGCGCAGTCCCTCTGCAGCCCAGGCGTCCAGCTGCGGCGAGGTGGGCCGCGGGTTGCCCCAGGCCGACAGGCGCCCGGCGGCCAGCGTGTCCACGCAGACCACCAACAGGTGCGGACGGGCGGACGAGGCGCGCTGCCGCGGGACCGCGCGCTGTTGCCGCAGGCTCAGGTGCCACCACACCGGCTCGGCCTGAGGCTCCCCCGGCGCAGGCCCCGTCGCGCCCGCGCGCGTGGTCTCCAGGCGCAGCGTCAGCGCGCGCCCCTGCTCCGCCGAGAGATCAACCTCGAGCGTGCGCATGAGCCGGTCGAAGGGATGCTCGCGGTCCATCTCGCGCACGTACGCGCTGGACAGGGCGGCCCGCTCCTCACCGTCCACCAGCACCCGGAACGTGACCGGGAACGGATCGGCCCGGGACGGATCCTGACGATCGACGGGATACACGAAGGTGCGCGCCAGCAGGCGCGCGCCCGGTCCCAGGATCGGTGTGTCCACCTCGAAGGCGCTCTCGGCCCGGGCGTGCAACACGCTGGAGGACGCGTCCGACGCCAGCTGCCCGAGGGCCTCCTGCTTGTCGAGCCAGGCCGCGGGGTAGCTGCGCAGCGGCCGCTCGGCGTCCTGCCTGAGCACCCGGGCGCGCCCCGCGCTGAAGGCCTGCTCGAGATCGAGCAGCAGCTCATCGGAGATCACGGGTGGAAGTTCGCTGTGCGCGGGCCCTGACCCGGACGCCGGATCGGGCGCCGGATCGGGGCCGCAGCCCAGCGCGCACAGGACGCAGCCCAGCGAGCACAGCGTCAGGGCGAGCAGCCGGTGGCGAAACGGTCGGATCGGGACTCTCCAGCGGTCAGGCGATGGCTGCGCGGCGCCCCCCGGCGAGCCCTGGCGGCGTTCAGACGGAATCGAGCGAGCCCCAGGTTAGCCCCCGCCCTCGCGCCCTGCCATGGCGGCCCGGTCGCCTGCTCCGGCCGGAGGACTCGGCCGCGACCCGGCTAGCAGGTACACTGCCCGCCATGGTCCACTCCATGCCCACCCCCGACGCCCCCGACCCCGCAGCCCTCGCCGACATGGCACGACGTCAGAGCTTCGCCGGCGAACGCCGGGTCTTCGTGTTCGGCGACATCAACAGCCGCGTGGCCGAGCGGGTCGTGAGGCAGCTGCTCGACTACTCCGCGTCCAACCCGGTCGAGCCCATCGACCTGCTGATCAACAGCACCGGCGGCGACGTGGAGGCGGCCTGCGCCATCATCAACGCCATGCACGGCGTCCCCTGCCGGGTCAACACGGTCTGCATGGGCTTTGCCCAGAGCGCGGCCTGCATCATCCTCATGGCCGGAACCGGCGTGCGCACCGCCTTCGAGAACTCCGTGCTGCTGATCCATCGCATGGTCTGGGACGACCCGGGCGAGGTCGAGGATGAGCACGGCAACTACCTGCCTCCGCCGGATGAGAAGTACGTGGCCCTCTGCCGCCGGCTGGAGAACACCTACCTGGGGCGCTTCCTGAAGCACGACGCCCTGTGGGCCGAGAAGCAGATCCCCACGGCGATGGACCTGTCCACCGATGACGCTCTGCGCGCCGGGGTCATCGACGGCGTGATCTTCCTCGACCGCGGGTAGTCGGCCGCCGCAGCTCGCGACTTGGCCTCGCGCCCGCGCGGCCCCGCGGAGCGCCCGTCCCCAGCGAGACTCCAGCCACATCGGCTCGTTTCCGATCATGGGTTAGACTGCTCTGTTCGAGCTCCCCTCCAGACGCTCTCCCCCCGGGCGCCTCGCTTGAGACCTGACCACCACCCGGAACGCACATCGCCATGATCCGCAAGGCCATCAAGCAGTTCATGCTGGGCGTGAAGAGCCCCGCCCAGGCCACCCGCATCCTGGCATCCGAAGCCAAGATGCGCGCCGGCATCCGGACCCTGCGCTCGCTCGAGCTGGCGGTCACCTGGGTCTGCAACCTCGACTGCGACTTCTGCTACGCCGAAGACCTCATGAAGGCGCAGAACAAGCCGCCGCACATGCCGGTGGACGAGGTGGCGCGCATCACCCGCGAGGCCCACGACCTGGGCCTGATCCACGTCAACGTCACCGGCGGCGAGCCGCTGGTGCGCAAGGACATCTTCGACGTGGTGGACGCCATCCCCAAGGACGTGGTGGTCTCGCTGGTGACCAACTCCACGCTGCTCACCAAGGAGAAGGTCGACGGCCTCAAGCGGGCCGGGCTGTCCACCATCCAGATGTCGTACGGCAGCTACTATCACAAGAGCTTCAAGCGCGACCTGGCGCGCTACTGCGTCGAGCAAGGCATCAGCGTCACGCTCTCGGTGGTCAACATCCGCAGCGAACGCGAGAACATCGAGCAGGCCTTCAAGATGTCCGAGGAGGACAACTTCTCGGTGCTGTTCAACTACCCGATGATCTACAAGAACGTCGGGCTCGACAGCGAGTACTACTGGAAGATGCGCTACCACCCGCGCTGCCGCGAGGACAACCTCTTCTGGTCGGGCAAGGACCGCTGCCCCGCGGGCACGCACAAGCTCTACGTCACCAACGACGGCGACGTCATGACCTGCGACCGCATCCACGCCATCTACGGCAACGTGCACAAGGAGCCCCTCGCGGTCATCCACAAGCGCATGTACGAGCAGTTCATCACGCACAAGAGCTTCTGCCTGCTGGAGACCTGCAAGGACCAGTGGCAGGAGAACAACCAGCGCGCCGCTCGCAACTACTCCCTCGATCTGCTGGGCACCACCGCCGATCCCTTCAACGTGTTCGAGGGCACGCCGCTGATGGACACCACGGTGGTGGGCTCCACCGTGGCGCAGGAGATGCACGCCGCGCGCCGCTCCGCCCGCGACCAGGAGACGGCGGCGGACGAGAAGCAGCCCGCCTCGAGCTGAGCGAGCCCCGCGCCCGCGGACGCGCTCAGTGTTCCGCGGGATCGCGCCCCACCCGGCGCAGCTCCCAGAGCAGGTCGTCGATGCGCGTCCGGAAGCGCTCCACGCGCTCGGGGTCGCTGGCCGTGCGCTCCCACCAGCGGTGCCAGCTGTCGAGCACCTTCAAGCGGGTAGGCACCATGGCGCGCAGATCCTGGCTGCGCGACTCCGGCAGCACCACCTGCTTGAAGCGCAGCTGGCGCACGTACCAGTCCGAGGTCAGGGCGGCGGCCAGCTCGACGTCTGACGCCAGGGCCATGTCCAGCCCCACCGTGAGGTCGAGGTAGACGGGCGTCAGCTCGACGACGTGCACATCGGACAGCTCGCGCTCGATGCTCGCCAGCTGCGCCTCGTCGGGCTGGCCGTAGAAGCGCTCCGCCACCAGCGCCGCCCAGGCGTCGTAGTCGGCACGAGCCGTCCCGGGCGCGGGCCCGAGCAGCGCATAGGCCACCATCGACTCCGGTCGCAGCGAGGGCGGCGGCAGGCTGCGCCCCGAAGGCAGCAGCTGAGGGTCGGACGACGAGCCGGCCCCGATCGCCGCGCCGCCGACGGCGTCCACATCAGCAGCGCTGTCGCCCTGCGCCGCCGCGGCGTCTCGCGCCTCGCTCGCGCTGAGCGCCTCGGCGCCGCGCTCGGAGCCGCCGCGCGCTGCGTCCGCCTGTGCGGACGGCGAAGCACATGCGGGCAGCAGCAAGGCAACGAACAACACACCGAGGCGGATCATGAGGCGCTCCGGAACGCAGAGGGGCGAACGATCCACGAACTTAGCACACGCGCGCGAGTCGGCCCGGCGCGGCGCGGAGCGGCTCAGCCGCCCGTCGTCAGCAGCAGCTCCGAGCGCCGAGCCGGCAGCATGTGCTCGCGGGCAAACGCCTGCAGGAACTCAGCGGACAAGCCCGAGTAGGCGCCGGGCAGTTCACTGTGGGAGAGCCCCATGTTGATCTGGGCGTAGAGCAGGAACAGCGTCTGCATGGCCTCGATCCACTCCACGCCCGGCTGACTCGCGAGCGACTCGCGCAGCAGACGGAAGTCAGGCCACTCGCCCAGTTGGCTGCTCATCTGGCCGACCACCAGCCCCGCCTCGGGCAGGGCGTCCAGGCCACCCACGATCTCGCCCAGCACGCGTCGCACCAGCGCCTCGTCCTCTGGCTTGGGCAGAGACGCGGTCAGCAGCATCCAGCGCCCCTCCGGCGTGATCAGGTCGGCCACCGCCGTGGCCTGCACGCCGGCCTGTGTCAGGCTGCCGCGCTGCGCGATGCGGTGGTTGATGATGGCCGACAGGGCGTCGGCCGCCACGCGATCGAGCGGCCCCTCGTCCGGCATGAGGTACCACTCCATGTAGTGGCCGAGGGGCAGATCCCAGGTGGCCTCGCGGGCGGAGACCTCGCGCACCTGCTCGGGCGACAGGCCCGAGACGGCGTGCCGGGGCGCCTTGGCGGGGAGCTTCCCCAGGCGCTCCTGCATGGCCTCCAGCACCTCGGCCTGCGGCACCGGCCCCACCGACACGAAGAACACATCCGGACCGGGCACCACGCGCGCGGCCAGTTCGGACGCCAGCACCTCGCGCGACACGTCGTTGACCGCGCCCAGCACCTCCACGTGGGTGGCGCCGTGACGCAGCACTTGATTCCAGGCCGCCAGCGCCCACTTGTGCGTGAAGCTGGAGCGCGTGGAGAGCTCGACCTCGGTGACGACCTGAGCGCGCTCCCGCGGCAAGCCCAGCCGCAGCGCCTCCTCCGAGAGCGCGCGCCCGGCCAGCCAGTCCGCGTGCCAGCCCAGCGCCTTGCGCCAGCGATCCGGAGGCGCGTAGGTCTCCAGCCGCAGGGTCAGCGCCATGGTCTCGCCCTGGACCATGATGCCGTCCACCATCAGGTCATCCATGGCGGGGTCCACCGAGCGCACCAGCACATGCTCGGCCAGGTGCGCGAGCTGCGTCTGGCCGGCGCCGTCATCCAGCAGCCCCCAGGGCAACAGGGTGAACAGCACCTGCTGGCTCATGAGCGGGGCGTCCACCAGCACATACGACAGGCCATTGGACAAGCTGCCCTCCAACCAGGGACCGGGCTCGTCCTGCAGCGGGTCGGGGGCCGCGGCCGCCTGCAATCCAGGGGCCAGCAGAACGAGCAGCGCGACCAACAACGTGGGCATGGAGAGTCTCCGGACCGGCGAGCGGCAGATGCTAGCAGCCCGCGGGACGCGGCGGCCCCCCAGGATCTGCGGACCCGCCTCGACGCTCCGCGCTCACAGCTCGCGCGAGATGGCGTCCACCAGGATGGCCTCCAGGCCGCCCAGGTACTCCAACAGGGCCTGCTTGGGGGCGTCGGGATCTCCGGGGTCCAACGCGGCGGCCTGGCTCAGGTTGCCCTCGATGCCAAGATCGGTGGCCAGCACCAGGCGCACGTCGTTCAGGAAACGCAGCAGCAGGTCGAGGGAGCCGGCCTCCAGGATCAGGTCCAGGCCGGGGGCCGCAGTGGACGCCCCGGCTGCGGCGTCGACGCCGGCCGCGCCCCCTGCCCCCCCCGCGGGGGTCGTGCCAGCCAGTAGGGATCGGACCTCCACCAGCATGTCGCGCCGCTCACCCAGCAGGCCGTCTCCCAGCAGCCGGCGATGCTCGCGCTCCTCGGTGGGGTCGGCGTAGCTGGGCGGGAAGAGCCGGTCGATCACCCGTCGGTTGCTGCCGGGGTCGGCCAGCAGGGCCTCGAGCTGCGCGGGCAGGCCCTTGAGGATGGCCCCCTCCAGCGGCAGCAGCACCAGCTTCCAGCGCGGACGGCCGGAGTCTGGGGCCGGCCCGAGCCGCTCCAGGTGCGTCATGCCCGGCGCCCGCGGATCACGACTCGACCTTCTCGAGCGTGGCCTGCAGCCCGTAGGCGTGCAGCCGCGACACGAAGAACTCCGCCCGCTCGCGCGCCTCGGTGGCCACGACCGAGCTGCCCTCCTCGTGCACCTCCCGCATCTTGCGGTTGGCCACCTCGGCGCTGAAACCGAACAGGCGCTGGAAGACATAGGCCACGTAGCTCATCAGGTTGATGGGGTCGTCCCAGACCACCACCTTCCAGGGCCGGTCGAGGCGCGTGCTGCCCTCGGCCTGGGGCGCCGGCAGAGTGCGCGTCTCCCCAGGCAGGTCGGCGGCGTGCGCGGGCGTGAGCGGGGCTGCCATGGGCGTCTGGAGCGGGGTCCGGTCGGTGCCCGCCGTGCGGCGACGGGGCAGATCAGGGCGGTCGGAAGCTCGGACGGGGGGCGCTCAGGCTCAGCAGCTTCGCGCCCGGGTCGTCACTCGGCCAACACTGGTCCGCGATTGTATCGGTCAGGCGGGACGGGCGAGCCCCCCCTGCCCGTCGGTATGATGGCGCCGACCCCACGAATCACCCACGGACTCGCCATGCCCCAGCATCCTCCACGCACGCTCAAGCCCTGGCTCGCCCTGGTTCTCGGCCTCGTCGCCGTGGCCGCCCTGCTATGGGGCC
This sequence comes from Planctomycetota bacterium, assembly GCA_003644265.1. The sequence continues at coordinate 34,120 of QNBX01000003.1, forward strand.
TCCAGATCTTTGATCAGGCCTCGGAGTTCGAGGGCGCCGGCGAACCCGTGCGCGTGGGCGAGACCACCGACGGTCGCACGCAGCTCCCCGGCCGCGGACCCGACGGCGACGCCCAGGCCGCAGCGCCGGTCGAGCGACTGAGCGCGCGCCCAGCGGCGCTCGAAGCCGTCGATCTGGGCTACGGCTCCGACACCGACCTGGCGGTCATCGTGGGCCGGGTCGTTGACAGCAGCGAGGCCCCCCTGCCCGACATCGAGGTCAACCTCTATGACGAGAGCGGCGAGTACCTTGACTCGGCGCTCTCCGAGGACGACGGCACCTTCCTGCTCGAGTGGGACGAGCCCCTGCTGGCCGGCTGGGCCCTGGGCACCGAGCCCGACGCCGCGGCGGACCCCGACGACCCCGCTTCGCTGGGCCCCGCCACCTACGTGCACCCGGTGGACCTGCTGCCCGGCGCCAAGCCCGCCGAGTGCCTGCTGGTGCTGCTGACCGCGCCGCGCATCGAAGGTGTGGTGTTCGCGGCCGACACGCGCGAGCCGTGCGCCTGGGCAGACATCGAGCTGGTCTCGACGCACCCGGCCTGGATCGACGAGTTCCAGGACACGTTCACCGAGGAGGACGGCAGCTTCGGCCTCTCCGTGGTCGACCTGCCCAGCACGAAGCTGCTGCTGCGCGTGCTCGACGAGGACGACCGGGTGTCGTTGATCGGCCCGTTCGATCTCTCGCCGGGTGAGGTGCGCTGGCTGGAGATCCCGCTGCGCGATCCGCGCATCATCACCGGGCGCCTGCTGGACGCCCGCACCGGCGCCGGTCTCGAGAACGGCGAGGTGGTCGTGCTGCCCCTGCACGAGGCCTTCGAGACGGGCGACTCGTGGGACCTGAGCTTCGACGACGGCAGCTTCACGCTGGAGTCGATCGAGAGCCCGCCCGAGATCACCTGGATCTACGCCGAAGCCGAGGACCACGGCCCCGCCCTGGTGCAGGTCCCGCGCGGGCGCAGCGAGGTGGACATCCGTCTCAGCCCCGTGGCCTCGCTGCTGGGCCGGGTGCTGGATGACGAGGACGCGCCGGTCGAGGGCGCCATGGTGCGGGCCCTGCTGGCCGGGCCCGACGGACGGCTCTACGAAGACTACGAGGACGTGGCCTTCACCGATGAGGACGGCAGCTTCGAGCTCGACCTGGAGCTGGTCCCGGTGGACGCGGCCGTGCTCATCATCGAAGGCGACGACCACGTGCGCCTGCGCCGCGCGCTCTCCGAGCTGACCCCGGTGGGCATGGGCGGCGAGACCCGCTTCGAGATCACCATCGAGCGCCTGCCCAGCTCTTGAGGCCGCGGCCCGCAGCCGAAAGCACCAGCCGCAGCGCACGCTCCAGAGGACAGCCCCCATGTCACCGTCCGTCCCGCGCCTGGCCCTGCTGGCCGCCCTGCTCGCCTGCGCCTGCTCCACGCCGCTGCAGCGGCCCTGGTCCCCCGACGTGCGCCGGCCGAGGGACCTCGACGTCGAGCACGTGGAGCTGCGGCTCGCCATCGACCACCTCGCGGGCCACGTGTCGGGCGAGGTCGAGCTCACGCTCAGCGCCGTGGACGCGCCCCTGCGCCAGGTGCTGCTCGATGCCGTCGAACTCGACGTGAGCGAAGTCAGCGACGCGGACGGCACGCCGCTGCCGTTTCACCTGGGCCCCGAGACCCTCGTGATCGATCTACCCGCGCCTTTGCCCCCCGGGCAGAGCGCCCGCGTGCAGGTGCGCTGGTCGGCCTTCCCGCGCAACGGCCTGTACTTCGAGGGGCCCTCCAGCAGCGACCCCAGCCGCCCCTGGCATGTGTGGAGCCAGGGCCAGAACCACGAGGCGCGGCACTGGATGCCCTGCTGGGATCAGCCCACCGACCGCGCCAGTGTGCGCCTGGAGCTCGAGGTCAACGAAGACCTGGACACCCTCTGCGCCGGCGTGCTCGAGCACAGCGAGCTGCTGCCAGCCCTGGGGCGCCGGCGCGACACCTGGTCCCTCGACAACACCCACCCCACCTATCTGATCACGATCGTGGTGGGAGACCTGGCCGAGGGCCGGCTGCCCGGTCCGCTGCCCCTGCCGGTGCACGCCCGCGCGCGCGACCTGGACGCGGCGCTCTACGCCACACGCCACACCGCCAAGATGCTCGAGCTGTTCGCCGAGGTCACGGGCCGCGACTACCCCTTCCCCAAGTACGCCCAGGTCTTTGTCGACGACTTCACGGCCGGCGGCATGGAGAACATCTCCGCCACGACCATGTATGACGAGGGCCTGCACCACCCCACCGACGAGCCCCAGGTGGACATCAGCGGCCTGGTGGCGCACGAGCTCGCGCACCAGTGGTTCGGTGACCTGATCACCTGCGATGGCTGGGGCGAGCTGTGGCTCAACGAGGGTTTCTCCGACTGGATGGAGCTGCTCTGGACCGAGCAGCAGCTCGGGCGCGAAGAGGCCGAGCTGCAGGCGCGCGACTACCAACACGGCGGCATGCGCGCCGAGGATCGACACAGCCGCCCGCTGGTCTGGCCGCAGTACGACCAACCCGACGACATGTTCGACGGACACAGCTACGCGGGCGCCGCGGCCCGCATCCGCCTGCTGCGCAGCGAACTGGGCGCCGAGCTGTTTCAGCGCTGCCTGGCCAGCTACGTCGAGCGCCATGCCGAGACCATGGTCAGCACCCCCGAGCTCATGGCCGTGTTCAGCGAGGTCGCCGGCCGCGACCTCACGCGCTTCTTCGACGAGTGGTTCTACGGCACCGGCTATCCGACCCTGGAAGCCACCGTCGAGGCGGACGGGCGCACGCTCAAGCTGACCCAGACCCAGGCTGAGCGGGGCGGACGCGAGGTCTTCCACTTCGGCATCGACGTGGCCTGGTCCCGGGGCGGCGTGGAGTCGAGCGCCCGGGTGCTGTTCGACTCAGCCCAGCAGAGCCTGCCGCTGTCAGGGCAGGGCTCGCTCGACTGGGTCTACCTGGACGTGGGCTCGGTGCTGCCCGGCGCGCGCCAGCTGCTGCAGGACGAGGCGGCCTGGGCGCGCCAGCTCAGCGGTGCCGACGACGCCGTGGCGCGGCTGATCGCGGCGCGCTGGTTCGAGGGCGACCGCAGCGTGCGCAGCGACGGCGCGGGCGCCGCGAGCGAGGCCGGCACGCGCGCGCTGCACGCCGCCTGCACGGACAGCTTCCGGGCCGTGCGCGAGAGCGCCGCCCGGGCCCTGGCGCTCGAGCTGGACGAGGCCGCCGTCATGACCCTGCTGAACCTGAGCGAGGACGACGACCCGCGCGTGCGCGTCGCGGCCATCGAGGGGCTTGCCGAGGCCCTCGATGGCGACGCCTTGCGAGTGGTGCGCGCCGCCGCCGCCGACCCCAACGGCGCGGTGGCCGTGGCCGCCGTGCGCGCGCTGGTGGACGCCGATCGCCCGGAGGCCTGGTCGACGCTCACGCGCCTGCTGGCCGCCGAGCAGCGGGGCGCCGGCCGCATCCGCGTGGCCCGCGACCTGGTGCAGATGCTGCCGCGCATGGACGCGCCCGAGGCCCTGCCGCTGCTGGTGGCCACGGCCTCCAAGCACCCCGAGCGCTGGGTGCGCAGCGCCGCCGTGAGCGCCCTGGCCCAGATGGACGAGACCCGCGGACAGGTGGTCTTCCGCCAGCTCTGCCGCTCGCTGCGCGACGAGTCCCACAGCGTGCGTCAGGCCGCCGTGCGAGGTCTGGCCCTCGACGGCGTGGACGCCCGCGAGCGAGCGCACCTGCGCGCCCTGTACGACCTGGAGGTGCACTCCGGCGTGATGGCCTCGCTCGAAGCGCTGCTGCCATGAGGCGCCCCAGCGCGCCGGTTCCCGCCGCCGCCCGTCTGCGGCGCTACCTGTTCCCGGCCTTGGCGCTGGTCATCAGCCTGGTGCTGATGGAGCGCAAGCCCTGGCAGAGCGGCTTCGACGCCGGGGCGCTGCGGTCCCTGCTCAGCGCCGGCCGAGTGGACGCCGCGCTCTCGTCCCTGGCTCAGGCCCCTCAGGGCGCGCTGCTGCCCGAACTGGCCGGCGTGAACTGGTGGCCGGCCGAGGCCCGCTCCCGACGGCTCGCCAGCCTGGAGGCCGACGTGGCGTCCCTGCCCAGCGCCCCCGGCCCCGAGCTGCTGCTGCCAGCCGGCCGACTGCGCGAGGCCCCGCGCGGCGCGCGGCTCTCGCGCCCCGCCGAGGGCCCCCTGCGCCTGGAGCTGCACGCCAGCGCCCTGGGCCTGGAGGCGGCCCAGGTCGAGATCGAGGCCGGCCAGCTCGACGTGCCCCTGGGCGCGCCGGTGCTGATAGGCACCAGCTACGACGTGGTCTTGACCCGGCCGGACGGCGCCCTGCTCTCGATCCTGCACTTCGAGGTGCTGCCCAGCGCCAGCGCACGCGACGTCGGCGTCGTCATGGCCAGCGCCCACGAGCTGGGCGGCGGCGGCGCCCCGGGCGAGCTGCTGGCCGCCATCGTCTGCCTGCACTTCGGCCTGTACCAGGAGGCCCTCACGCGGCTCGACACCCTGATGGACGACCCCGCCCTGGGCCCCGTGGCGCGCGAGCTGTCCGCCGTGGCGCTCTCGCGCCTGAGTCGCCCAGCCGAAGCCATGGCCCTGCTGGGACCGGGCTGACACACGCTCGAGGCCGCCCACTGGGCTCGCGGCCGGGCGCGCACGCCCGAGCGCCCGTACGCTGCCAGGCCTCAACACGCTCACAGCCGCGGACGCTCGCGACCTCGCCTCAGCGACTCAGCGACTCGGCAGGCTCTCCACCACGCCCAGGATGTCGCCCTGGGTCACGATGGCCGAGCGCACGTGCGGCGCCGACGGCTCGTCGCCCGGAAAGATCGCCAGGAACGGCACGGCCGAGCCACCCAGGCCCTGCATGAGCCGCTTGAGCATGGACGTGTATCCATCGTGGCGGGTGATGTCGGCCTTCATGCGCACCACGCTCTTGGCGGCCATGGCAGCGACCACCTCGTCCGCGTTGTAGACGGCGTTCTCGTTGTACTTGCAGTTGAAGCACCAGTCGGCCGTGAAGTCCACCAGTACGTTGTCGCCCGCCGCGAGGTGCGCCGCGAAGGCGTCGGGCTCGAAGGCCACCCAGTCGTGCTCCACGGCCGTGAACACGCCGCGGATCTCGACGAACGCGAGCCGCCCGGCGCCCGCGGCCATGAGCAGCGCCAGCGCCAGGTGCACCCGTCGCTTGCCGCGCGTCTTGTCAAAACCGGCGAAGCGTCCGTACCACCAGCACGCGAAGGCCACGCCCGTCAGGAACATGATCGTGTACAGCAGCAGCTCCTGGCTCAGGCTGATCATCAAGAACAGCACCGTGGCCAGCAGCACGAAGCCCATGGCGTGCTTGAAGGTGTCCATCCACGGCCCGGGCTTGGGCACGATCCTCAGCAGGGCCGGGTTGGCCGTGAGGATCACGTAGGGCAGCGCCATGCCCAGCCCCAGGCTCAGGAAGATGGCGAAGATCGTGACGGCCGGCTGGGACAGGGTCCAGGTCAGCGTGCTGCCCAGGAAGGGGCCGCTGCAGGGCGTGGCCAGCACGGTGGCCAGCATGCCCTTGAAGTAGGCGTCCACCAGCCCTTCACGGGCGGGCCCCGCCGCCAGACCGCCCACGCCCGCCGGCACGCCCAGCTCAAACACACCGAAGAGCGAGAGCGCGAACGCGAACACGACGCCGATCATGACGATCAGGAAGGCCGGGCTCTGGAACTGCTCACCCCAGGACAGACCGATGGTCGCGGCCAGCACCGCCAGCACCAGGAAGATGGTCACGATGCCCGCCGCGAACGACAGGCCCAAGGCCAGGATGCGCTTGCGATCCTCGCCCGCCTGCTGCACGAACGAGAGCACCTTGATGGAGATCACCGGCAGCACGCAGGGCATGACGTTGAGGATCATGCCGGCCAGAAAGGCCAGCAGTAGCCAGCCCATGAGCCCGCGTGTGTCCGCGCCTGTGTCCGTCTCGCGCGCCGAGAAGTCGGGAAAGCTGACCGCGTCCCACTCGGCCTCGCTGCGTGCGGCGGCGGGGTCGGCGACCGCTTCGGCGCGCGCGGCGGAACCAGAGCCGGCTGCTTGCACGGACGCCGGCGCGCCCGCGCTCCCGGTCTGCGCCGCGTCCGTCGTGAGGTCGCTGGGGAAGGCGGCGAAGAGCGCGTCGGACCCCGGGCCGTCGCTGCTGAGCTGCTCAAAATAAAGCACACACAGCCCCATGTCCTCGCAGGTGAGGCCCTCCAACTCGGCGCTCAGCTCGCCCAGGGTCGCGCCGTCCTCCAGCACGCCCAGGGCGTAGAGCAGCAGCTCGTGTTCGTGGCCCCAGATCCAGCTGTCGAGCCCAGGCTGATCCAGGGTCAGCGGCTCGGGAAAGCGCACCGGACCGAAGCGCGCGCCCTCGGCGCTGAGCGAGACCTTGGTCGGATTGCCGATGGGATCGTTGCCGTCGAGCTTGCCCAGCTTGTCGTGGTAGAGGTGCCAGCCGGCGTCGATCTCGACGGCGATGACGACCTGCACGCTCTGGCCGTCCAGGCGGTGATGCAGCGTGGCGTGGGCGTGCCCTGCATCCGAACCGGGCAGCCCGAAGCCCTGGGCTCGCAGCGGCGCCATGCAGGCCAGCAGCGCCAGCAGCGCCAGCCCGAGCGGACGCCCGAGAAGCCCCAGCGACACGCCGAGCGGCAGCCCGGACGACGGGCCGCGGCGTCGACACGGCGGAGCGACGGAGGACGAACGCACGAGCGACGAGCGCGGCGTGGCAGGGTCGGGGGTGCCGAGCGAGCGAGGGGTGGTCATGGTCGGTGTACGCAACGGGACGGGGAGCGTGTGGGTTTCAGGCGCTGAGGCGGGGCAGAAACGCGTCCAGCAGCAGGGCGGCGCGTTCGAGTTGTGGAGTCCAGCCAGCCCAGGGATGGCGCGCGCCGAAGACGTGGTCGGCGCCCGCGACGATCTCGAGCCGGGACTCGGGCAGCCACTCGGCGAGCTTGCGGCCCTGCTCGGGATCGACGACGGTGTCCGCGCCGCCGACGATCACCAGCGCGGGCGCGGAGACGCGCGCGGCGGCGGCGGGCAGGTCGAGCGCCTCCAGGTCAGCCAGCCAGTCGCGGCCCAGGGGCATCTGCTGGCCGGTGCGACCGTTGTGCACGTGGTAGCGACCGTGCGCGGCCAACTCGGCGCGCTGCTCGGCGCTCACACGCACCGGCGAGGCCACGCCGTTGAGCGTCGCCAGGGCGCAGACGCGCGGGTCGTCCCCAGCCAGGGGCACGGCGGCCAGGGCGCCCATGGAGTGGGCCACCAGGGCCGCCCCGGCGGTCGTGTCCACGCCGTACTCCTCGGCAAAGGGAGCGCCCAGCAGCTCGTCCATGGCCTGGGCCAGGTCGGCGGCGTGGCGCGTCACGGTCTGGCGCTCAAACAGATCGAGGCGCGTGAACTCGTCCTCGCTGCCGGCGGCCGTGCCGTTGAGCGCGTAGTCGACGCTGGCCACGACGCGGCCGGAGGCGGCCAGACGCTCGGCCAGGAACGGAAACATGCCCCAGCGCCGGAAGCCCTTGAAGCCGTGGCCGATCAACGTCAGCGGCAGGGGACGCTCGCCGCCGGGGCGGTACACGTCGAGCCCCACCGACAGCCCGTCGCTGCACGCGAGCCGCAGCACGCGGCGCCTGACTCGAGCTGGACTCATCGCGGCTTCCTCAGCACCACCAGCCGGCGCGTCGTCCCGCGCACGTAGGCGCGCCCGTCGTAGTCGCCCAGCGTCTGCAACAGCTCGAGCTGCGCGCCGTCGATCAGCCGCTCCAACTCGGCGCCGCTGAACAGGCGCACGGACTCGATCCAGGACTTCTCGCAACGATCACCGCGCACCAGCCGGATGGCCTTCTCCACCCGTCGGCCGTCGCTGGTCATGCTGCGCTCCACCTCCACCACCAAGTCGCCGATCATGTCGACGCCCTGGGGCACCAGCGTGGTGGCGACCGTGTCGGGGTCCATCAGGTCGAGCAGCACGCGGCCGCCGGGGCTGAGCACCCGCGCGATCTCACGCAGCGTGTCCGCGTGCTCGTGCTCGGCACGGAAGTAGCCGAAGGAGCTGAACAGGCAGGTCACGGCGTCGAAGCCCCAGTCGCGGAAGGGCAGCCGGCGCATGTCGCCGCGCACCGTGCTCAGGCCGGCCGCGCGAGCCCGGCGCGTGAGGTCCGACGAGAGGTCGAAGCAGGTGACGCGGCAGCGCTCCGCGGTGAACGCCAGGGCGTGACGGCCGGCGCCCGAGGCCAGATCGAGCAGGCGCTCACGCTCACGCGAGAAGCGCAGCAGCGACAGGGCGCCCTTGGCCTCGCGCGCCGCCGCCGCCCCGTCGCGGTGGGCGTAGACGTCGAGGTAGTCCGCCGTGAAGGCGTCGACGTACCAGGGCTGGGTGGTCATGCAAGTCATCGTATCGCGGCGGGTCGGCGTGGCGCCTGGGCAGGCTGGAATGGTCTCGCGCGCGGCGGGCTGGAGACCGGCCTCCGTCCCGCCAGCAAGCTCATGTCGTGGGAGGGTCAGTCTGTTGCGCTGCCTGTGGCGGCGAGCCGCCCGCGGGGTCGGGGCCAGCGTCGGGGCCAGCGTCGGGACCCGGACCCGGACCCGGACCCGGACCCGGACCCGGACCAGAGCCAGGGCCGCGCGGCGTGCCCTCGTCGCAGGCGGGATCGCGGGCCTCGGAAGCGGCGGCGGAAGCGACCTCGGCCCGGGCGGCCTGGCGCCAGAGGCGCTCCATCTCGTCCAGCGGGGCGTGCTTCAGGCGCTCGCCGAGCGTCTGCTCCAGGTGAGCAAAGCGCCGGCGGAAGCGCTGCATGCAGCGACCCAACGCCAGCTCAGGGTCGAGCCCCGTCTTGCGCGCGACGTTCACCGCCGAGAAGAGCACGTCGCCCAGCTCGTGCTGCATGGCGGCGGCGTCGCCATCGGCCACGGCCTCGTGCAGCTCATCGACCTCCTCGCGCAGCTTGTCGAGGGCGCCCGTGGCGTCGGGCCAGTCAAAGCCGGCGGCGGCGGCCTTGCGGCCCAGGGCGTCGCTGGCAGCCAGCGCCGGCAGACCGCTGGGCACGCCCTCCAGCGCGGACGAGCGACCGCCCTGCTGGGCACGCTCGGCGCGCTTGGAGGCGTCCCACGAGGCCAGAGCGGCGTCGGCGTCCTCGGCCGACACGTCCCCGAACACGTGCGGGTGACGACGCACCAGCTTGGTGGCGATGCCCGCGGCCACGTCGCTCAGCGAGAAGCGCCCCTGGTCCTGACCGATGCGCGCCATCAGCAGCACGTTCATGAGCACATCGCCCAGCTCCTCGGCCACGTGGGCGGCGTCCTGCTCGGCGATGGCCTCCAGCGTCTCGGCCGCCTCCTCCATCAGGTGGCGCGCCATGGAGTCCAGGGTCTGCTTGCGGTCCCAAGGGCAGCCGTTCTCGTCGCGCAGACGGAAGACCACGCCCAGCAGCTCGGCCAGGCGGGCTCGGGCCTCGGGCTCGGCGGCGACACGGACTGCTCCGAGCTGCCGCGCCATGGCGGCGTGATCCTGCCGCTCCCAGGGATTGCTCATGTCGGGGTTCCTTTTGAGACGCAGGCCGGGTCGCTCATGCCCGCGTGCCTTCCGGCTGGTGCGGCAGCGCGCCGCCAGGTGCCGGCGCCCGCAGCGGCGCCAGGCGCGCGTTCAGGGCGCGGCCCAGCGCGTCCACCAGCGCGGCGCGCGTCGGGCAGGCGTGGCCCAGCTCCCGCCGCAGCGAGGTCATGATGGAGGCCTCGTAGCCGCAGGGAGCGATGGCTTCGAAGTGCGACAGGTCGGTCTCGTGGTTGAGGGCCAGGCCGTGCCAGGTGATCCAGCGTCGCGCGGCCACACCGATCGAGGCCAGCTTGCGCGCGCCATCGACCCAGAGCCCGGTGGCGCCGTCCAAGACGCCCGCGTCCAGGCCCAGGGGCCGCACCACGTCCACCAGCGCCAGCTCGAGCGCGCGCAGGTAGCGGCGCAGATCGCGCGCGCCGGGCGCCAGCGCCACGATGGGGTAGATCACGATCTGCCCGGGGCCGTGGTAGGTGGCCTCTCCGCCGCGCTCGACGGCCAGCACCTCGAAGCGCTGCTCGCGCAGGAAGTCGTCGGCCGTGCCGCGCCCGGTGGTGATCACGGGCTCGTGTTCGCACACCAGCGCCAGGTCGCCCACGCTGCCCGCCGCGCGCTGCTCCAGCAGCTGCTGCTGCAGCTCCCAGGCCTCGCGGTAGCCCACCCGCCCGAGGTCGCGCAGCGGCAACGCGTCGGCCGGGTCCGGCAGCAGGGTCTCGCCAGGCGCGCTCATGGCAGGCTCCCCCACCTCAGCGCGCGCGGGCCCGCGGCTTGGCGGCGGGCCCGGGCCCAGACCCGGCCTTGGCGCCCGCCTGGGGCGGCACGAAGATGTGGATGGCATGACCCTCCACCACGTGCGCGGCCTCCATCAGCGTCTCGCTCAGGGTCGGGTGCGGGTGGATGGTGAGCCCGATGTCGGAGACGGTGCCGCCCATCTCGATGCACAGGGCCGCCTCGGCGATCAGGTCGGAGGCCTCGTGGCCGCAGATGTGCACGCCCAGCAGGGTGTCGTCGCGCGCGTCGGCCACGAACTTGACCATGCCTTCGGGGTGCTTGGTGGAGAGCGCCCGGCCGTTGGCGGCGAAGGGGAAGCTGCCCGTCTTGACGTCGTGGCCGGCCGCCCTGGCTTGCTCCTCTGTCAGCCCCACCGTGGCGATCTCGGGATCGGTGAAGATGGCGGCGGGCATGGCCTTCACGTCCAACGTGACGTCCTTGCCGGCCATGACCTCGGCCGCCACCAGCCCCTCCTTGGAGGCCTTGTGCGCCAGGTAGGGCGGGCCGATCACGTCGCCGATGGCGAACACCGCCGGGTTGCTGCTGCACAGGCGGTCGTCCACCTTGATGTGCCCGCGGTCGTCCATTGCCACGCCGACCTTGTCGAGGCCCAGGCCCTTCGTGTTGGGCGAGAAGCCCACGGCCACCAGCACCTTGGCAGCGGGCGCGGTCTTGTTGCCCTTGGCGGTCTCGATGCTGGCCACGCCGTCCTGGACGGCGCTGACTCTGGCGCCCGTGAGCACCTTGATCTTGCGCTTCTTCATGCCGCGCTGAACGACCTTCACCAGCTCGGGATCGGTGCCGGCCAGGATGGCGTCAGCCATCTCGACGATGGTCACGGCGCAGCCCAGCTTGGCCAGGTAGGTGCCGATCTCGCAGCCCACCACGCCGCCCCCGATGACCACCAGGCTCTCTGGCACCTCGGTCAGGTCGAGGGCCTCGCGCGCGGACAGGTAGGTCTCGCCGTCGATGGCCATGCCCGGCAGCTGCACCACGCTGGCGCCGGTGGCTACCAGCACCTTGCCAGCCTTGATGGCGTGCTCGCCGTCCGCGTTCTTGACCGACAACGCGCCCTGGCCCGTGAAGCGCGCCTCGCCCATGAGCAGCTCGACGCCGTTGCGCTTGAACAGATCGGCGATGCCGCCCGTGAGGCGCGTGACGATGGAGTCCTTCCAGGTCTTCATCTTGGCCATGTCGACGGCCAGGCCCGAGACCGAGATGCCCATGTCGTCGGCCTTCTGGATCGACTCCACCAGGGAGCTGGCGGCGATCATGGCCTTGGACGGGATGCAGCCCCAGTTGAGGCACACGCCGCCCACGCGCTCGCGGTCGATGCAGAGCGTGGAGAGGCCCTGCTGCGCCAGGCGGATGGCGGCCACGTAGCCCCCGGGTCCCGCGCCGATGACGACGGCGTCGTAGCTCTTGGGCGAGGTCATGTCGGCGCTCCTGGAGTGCGGGTGGCTGGACCCGAGGGTGAGGATCGGATGGGCCGGCGGAGGGCAGCGAGCAGCGCGCGCCCTGCCGCTTGTGGTCGGCGGTCTACGTCAGTGTCTGGTGAGATCGGTCGGCGGTCGGTCGCGATTGTCAGGGGGGGGCGTGCTGCGGCTGCTCAGAGCGGGAAGGCGCCCTCGGCGCTGCCGCCGGTGTCCGTGCCCAACACGGCGTCACGCTGCCACACGATGTGGGGCGGCGCCTCGGCGTACACGTCGCTGAACAGGGTCTCGACGGCAGGCGGCGGGCTGGCCTCGGCCACGGCGATGGCCTCGTTCACGGCATCCTTGGCCCAGGCGTCGATCTCGGCGTCGATCGACGGGTCGATCAGCTGCTCGAGCAACAGGTACTTGCGGAAGCGATCGATGGGGTCCTTGGCCATCCACTCGTCGTGGGCCGCCGCGTCGCGGTAGCGCGTGGGGTCATCGCTGGAGCTGTGTCCCTCCTGGCGGTAGGTGACCGCCTCCACCAGCGTGGGGCCGTCGCCCGCGCGGGCGCGCTGCACGGCCTCGCGGCAGACGCGGTACACCGCCAGCACGTCGTTGCCGTCCACGCGCACGCCCGGCATGCCATAGGCACGGGCCTTGATCGCGATGCTCTCGCTGGCGGTCTGCTTGGCGAACGGGACGCTGATGGCGAACTGGTTGTTTTGACACACGAAGACGCAGGGCACCTTGTGCACGGCGGCGATGTTGAGCGCCGCGTGGAAGTCCGTGCTCGAGGTGGCGCCGTCGCCCATGTAGCCCATGCTGACCACGTCGTCGCCCTTGATGCGCGCGGCCCAGCCGGCGCCCATGGCGTGCAGGATCTGCGTACCGATGACCGAGCTCAGGCTCAGGTAGTTGTGCTCGTCGCTGGAGAAGTGGCACGGCATCTGGCGCCCGTGGGTCGGGTCCAGTGCGCAGCCCACCAGCTGGCCCATGTACTTCTCGAGCGAGTAGCCGCGCATGAGCAGCACCGCGCCCTCGCGCAGGGCCGGAAAGACCCAGTCGCGCGGCTCCAGCGCCGCGCCGCTGCCCACCGTGGACGCCTCCTGGCCGCGGCAGGTGCCGTAGAAGCCGATGCGTCCCTGACGCTGCAGCGCCAGCATGCGCGTGTCGATGGCGCGCGTGCGCACCATGTGCCGATACAGCGCCACCATCTGCTCGCCGTCAAGCTCCGGCATCAGCTCCGCGTGGACCTCGCCGCTGGGCGAGAGCACCTGAAACAGCTCCTTGGCCATGGCGTCTCAGGCCTCCAGCAGCATGAGCGCGGGGTTCTCGAGCAGCTGCTCGACCACGTTCATGGCGCGGGCGCCCACGGCGCCGTCCACCACGCGATGATCGAGGCTGAGCGACAGGTACATGATGTCGCGGATCACGATCTCGTCGTTGACCACCCACGGCTTCCTGCGGATGGCGTGCACACCCAGGATGGCCACCTCGGGCACGTTGATGATGGGCGTGGCCAGCAGCCCGCCGATGTTGCCGGCGTTGGTGATGGTGAAGGTGCCGCCGCCCACGTCGTCGGGGCGCGTCTTGCCCGCGCGCGCGCGGTCGGCCAGCTCCAGCATCTCGGTGCTGAGCGTGAGCATGGACTTGCTGTCGGCGTCGCGGATGACCGGCACGATCAGCCCGTTGTCGGAGTCGACCGCGATGCCCATGTTGATGGCGCCGTGGTAGACCAGCTCACTGGCCTGCTCGTCCAGCGAGGCGTTCATGATCGGGAACTCGCGCAGCGCCGCGCACATGGCCTTGATGATGAAGGGCATGTACGTGAGCTTGGCGCCCTTGGCGGCGGCCGCGGTCTTCAGGCTCGTGCGCAGCGTGACCAGCTCGGTGACATCGATCTCCTCGATGTACGCAAAGTGCGCCGCGGTCTGCTTGGCGACGCGCATCTGCTTGGCGATGCGCTTGCGCAGGCCACGCAGGGGCACGCGCTCGTCGCCTTGAATGGGCGCGGGACGCGGGGCCTGCACGAAGGCGGGGGTAGCGGCCGCAGCGGGCGCGGTGGCGCGTGTACTCGCGGGGGCGGGCGCGGCGCCGGGAGCCGCCGTGTGGGTGGCGGCGCGCACGTCAGCCATGGTCACGCGGCCGTGCTTGCCGCTGCCCTCGAGGCCCGAGATGTCGACCGAGAGTTCGCGGGCCAGGCGCCGCACGGCGGGCGCAGCGCGCACGCGGCGGGTGCCGTCTGCGCGGCTGGGCAGCCCCGTGTCGCTCAGGGTGCTGGCCCGGGGCGCGGAGGCCAGGGCCGCCCCAGCGTCACCGCCGGTTCCGGGCGCGGCGGCGGGCGTGGACGCGGCGGCGGGCGTCGCGGCCGGAGCGGGCGCAGGCTTTGCCGCCGGCGTGTGCCCGCCGTGGCTGCGGATACTGGGCGCACCCGAGCGCGTGCCGAGCACCAGCAACACCTCCCCCACCGGCACCGTGGTGCCCTCGGGGTGCAGCAGCGAGAGCACTTCGCCGTCCACCGGCGAGCCGATCTCGACCGTGGCCTTGTCGGTCATGACCTCGAGCATGGGCTGGTCTTCGGTGACGGGGTCGCCCTCGCCCACCAGCCACTTGGTGATCTCGCCCTCGGCCACGCCCTCGCCGATGTCGGGCAGCTTGAAGTCGACCTCCTCGAGCTGCCCCGTGCCGCTCGCGGGGACGCTGGCCGCGGGGGCCTTCGCCGCGGAGGCGGGTGAGGGGGCGGCCGTCGCGGCGGCCGAAGCGCTGCCAGCCGACGCGTTGCTGGCCGGAGCCGTCGCCGCGCTCGAGCCGCCGCCGTGCCCGTGGAGCTGCTGCACGGGCGCGTCGTGTTCCGAGGACAGCACGACGAGCACGTCACCGACCGGCACCGTGTCGCCCTCGGCCGCCCGGATCTCCACGATGTTGCCGGTGACGGGCGAGCCGATCTCGACCGTGGCCTTGTCGGTCATGACCTCGACCATGATCTGGTCTTCGGTCACGGCCTCGCCTGCCACGACCTTCCAGGACGTGATCTCACCTTCGGCGACGCCTTCGCCGATGTCGGGCAGCTTGAACTCGATGGTCGCCATCTGGCTCGGTTCCGTGTTGTGACTGGGGCTGTGTCTGGGGTTGTGTCTGCGGTCGTGACGGGTGTTGCGTCTGCGTCGGGCGCCCATGCGGGGTCGAGCGCGCCGGGGCGGCGGGCCTCAGTAGGCCATGACGTCCTCGATGGCCTTGAGCACGCGCTCGGCGTGGGGCATGTACACGTGCTCCAACGTGAACGGGAAGGGCGTGTCGAAGCCCGCCACTCGCCGCACCGGCGCCTCGAGCACGTCGATGGCCTTCTCCGCCACGATGGCCGAGAGTTCGCTGGAGAAGCCACAGAAGCGCGGCGCCTCTTGCAGCGTGACCATGCGGCCGGTCTTGGTGACCGACGCCAGCAGGGCCTCCTCGTCCAACGGCAGCAGGGTGCGCAGGTCGAGCACCTCGACGGACCAGCCGCGCTCGGCGGCCAGCTCCGCGGCCTGTTCGGCGATGCCCACCATGGAGCCGTAGCAGGTCAGGGTCACGTCGTCGCCCTCGCGCGCCACAGCGGCCTTGCCGAGCGGCACCAGGTAGTCATCGTCGTCGGGCACCTCCATCTTGGGCGCCCGGTAGATGCGCTTGGGCTCCAGGAAGATGACCGGGTCCGGGCTGCGGATGGCCGCCTTCAGCAGCCCCTTGCAGTCGTACGGGTTGCTGGGAATCACCACCACCAGGCCGGGCGTGTGGGTGAAGTAGGCCTCGGGGCTCTGGGAGTGATAGAGGCCGCCGCGGATGCCGCCGCCGTAGGGCGTGCGCACCACCATGGGGCAGGTGAACTGCGCCCCCGAGCGGTAGCGCATCTTGGCCATCTCGCTGGTGATCTGGTCGAAGGCCGGCCAGATGAAGTCGGAGAACTGGATCTCGGGCACGGGCTTGAGGCCGTACAGCGCCATGCCGATGGCCGAGCCGATGATGCCCGACTCAGAGAGCGGCGTGTCGATCACGCGCTCCTCGCCGTACTTCTGCACGAGGCCGTCGGTGCAACGGAACACGCCCCCGTTGATGCCCACGTCCTCGCCCAGCACGACCACGTCGTCGTCGGCGGCCATCTCCTCGTGCAGCGCGTCGTTGACGGCCTGCACCATGGTGATATTGCTCATCGTTCCTCGTCTTCTCTCGTCGTCACGGCGGGTTGTCCCGGTATGCGTCGCGGCGCGCGGGGAGCAGGATGGTGTTGCGCGGGGTCGCTCTAGAGCGGGAAGGCCGCGTCGGGGTCGGGCTCGTGGCCCTCGCCTTCGTCGGCCACGACCCGCTCGTACTGCTCGCGCAGGTGCGGCGGGACCTGGGCCCACACGTCGGTGAACAGGCTGTCGGTACCGGGCATGGGCGCCTTCTCGGCGATCTTCACCGAGGCGTTGATGTCGTCCTTGGCCTGGCGCTGGAAGGCGTCCTCTTGCGCTTGGCTCCAGAGGTAGGCGCGCTCGAGGTAGGTGCGGAAGCGCACGATCGGGTCGCGGTCCATCCACTCGTCGGCCTGGTTGCCGCGGTAGCGCGTGGGGTCGTCGCTGCTGCTGTGAGGGCCGCGGCGATAGCTCAGCAGCTCGATCAGGGTGGGGCCGTCGCCGGCGCGCGCGCGGTCGTAGGCGTCCTTGCAGGCGCGGTACACGGCCAGCACGTCGTTGCCGTCCACGCGCACGCCGGGCATGCCGTAGGCCTGGGCCTTGACGGCCACGTTCTCGGACGCGGTCTGCTTGTGGAACGGGACGCTGATGGCCCACTGGTTGTTGGTGCACAGGAACACGCAGGGCGCCTTCCAGACGCCGGCGAAGTTGAGGCCGGAGTGGAAGTCGTTGCTGCTGGTGCCGCCGTCGCCGAACATGGCCACGCTCACGCCGCCGTCGGCCTTCAGCTTCTGGGCGTAGGCGCAGCCCGCGGCCTGCACCAGGTGCGTGCCGATGGGGCTGGAGATGGACACCAGGCGCAGGTCACCGAAGCCGTAGTGCACCGGCATCTGGCGGCCCTTGGCCAGGTCGGCCTCGTTGCCGAAGCAGTTGGCCACCATGTCCTCGACCCGCGCGCCGCGCACCAGGAACAGCCCGGGCACGCGGTAGCTGGGGAAGACCCAGTCGCCGTCGTCCAGCGCCATGGCCGCGCCCACCTGGCAGGCCTCCTCGCCCGTGGACGGGACGTAGAAGCCGATGCGCCCCTGGCGCTGCAGGTTGATCATGCGCTCGTCGAGCGCGCGCGTGCGCACCATGGCCCGATACATGTCGACCATGATCTCGGGCTCCAGTCCCGGATCGGCGTCGTCGGACTGCCCGCCCTCACCGATGATCTGGAGCAAGTCGCTGCTGGTCATGCGGTCCTCCGCGTGTGTGTCTGCTGGCGGCGCTGGTCGAACACGGCCCGGATGGCGAACTCGCCGGCGCGATAGCTGCTGCGCACGAGCGGTCCGCTGGCCACGTAGCGGAAGCCCATGGCCTCCCCTTCGTCTCGCCAGTCATCGAACTCATCCGGGCTCACGTAGCGCGTCACCGGGCGGTGACGACCGCTGGGCGCCAGGTACTGTCCCAAGGTCAGGAAGTCGACGCCGGCGCCGCGCAGGTCGGCCATGGCCGCGCGCAGCTCATCCGGCCGCTCGCCCAGCCCCAGCATGATCGACGACTTGGTCAGCGCGTCGGGCTGCAGCCGCTTGGCGCGCGCCAGCAGCTCCAGCGTGGTCTGGTAGCCGGCGCGCGGGTCGCGCACCGGGTGGGTCAGGCGCTCGACGGTCTCGAGGTTCTGGGCCAGCACGTCGGGGCGGCTGGCCATGAGCGTGGCCAGGGCCTGCTCGCTGCCGCCGAAGTCAGGGATCAGCACCTCGACCAACGTGTCGGGGTTGCGCTCGCGCACGGCGCGGACGGTGGCGGCAAAGTGCGCCGCGCCGCCGTCAGGCAGATCGTCGCGATCGACCGACGTGAGCACCACGTACTCGAGCTGCATCAGCGCCACGCTCTGTGCGGCGCGGCCGGGCTCCTCGGGCTCGAGGGCAGCAGGCAGGCGCGCCGTCTTGACCGCGCAGAAGCTGCAGCCCCGGGTGCAGGTGTCGCCCATGATCATCAGCGTGGCCGTGCCCCCCGACCAGCACTCCTCGACGTTGGGGCAGCGGGCCTGCTCGCAGACGGTGTGCAGACCGCGCTCCCGCAGCTGCGTCTTGAGCTCAGCGTAGCGCTCGCCCCCCGGCGGCCGGATCTTGAGCCACTCGGGCTTCTTGCCAGGGCCAGCGCGGGCAGCACGCGGCTTCCCCGACCGGTCGGGCTCAGCGATGGTGGGGTCTGGAGAGCTCAGCAGAGGGCCTCAACGGGGCGATCGCGGGCCCCGAGGGGCTCGGTGAGGGCCCTTCCGGCGGGCGCTCGACGGCCCCACGTTATACCCCAGCGGAGCCCCCGGGATCACCCGTGCAGGCCGCGGCATGAGGCCTCCGGCGAGGGCGCCATCCGACCGGAATCAGCTCCTGATCAGCGGGTCAAGCGGGGCACGGACAGGCCGCGTACCAGGTCCTGCTCGTCGGGCGCGTACTGCGCCACGAGCGTGGCGGAGAAAGCGCCTAGCTCACCGCGGTCGGGAAACAGCAGCGGCTCGACGTCCGCGTCACCCAAGCGCGAGACGGGCAGACCAGCAGCTTGGGCACGGGCCAACTCGGCGGCGGCCATGCGCGCGTCGATCTGCTCGGGCAGTGCCGGCTGACCCAGAAAGGCCAGCCGCTCGCTGCCCGCGGCGGCGACGCCCCCATCCGCGCGCGTGACGCTGGGCAGCAGGGCCACCACGTGACCGCTGATGCGGCCGTCGTTGATGCGCTCGACCGGCATGGCGCCCACGTACAGCACGGGCTCAGCCACCTGACGCCGCACCAGCAGCTCGCTGTCGTCAACGGCCAGCACCAGCAGCAACCCCGCGTCGTACTGCAGCTGCTCGGCGGACCAGGCGTGAATGGCGGGCTGCTGCAAGCGGAAGGGCGTGGCGGAGACCACGCGCGCCGCGGCCAGCACGCCGCTGTCGGGCAGGACCGGCGGCGCGCTGTCGTCCTCGGCGGGCCGTGGAGAGGTGACGCCCAGGGCCACACCCGTGACCAGCAGACCGGCGGCGAGCAGCGACAGGATGGTGGTGCTTGAGTTCATCGTGGTGCTCCCGTTCAGCGCTGGACGAGCTGGAGGTCGTCGAGGCCCAGGCGGCCGAAGAGGCTGCCGGCGCCGGGACCGAAGGACAAGCGGATGCTGGCGAGGTTGCCGAGGTCAAAGCCCGAGCCGTCCGCCTCGAAGGCATCCAGGCTCACCGAGATGGTCTCGAACTCGTTGCCCCAGCCCACGCCCGTGCCGCAGCTCGAGCGCTGATAGGGCTCCTCGACGCCGCCGCCGAGGGTCTCGATGGACACCGTGGCCGACTGCCCCATGTGGTCCGTGAGGGTCACGTCGAAGTGCAGGTCGGCCAGCTCGCCGGTGGTCAGCGGATGCCGCGTCGCCTGACAGGCTCGCAGGGAGAGCTCGTCCCAGATGCGGGCGTTGCGCGCCGCGGGCGCCACCTCCCAGGTGATGGACGCGGGCGCGTTGTCCCACTCGAACACCGCGCCGCGCTCGCTGTCGCTGGCGCGACAGTAGGTCATGCCGTTGAAGGGCTGGCTGGCATTGTGGGTGAAGTTGCTGTTCTCGTCATCCAGCAGCCCCTCCACCAGCGCGGTCACGCTGCTGGTCACGCTCTGCCCGGAGCTGGAGCTGCCCACGTCGCCGGCGCCGTCCTGATAGTCCTCGATCACGAAGCGGCCGTCGGCCTCGCCCTCACGCAGCTGCAGGTCGACCACCAGGCATGGATCGGCGATGGGTGCCCCGAGCGGGTGAAAACTCTCATACTGCCGCCAGAGGAAGTCCTCGGCCGGGATGTTGCCGCGCTGGTGATGCATGACCAGCGGCAGCAGATAGCCCCGCATGACCGCGTGCGTGTCGTTGCGACCCAGCTTGCAGGGGCCGGACGCCACGGACGACCCGCCGCCGTCGTGGAAGTCGCCGTGACCCACGCCGTGCAGCGAGATGCCCAGGCGCCGCTGCTCGGCCCGGGCCAGCAGGTGGAAGCTGGCCGCGATATTGCTGCTGGCGCAGCCCGTGACGTCGGCGTCGGCGCCGCCCACCCACAGGTGATAGGGCTTGTCGTGCGGGTCGCTCTGGTTGGGGCCCAGGAAGTCGGTGGGCGCGATGCTCGAGATGAGCACGATGTCCTCGGGCACAAAGTGCAACGCAGGATAGCCCTCGTCGACCAGGCGGTCGTAGGCCTTGGCCACGCCCTCGCCGCCCCGGCTGTGCCCGATCCAGGCGATGTTGTCCTGGTCGACCTTGCCCAGCAGCGCGCCGCCCGCGATGGTGTGGAGGTTGCCCAACAGATAGTCGGTGTTGGTCAGCGTGGTCGTGCTCGCGCTCTGGATGCCCGGGCCGGTGTTATTGCTGTGGCTCATGACGATGAAGCCGTAGCTGGCCAGGTGCATGCCGATGTGGTCGTACCACTGGTAGTTGTGGCCGTTGCCGTGACTCACGATGACCAGCGGACGCTTGGTCATGGCAGCGATGTCAGCCGGGTAGTAGAGGTCCTGGTTGAGCCAGGAGCCGCCCGAGTAGAGCGTCTCCACCACGACGTGCGGTCCTCTGTTCACGATGTCGTGCACCACGTAGAGCCCCGCCTGCTTGCTGAAGCCGTCGATCAGATCGCCGGCGTCGAGCAAGCCGTCCTGGTTCAGGTCGACCACCACGTCGTACGGGTGGCCCATGCCGTCGCCCGCGCTGCCGGACAAGCTGCCGCCATCGACCTCGACGATGTTGTCGAGCAAGGCGCCGCCGAACGTGACCGTGTTGACGCCGTCGCCGCTGACGTCGGTCAGGCTCGGGTCGGCGTTCCACTCAGCGCCGGTCTTGCTCTCGACCACGTAGATGTCGCCGGCCTGCCCCACCACCTGCGGATAACGGCCCGGGTCGACGGCCACGTCCAAGGCCTCGGTCATGTTGAAGGCCGAGACGTACTGAAAGAACGGGAAGGCGCTCAGGGGCTCGCCCGCCAGCGGCACCGAGCGCTCCACGAAGGTCAGGATGGCGTCGGAGAGCTGCATGTCCTGACCGGCGCCCACCACCGCGGTGAGGTAGATGCTCAGGTCGGCCAGGTCCGGGTTGCCGTCCGGCGTCACGGACAGGTCGAGTTGGCCCAACGCCGGCATGGCGCCCAGGCTCACCAGGGCCAGGCCGGCCGAGCCCCCCACTCCCAGCGTCTTGTTGCCCAGCTGCAGCGGCCCGGGGGCCACGTCCGCCAGCAAGATGACCGGCGCACCGGGCATGCCCGAGATGGAGACCACGATCGACTGTCCGGGCCGCGCGTAGGCGTGGGAGACGCCGTCGATGGTCAGCTCGGCGGCGGCCGCGCTGGTGCCGAGAGCAGCCAAGAACAGGATTGTGGAGAGCAGTCGCTGTGACACAGGGTGTTCTCCTCAAGGGGCGAGCCGTCCGAACACAGTACCTCGAAAACGGGCGCTCGTCTGCGGCTCGGTCGACCTCCGCCAGAGCCCGCGGCGCGCGCTGCGTCCCGGCCAACTGACGCCCGCGAGCCCGGCCGCCTGACGTCAGCGAGGCCCTGAGCCCGGCGCCCTTGGCCGGCCAGCTCCACGGTGGCACCATGCCCGCATGGATGCTGCGCACCGCCTCGCCGAGGCACCTGAGCTCCCGGGCTTCACGATCCTGCGCGAGCTGGGGCGGGGCGGCAGCTCGCAGGTGTGGTTGGCTGAGCCCGACGACGCGCACCTGCCGCGGCGTGTGGCGCTCAAGCAGCTGCGCGCGCGCGCGGCGGACGACGCCGAGCGCCTCTCGCGGCTGAAGCGCGAGGGCCAACTGGGCAGACGCCTGGTCCACGCGCACATCCTGCCGGTGCTGGACGTGCTCACGCTGGCGGGCAGCCCGCTGCTGGTGCTGCCATTTGTCGACGGCGGACCCATCGACCGCTGGCGGCCGCTGGACGACCACGGGCAGGCGCTCACGGGCCCCGACCTGCTGACGGCGCGCCTGCACACCCTGAGCGACGCGGCGCTTGCGCTGCACCACGCCCACAGCGCAGGCGTGGTGCACCGCGACGTCAAGCCGAGCAACCTGCTGGTCGACGGCGACGGCCACGCCTGGCTGATCGACTTTGGCCTGGCCACGGACCCCACGGCGGAGCAGCAGCTCACGGCCAGCGAGGCCATCATGGGCACGCCCTCGGCCATGGCACCGGAGGTGGTGGCCGGGCACGCGCGCCAAGCCAGCCCCGCCACCGACGTCTACGCCCTGGGCGTGCTGGCCTACAGCCTGGCCGCGGGTCGCCCGCCGTTCACAGGCGCCACGCGCGAGGAGCTCTGGCAGCGCATCCTGCACGCTGAGCCGCCGCGACTGTCCGGGCGCGTGGACGACCTGCCGCCGGGGCTGGAGGCGCTGGTGTTGCGGGCGCTCGACAAAGACCCGGCCCAACGCCCCGCCAGCGCCCTGCTGTTTGCCGAGGAGCTGCAGCGCGTGCTGGCAGGCCGCGCCGCGCGCGCCACGGCGGCCGGCCCCCTGGCCCGACGTGGCTGGCGCCAGCTGCTGGCCCGCCGCGCGCGCGTGCTGAGCCTGGCGGCGTTGGTGCTGGCGGCGGCCGTGATCTGGCTCACCCAGCGCACCGGCGAGCAGAGCGCCGAGCTCGACCTGCGCGCGCTGCTGACCCGCGGGAACACCACCCTGGCCAACGGCGACCTGATGGGAGCGCTCGCGCAGTACGAACTGGCGACCTCACGACACCCACAGGACCCACGCCCGCACCTGGCCAGCGCCCACGCCTACGCCAACTTCGAGCTGTCGGCGCGGGCCTCGCAGGCCGTGGACGCCGCCCGCGCGCTGGGCTGGGACGACGGCCTCACGGGCGCGCCGGGCGCTGCTCGGGCGCGCTCGCCCGAGCAGCTCTACTTCGACGGGCTGCGCTCCATGATCTCCGACGCACCGCGCGCCGTGGAGCAGCTGCAGGCGGCGCTGGCTGCTGACCCGACGCGCGAGGGTGGTCGCGGCGTGCTGTACGAGCTGCAGTCGGGGTTGGAGCGCCGCGACGAGGCCCGCGCCACGCTCGACGCCTGGGCGGCCGACCTCAAGCCGCGCGACCCGCGCTCGGTCCTGGTGCGCGCGCTGCAGCTCGAGGCCGACGGGCAGGTGCAGCCGGCCGTCGAGCTGCTGCTGGCCGTCCAGGACGGCGCACCCGACAGCGTGGCCCCCACCTTCTGGCGCCACCGCAACCTGGGCCGCATGCTGCTGAGGCTCGGACGCCTCGACGCGGCCGAGCAACAGCTCAAGCTGGCGCTGGGCGTGGTGCCCTCCGACGCCACCAGCCTGTGCAACCTGGGCGTCGTGGCCTGGCGGCGCGCCGACCTGGAAGGCGCCGAGCGCTACGCCAATCAGGCCCTCGCCAACGAGCCGGACATGGCGGCGGCGCTGCTGCTGCGGGCTCAGTGCGCCCTCGACCGGCAAGACCCGGAGCAGGCTCTGCGCCTGGCCACCGAGCATGAGGCCCGGGGGGTCGGCGCCGCGCGCCTGCAGCGCGTGGCCGGGGACGCCCTCTTTCGCATGGCGCTGTCGGCCGACGCCAACCAGGATCACTCCGGCGCCACGGACCTGCTGGCACGCAGCGTCGCGCGCCACCCGCAACGCTTCGACGCCTGGTTCAGCCTGGCCTACCATCGCTGGGTGTGGACGGGCGAGATGAGCGCGGCGGCCGAGGCCTTCGAGCGGGCGCGGTCGCTGTGGCTGGACCCTCCTTCGCTCCAGCCCGGCAGCGCCCCGGAGCCCTGGCACGAGGCCTACGGCAACCCCGACGACATGACCGACGTGCTGGTGGGTCTGTTTGCCACGCGCGCCAGCAGCGGCGACGGCCCCGGCGCAGGCCAGGCCCTGACAGAGCTCGACCAGCACCTGGGGGGCGCGCCCCCCGCACGCGTAAGCACGTCACTCAACCTGGCCGAGGCCCTGGCCACCTGCCCCGTGCACGACCTGCGCGACCTCGCCCGCGCTCAGGCGCTCTTGGAGCAGCCGGATGTGCTCGCCCTCGTGGCCGCCCACCAAGAAGCCGCCAAGGCGGAGGCGCTCATCCGAACAGCCATTGCAGCAGGCGAGCCAACAAACTGAGCGACCGGCGCTCGCAGGCCAGGTACATGGAGTGAGACGCCAGCGCGTCCGGCGGCAGCTGCCCCGGGCGACACAGGAAACCCGTGACGACCTGATCGCCCTCGCCCGGCACGCAGGCCAGATCGAACAGCGCGCTGCCCCACACCGCGGTGAGCGTGGACCAGCTGGACGGGCTCAGTTCCACCTTGGAGAACGTCAGCCGCGTCAGGCCCGTGGCGGCGTCGCTGTCCAGGCTGGTGCCCGGCGGCTGGTTGACGAGCGTCAGGCCGCCAGTGGTCCAGACCAGATGCACGTCGGCAAACAGGCGCTGGTCCGCGTCGGCAAGCAGGTTGTCCTCGAAGAAGTCGTGGCTCGCCACCACCGCCTGGCCGTCCTCGACGCTGACGGGCTCGCTGCCCTGCGGCGCCACGGGTTCGCGCCCCTCATCGCCGCCTCCGAGCTCGCGCTCCCCAGCGAGACCGCCCGCGATG
This sequence comes from Planctomycetota bacterium, assembly GCA_003644265.1. The sequence continues at coordinate 58,564 of QNBX01000003.1, forward strand.
CGCTCCGAGACGCCCGTCGCGATGACGATGTAGCTGGTCTGTACGCCGCCCTCGGCCGGGCTGCCCGAGCTCCTCACCATGATCGGCATGCGTCTCCTCCCTGGATGGCCGGGGGCGCCCGCTGCCGCTGCCCCCCCGCGCGTGCCCCATGTTGGACTCGGGCCCGGCCGCAAGGCAAGCGCGGCCCGGGAGCGGAAGCCGAATCAGTCCGCCGGGTCGAAGCGCAGGGCCGCTGAGTTGACGCAGTAGCGCAGGCCGGTGGGCTGTGGACCGTCGTTGAAGACGTGACCCAGGTGGCCGTCGCAGCGCGCGCAGAGCACCTCGGTGCGCCGTGAGAAGAACGACGAGTCGTCGCGCTCGGCCACGTGCCCCAGCGCCGCGGGCTGCCAGAAGCTGGGCCAGCCCGTGCCCGACTTGTACTTGGTCTCGCTGGCGAACAGCTCCAGGTCGCAGCCGGCGCAGTGGTAGCGACCCAGCGCCTTGTGGTCCCAATAGGCGCCACTGAACGAGCGCTCGGTGCCCGCCTCGCGCAACACCTCGAACTGCTGCTCGGTGAGCCGCGCGCGCCAGCCGGCCGCGTCCAGGAGGAAGCGCCCGACGCCGCCGTCGTCCCCGTCCCCGTCCCCGTCCCCGTCCCCGTCCCCGTCCTGGGCGAGCGCGGCGCGGCCGGCCTCGGCCGCCAACGCGGCCGCTACAGCGGGCGTCGCGGCGGCCCCCGGCCCGCGGCCGACCGCTCCGGCAGCGGCGGCGTTCGAGCTATCGGGCTCACCTGAGCTGCAGGCGGCCAGCGCGAGCAGAAGTGCCGGGATCAGTGGCTTCGGAAGAGCGCAGGTCATGCTGGGGCTCCGGCACGAGGGGACATCACTCGGCAAGGCAATGTACTCGGGGCGCCCGGATGTTGCGCCCAACCCAGCATGACGCGACCGGTGGCTCGCGGTCGACCCAGGCCCAGCCCGCAGTCAGCCCGCAGTCAGCCCGCAGTCAGCCCGCAGTCAGCCCGCAGTCAGCCCGCAGTCAGCCCGCGCTCAGCACACGCGTGGCGCTCGCTCAGCACGCGCTCAGCCCCGGCGCGTCTCGCCCTCCGCCGCGAAGGGCAGCCGGTCCAGGTCGACGTTGCCGCCGCTCAGGATCAGGCCCACCCGCTCGCAGCCGGCCAGGCAGCGTGTCGGGTCGTTCAGGATGGCCGCCAGCACCGTGGCGGCGCTGGGCTCCACCAGCAGCTTGGCGCGTTCCCAGAGCGAGCGCATGGCCCCGATGATCTGGGCGTCGCTGACGGTGATGACGCGCTCTGCGTGGGCCGACAGGATGGGCCAGGTGAGCTCCCCGAGGCCCGTGAGCAGGCCATCGGCCAGGGTCCGCGGCGCGTCGGGAGCCAGCCTCCGCCCGGCGGCGAAGGAGCGCGCCGCGTCGTCGGCGCCGGCCGGCTCGGCCAGGATCACGCGCGTGCCGGGCGAGAGGCCCTGCACCGCCAGGCACGAGCCCGCGGCCAGCCCGCCGCCCCCCACCGGCACGACCAGGGCGTCGAGCGGACCGGCCTGGCTCAGCAGCTCGAGCGCCGCCGTGCCCTGCCCCGCGATGACGTGCGCGTCGTCGTAGGGGTGCACGAACGTCGCCCCCGTGCGGGCCTGCACGGCGGCCGCCGCCTGCTCGCGGGCTGCCAGGGTCGGCTCGCACAGGGTGATCTGAGCGCCGTACTCCTGCACCGCGCGCAGCTTCACGGGCGAGCTATTGGCGGGCATGACGATCTGGGCGCTCAGGCCCGCGTCGCGCGCCGCGCGCGCCAGGGCCTGGGCGTGGTTGCCCGAGCTGTGGGTCAGCACGCCCGCCGCGCGTTGCTCGGGCGAGAGCCTGCTCAGCGCGTGGCTGGCGCCGCGGAACTTGAAGGCGCCCACGCGTTGCAGCTGCTCGCACTTGAAGAACAGCCGCGCGCCGGCGAGGGCGTCCAGGGCAGCGCAGGTGACCACCGGCGTGCGGTGCACCAGCCCCTCGATGCGCGCCGCCGCCGCGCGCACGTCGTCGAACGACACGGCCAGCGGCACGCCGCCCACCGCGCTCAGCCGGACACGGCCACGGCCGCGGACACCAGGGCTTGGGCCTCGGCCTGCAACGCAGCCAGGTGCTCGGCCCCCAGGAAGCTCTCCGCGTAGATCTTGGACACGTCCTCGGTGCCCGACGGCCGCGCCGCGAACCAGCCGTTCTCGGTGCAGACCTTGAGCCCGCCGATGGGCGCGCCGTTGCCCGGCGCCTCGGTCAGGATGGCCGTGATGGGCTCCCCCGCCAGTTGGGTGGCGGTGACCTGATCGGCGCTGAGCCGACTGAGCGCGGCCTTCTGCGCGGGCGCGCAGGGCGCATCGAGGCGCTGATAGAGGGGCTCGCCGTGCTCGGCCACCAGCGCCTGGTAACGCGCGTGGGGGTCCTGGCCTGTGACGGCCGTGATCTCCGCCGCCAGCAGCGCCAGGATCAGGCCGTCCTTGTCGGTGGTCCAGCAGCGGCCGTCCTGGCGCAGGAACGACGCGCCCGCCGACTCCTCACCTCCGAAACCGAGGCCGCCGTCGGCCAGCCCCTGCACGAACCACTTGAAGCCCACCGGCACCTCGATCAGGCGACGCGCGAGGCGCGCGGCCACGCGGTCGATCAGCGAGGAGCTCACCAGGGTCTTGCCCACCGCGCACTGCGCCGACCAGCCGGGGCGATGAGTGAACAGGTAGTCGATGCACACCGCCAAGTAGTGGTTGGGGTTCATGAGCCCATGGGCGGGCGTCACGATGCCGTGGCGGTCGGCGTCGGCGTCGTTACCGAAGGCCAGGTCGAAGCGGTCGCCGAGCTGCACCAGCCCCGCCATGACGTAGGGCGAGCTGCAGTCCATGCGGATGCGCCCGTCCTTGTCGAGCGGCACCATCGAGAAGCTCGGGTCCAGCTCGCCGTTGACCAGCGTCAGGTCCAGGCCCCAGCGATCCGCGATGGCGGACCAGCAGGTCAGCGCCGTGCCGCCCAGCGGATCGGCGCCCAGGCGCAGCCCGGAGTCGCGCATGGCCGCCATGTCGAGCACGTCCCCCAGCTCGGCTACGTAGCTGCTGACGAAGTCGTAGCGGCGGGTGCCGGCGGCGGCGCGCGCGACCGTGGCGCTGACCCGGCGCGCCGCGCGGTTCTTGCCGACCAGCAGCTCGTTGGCGCGGGTCTCGATGGCGCCGGCTTCGGCCGAACCCGCGGGCCCGCCGTGGGGCGGGTTGTACTTGAAGCCGCCGTCCTCCGGCGGGTTGTGGCTGGGCGTGATGACGATGCCGTCGGCCGTGCCGCCCTCGCCGCGGGCGTTGTGCGCGCGGATGGCGTGGGACAGCAGCGGCGTGGGCACGGGCCGGTCGTGACTGTCCAGCATGAGCGTGACGTCGTTGGCGGCCAGCACCTCGATGGCCGTCTCCAACGCTGGCTCCGAGAGGGCGTGGGTGTCGTGGGCCACGAACAGCGGGCCGTCGATGCCCTGGGCGCCACGGTGCTCCGCCAGCGCCTGGCAGATGGCCACGATGTGGGCCTCGTTGAAGGCGCCCTTGAGCGACGAACCGCGATGGCCCGAGGTGCCGAAGGCCACGCGCTGGGTCGGGTCGCCCGGCTCCGGCACGCGCTCGGCATAGGCAGCGAGCAGCGCCGGGATGTCCGCCAGCAGCGAGTCAGGCGCCCGCTGGCCGGCCAGCGCGTGGGTGCTCATGCGTCCTCGGGCGGCTGCTCGTTCGTCTCGCTCATGGACCCGTCGGCGTCGGCGGCCGCGCCCTCATCCCGGGGCTCAACCAGCAGCTCGTCGGACGCCTCGCCGTCGAGACGCTGCTCCTCGGGCAGGACCGGGTCGTCCGGATCCCAGCCGCCGCCCAGGGCGCGGTACAGGCTCACCATGTTGCGCACCACGAAGCCCTCGCTCTCCGCCAGCTGATCCTGCTGGTCCGTGAGGGCGCGCTCGGCGTCGAGCACGTTCTGGAAGTCGACCACGCCGTTGTCGTAGAGCGTCTTGACCAGGGTCACGGTGCGCTCGCTGGCGTCCACAGAGCGCTCCAGCGCGGCGCGCCGATCGCTCTCGAGGTGATAACTCACCAGCGAGTTCTCCACCTCTTCGAGCGCCTCCAGCACGGCCTGTTCGTAGCTCGCCATGGCCTGCAGCAGCCGCTCGTCGGCCACGTCGATGCTGCCCTGCACCTGCCCGCCGTCGAACAGGTTCCAGCTCATGTCCGGGCCGAAGAACCAGCTACGGCTCTCTGAGTCCGTCCAGGTGTCCGAGCTGTTGGACACGTGGCGGTAGCTGCCCGAGATGCTGAAGACCGGGTACTCGGCGGCGGTGGCCACGCCCACCCGGGCGCTCTGCGCGGCGAGCTGGCGCTCGGCGCGGCGCACGTCGGGGCGCTGGCGCAACAGGTCGGCGGGCAGGTTCACCGTCAGCACGTCGGGCGCCTCGGGGATGGGACCCAACGGCTCCAACAGCTCCTGCAACGCGGCGGGGTGCTCACCCATCAGCACGCCCAGGCGGTGGATGGCGCGCTGCACCCCCTCCAGCAAAGGCGGGATGGAGGCCTCGGTGATGGCCAGGTTGCGCTCGGCCTGGGCCACGTCGAGGCCCGGCACCAAGCCTGCGTTGAAGCGGTCGCGCGTCAACTTGAGCGTGGCCTTCTGGTCGCGCACGTTGCGCTCGGCGTAGCTGGCGCGCTGCTGCAGCGCCCGCATCTCGACGTAGATCTCCGCCACGTCGCCCAGCAGCACCACCAGCACGTCGCGGTAGTCCTCGACCGACGCCGCGAGGTCGGCGTCGGCGGCCTCGACGTTGCGCCGCACGCGACCGAACACGTCCACCTCCCAGGTGGCGTCGACGCCGCCCGAGCCACTGTCGTTGGTGCCGGTGTTGGTGCCCAGCTGGGTCTCACTGAACTTGCGGCGTTGCAGGTTCGCGCCCGCGTTCAGGTCGGGCGCACGATCACCCGCGGCGATGGAGTAGAAGGCCCGGCTCTCCAACACGCGGTGGTAGGCCACCTCCAGCGTCAGGCTGTTGGCCTGGGTGCGCGCGATGACCTGCTCCAGGATCGGATCGTTCAGCACCGTCCACCAGGTCTGCAAGGGAGCCTCGCCCGACGCGATGCCGTCCACCATCTCGGCGTGCCAGCTGCCCGGGAGCAGGGTCTCGGGGGCCTCATAGTCGGGCCCCACGGCGTTGCAGGCCGAGAGGGCCAGAAGCGCCAGGAGCGCCAGGGGCGGCCAGCACATGCGGGAAAGAAGTCGCTTCATCGTGGGCACTCCATCACATCGACGCAGGTGGAGCGGCCATCATCGACGCTGGCGGGCCTGGTTGCCAGCGCGAGGTCGGCGCAGCGGCTCTCAGCCGGCCCCAGACCGGGCCCTGCCGCAGCCCCCGAGCCCGCTTCAGCAGGAATCGCGGCGCGACAGCTCGGCGGCCAGATCCGTCCTCATGCAGCCGAGTCTACGTCCACGGGCTGCGCAGGGAGCGGCCGGGCGCGCGCAGGGCTGAACGGCGCCGGGCGCCTTTGCTAACTTGCGCAGGTCGCCTCGACAGGCGGCGGTGCGGGCGACCACCTCGGGCGTCGCCGTGGCCCGATCCAGCGGAAGCCAAGGTGAGCGAGCTGCTCGTGCTGCGCCACGCAAAGGCGGGCGACGGTCCGCAGCGTGACACGCCCGACCATGAGCGCCCCCTGGCACCCCGCGGGCTGCGCGACGCCGAACGCCTCGGTCATTGGCTGCTGGCCACAGACATCGCGCCCGACCGGGTCCTGGTCAGCACGGCCACGCGCGCCGTGCAGACCGCTCGCCTCGTGCTCGAGGCCCTGGGCGCCGCCGCCCCCCCACTCATGACCGAGCGGCGTCTCTACCTGGCGGACCCGGCCTGCGTGGCCGAGACCGTGCTCGAGCACGCCGACGGCTGCGAGCGCCTGCTGGTCGTGGGACACAACCCGGGCCTGGCCCAGTTCGTGACACTGCTCAGCGGCCAGCCGCTGCCGGCCGACGAGCACACCGGAGCGAGCTTTGGCACCGCCAGCCTGGCGCGACTGGAGCTGTCGGGCGGCTGGCCCAGCCTGGCGCCTGGCGCGGCCCGACTGCTTGAGCTGGTGCGCGGCGCCGCGCTCCCGGACCCCAGCCGATGAGCCAGCCTTTCCCGATGCCGGAGCCGCCGTACGCCTCCGAGCCCGACACGTCCAAGGCCACCCACCGAGCGCGAGTGGAGGCCGAACAGGAGCGCCAGGCCACCAGCCACCTGGGCGCCGAGGCCCTCGCCCTCGCTTGCCTGACGTTCATGGTGGCGCTGATCTGTTGGCCCAACGGCGTGGTGGTGCCCTGGGCCAGCGTGGCCATCGCGGCCGCGGCCGTCCGCAGCCTGCTGCCGCGGCGGGCGCCGGCCATCGCCCTGGGCGCGGCTCTAGTGGGCCTGGTCTGGGGCCTGGGCTACGTCAAGCTCGCCCCCGTCCAGGACCCCGCCGAGCAGACCTTTCTCACGGTGATCCTGGTGGGCATGTCGTTCGCCGGCCTGATCCGGCTGGCGGTGTTGCCGCTGGCGGGCTTCGCCTGGGTGCTCCCGCTGCTGACGCCGCCGGTGGCGTACCACCTGACCGAGCGCACCCGCGGTGACCTCGAGCTGGCCCTGCTCCTGGCGGCCTACGCGGGCATGCTGGCCTTCGCCCTGCGGCGCCTGAGCAAGACGCGCCGAGCCGCCATCGAGCTGGCGGTGGAGCACGATGAGCTGGTGGCCGCGTTGCACCGGGCGCGCGTGACCCGCACCGAAGCCGAGCACGGCCTGTCCGCCCTGATCGAACAGGCCAGCGAGATGCTGACGGTGATCTCGCCCACGGGCGCGCCGCTGTTCATGAGCCCCAGCCTGCAGCGGCTGATGGAACAACGCGGCGTCACGCGCCCGATCGAGCTGGTCCACCCCGACGATCGCGGCGGCGTGCTGGAGGCCCAAGCAAAGGTCTTCAAAGGGCGCCTGCTCGAGTCTCCGCTGCTGGCGTTCCGCATCTCGCAGCCCGACAGCGACGACTGGCAGGAGGTCGAGGGCAGCGTGCGCCTGCTGACCGAACGTCCCTTTGCCGGCGCCATCCTGGTGGCCAGCCACGACGTCACGCACCGCAACCGCATGGCCCGACAGCTGGCCCACAAGGAGGACCTGATCCGGGCCCTGTTCGAGGCCGCCCCCGACCCCATCTTCTACAAGGACGCCGAGGGTCGCTACCTGGGTTGCAACGAGGCCTACGCCAAGGTGGTCGGCCGCTCTCCGGGGGCCGTCGCGGGCCTCACCGACCATGATCTGCACCCGGCCGACATCGCCTCACGTGCCGGCGCGCGCGACCGGGAGGTGCTGGAGACCGGCAACGTGCTGCGCGACGAGTACTGGGTGGAGCCACCCGACGGCCGCCGGGTGCTGCTCGACACGGTCAAGTGCCCCTTCCGCGACGAGCAAGGCCAGCCCATCGGCGTGGTGGGCATCTGCCGCGACATCACCGAGTACCGCGAGCTCGAGGACAAGCTGCGGCAGGCGGCCACCACCGACGGGCTCACGGGCCTCATGAACCGCCGGCGCCTCGACGAGGTGCTGCTGGAGGAGTGGGCCCGCGCCCGCCGTCAGCGCGAGCCCGTCTCGGTCATCATGGCCGACGTCGATCACTTCGGGAACTACAACGACGCGATGGGACACAAGCAGGGCGACCTGGCCCTGGCCACGGTGGCCGACGTGATCCGGCGCTGCGTCGCGCGCCCTGGCGACGTGGTGGCGCGCTACGGCGGCGAGGAGTTCACGTTGATCCTGCCGCACACCGGCGCCGGGGGCGCCATGGCCGTGGCCGGTCAGGTGCTGCAGGCCGTGCGCCGCGCGGCCCTGCCGCACCCGGCCAGTGACGCCGCCGAGGTGGTCACGATCTCACTGGGCGTGGCCACCGCCGTGCCCGAGCGCGAGCAGAACGTCTCGTCTCTGGTGGAGGCCGCCGACGCGGCGCTCTACGACGCCAAGCACGCTGGTCGCAACACCGTCCGGGCCCGGGAGGCCTGAGCGCCCGAGGCTGCCGTCAGCCGGCCCGGGTTGCCGACGGGCGCTGGCAGCCGCTCCCGTCACGCGCCTGCCTGCAGGTCACTCGCTCACCAGCGAGATCGGCGGCTCGACCACGCCGGCGCGCAGCTGGTGCGGAATCACCAGCACGCCGCGCCGCACCAGCCTCAGCAGCTCCTGCCGCAGCTCGTCGGCATCAGCCTGCATGGCCTGCACCAGCTCAGTGGCGCTGCGCTCTCCGTCGGCCAGGCTCAGCAGGCGCCGCTCGCGCTCGCTGAGCGGCCAGATCATCTTGCTGGGGCCATTGTAGACCGCGTGACTCGGCTGGGCCGGGAGCTGTCCCCCTGCCGGGCTGCCCGCCTGAGCGTCCGGGTCGGTGAAGATGTCGAAGTCGAAGCTGGCCAGTGAGTTGTGCCGCGGAAACGACGGCCGGGCGTCCGCCAGCTCGCTCCACGTCATGGGCAGGGCGCCGCCGCGCTCAAAGAACGTCGTCTGGCGCACGCGCTCCGGATGGTGTGTGAGATAGAGGAAGAAGCCCACCCGGTCCATGTTCTCCGCGTCTCCACGCGAGAGGTACGCGGCGTGCAACTCGGAGCGGTCGTAGTGGTCGCTGCCATCGCGGTGGCGATAGTCCCAGCGCCCGCAGTCGTGCTGAAACAGCTCGATCCCGTACTGCTCTCCGCCGTCGCGGTAGATGTCGTCATCGGGCGAGATCGAGAACATGCCCATGTACGAGGACAGCAGCACCGCGTCGCGATGGAAGTCGAGGTAGCGGAAGCTCAGCAGGTCCTCTTGCTCCGTGGCCCGGGGGAACCCGATGAACCACTGCACGCTCACCGCGATCTGAGAATCGCGCAGGGTGTCGAGCATGTCGTGCACGCGCTCGAGGTCATTGCCCTTGACCATCAAGTCAATCACACGCTGGCTACCCGACTCGTAGCCAAACTGCAAGAAGCGCGCGCCTCCCGCGTGAATCAGGTCGGTGAACTCTGGGTCGCAGAAGAGCTTCTCGAACTTGGTCTCCGCGCCCCAGAAGACGCGCTGCTGCTCAGGACGCTCGCAGTTCCACTCCGCGATGGCGCGCATCAGCCGCGGCGGCGTGAGCGGGTCCCAGAGGATCGTGTGCCGGGCACCGGTCTGGGCCTGGATCTGCTCCAGATCCTGGGTCACCAGCCGCGGGCTACGCATGCGGAAGTTCTTCTTGATGGAGTCGGAACAGAAGGTGCACTTGCCGTAGTAGCAGCCCCGGCTGGTCTGCAAGTTGACCACGATCTCGGGCAGGTAGTAGCGCTCGACCGGCACGGCCGCGAAGTCGGGTGCGGCGATCTTGTCGAGGTTGGGAAGCGGGCTCGGGCCTGGCGGGTGGATCGTGCCGTCGGCGCCGCGGCAGTACAGGTTGGGCAGCCCCGCCAACTCAGCCCCCTGCTCGAGGGCGTCGACAAACACGGGGAAGCTCTCGTCCGCCTCGCTCACCATGGCGAAGTCGGCGTACGCGTAGAAGCGCGGATCCGTACACAGCGCCTGCTCATTCCAGGTGACGATCTGCCCTCCGACCATGGTCTTCAGGTCGGGCGCCCTGGCCTTGAGCGCCTTGAGGATCGCGAAGGCCTCTGCGGTCTGTTCGTTGAAGGGGATCGTGAGCGCCACCAGATCCGGCTCGCTGGCCAGGATCTTGTCGATGCAGACCGACTCGACCACGCGGTTGATCGGATTGTCGATGGGGCCTTCCAGGTAGTCGAAGAACCCATCAATCTCGTGACTTCGCAGCCCGTAGAAGACCGGATTGGTCGAGTACAGCACGCGCAACAAGTTGGCCAGCCGGTCGTAGGCCCAGGTCGCGAGCTCCGGCTGATAGAAGCGTGCCGGGTCACGCAGAATGTCTGCGGCCCGCTGCCCCTCGTCCAGCTGGTCCAGCGGGATGATCCCGAGCTTGGCGAGCGCCTGCAGCCGGCGGACTTCGTCTGGCGTAGGAGACGGCAGGGCCCGCAGATGATCCCAGGCGTGGTTGAAGTCGGCGACGGCCGACTCCAGGACGGCCGGCGTCACCAAGCCCTCGAACACCTCGAGGTTGACGTCCACCATGGCCACCTCGTGACCTGCGCGGATGAGCCCCCCCGCCAGCAGCGGAAGGCTGGCGTAGGGCGAGGCGGGCACGGCCCGATTGGGTGGAAAGACCAAGCTGACGCGCATCGGACGAACCCTGACTCAACGGAGGCCTGTAGGTGTCACACAGCTCAATCCTACGACAACAACGGGCCGCGGGCGAACCGCTCCCGCGCCGCATCGCGAGCGAATCGCGAGCTACTCCAGGTCTCGCAGCATCTTGCGCAGCTCCATCAGGTGCGTCTCTTCGGCGCTGATCATCTCGCGCGCGAACTCCTCCAGCAGCAGCGAGCTATCGCCCACGGCGTCGAGCAGCTTGCGATAGGTCTCGATGGCCCGCGCCTCGTGAGCGAAGGACTCCTCGAGGATGTCGTGCACCGCGTGACGGTGGCTCTCGTCGAGGCCCGCCACGCGCATGCGCGGGTGACCGCCCAGGCCGGTCAGCAGCTCGCCCACGCGGCGGGCGTGGTCGAGCGACTCGCTGGCCTGGGTCTGCATGAAGTCGACCAGGGAGATGCGATTCACGCCGGTGACCATCAGGGCGTAGTGCGTGTAGCGCACCACCCCGGCGAGCTCGAACTCGACCAGGTCCTTCAGGATCTCGACAACCTCTTCAGACGGCTCGTAGACGCTCATGCGGGCCATTGTGGGTTTGGAGCCCGGAGCCCACAAGTCGCCCGTCGTGAGGCCGCGGGCTCTGGATTATCGCGCTTGCGACCCAATCTCAACAGAGTAGACTGAAGCGACCGCCGCCCTGCTCCTCATCCGGCTCCGACATGCACCTGCTCGCCAAGAAGCCCAAGTCGAGGTGTTGCAAGAAGCCCCGCCGCAAGCAGTGCAAGCGTTGCCCGCGGCTCGGCGCCCGCAGCTGACGCACGGCTCAGCAAAGGCTCAGCTCACGGCGCAGGAACCACGCGACTCACTCCCGGTCGCGGACCGACCTCAGAGGGCCGACTCCACGACGCGCAGGGTGGCGGCCTCCAGCTCGTGGGCCTCGCTGACCAGGGCGTCGAGCTGCGAGCGGCGCTCGGCCACCCAGTCGGCGTCGTCGATCGAGGCGAAGTTGATGCGCACGTTGAGCACCGCGCCCAGCACGCCGCTGCGCGCCAGCATGGCCCCCACGGCCGCGTCGGTGATGGAGGCGGGCATGCCCTGCTCCGCCGCCGTGCGACACAGGCGCAGCGCGGCCAGGCAGGCCTGGGCGCTGGCGAACGGCACGTCGGTGGCGTGCTTGTAGCCGGCCTGGATGGCGCCCAGGCGCGCGGCCTTCTGCTCGTCGGTGTCCTTGGGCAAGCGCATGGCCGCGAGCACCTGGCCGAAGGCGTCGGTGTCGGCGTCCACCGCCCGCAGCAGCTCGTCCTTGAGCCCCTGGGCCTCCATGGCCAGGCGCTCCATGTCGGCCTTGCGGTGCTCCAGGCCCTTCTTGGTGTAGGTCAGGTTGGCCACCATGGACGCCAGCGCCGCGCCCAGCGAGCCCGCCAGCGCCGCCAGCGAGCCGCCGCCCGGCGCGGGTGAGGCCCGGCTGACCTCGTCCGCCAGCGCGTTGGCCGGCATGGACGCCAGCGTGCCGTCCGTGCTCGGCAGGCCCAGCACGCGCTCCTTCGCGACGAAGGGCGCCACGTCCGCCAGGCCCATGGACTGCACCACCGTCTCCACCACGTCGGCCACGGGCACGCCGCGGCAGGCGCCCTGCTTGGACAGGTAGTGCTCGCCCGACTCACGCAGCGCCTCCCACGGCAGCATGCCCACCACCTCGCTGCCGGTGACGCGCAGCCCGCGCTCGGCCGCCAGCTCGCTGCAGGCGTCGAAGACCGCGTGCGCCGGCGTCTGGTGGCAGTCGGTCAGGTTGAAGCTCATCTGCGCCTTGCGGTACTCGGGGATGACCCAGCCCACGCCGCGGCAGTGCGCAAAGCGCCCGCGGCGCATGACGTTGACCCCCTGCAGTGACTGCTTGTCGCGCCCGAAGAAGGCGAGGTCGGCGTCGAGGTCGCGCCCGATGGAGCGGTAGTGCGTGGCCAGCTCGTCCAGCGTGGCGCTCACGAAGTCGTCGTAGGCGCTGGGGAAGCGCCCCCCCGCCGGGTCGTACTTCACCAGCTTGCCGCTGCTGTAGTACGGCGTGCCCTGGTCGCGCCGGGACGCGCGCCCGGTCTCGCGCAGCTCGCCGGCGATGTCGTCGGCGTGGGCCTTGCTCATGGAGTTGAGGTTGACGTTGTAGGCGATCAGGAACTCGCGCGCGCCGATGGTGACCACGCCCGTGCGCGGCAGGAACCTCGCCGGCCCGAAGTCGGGCGCCCACTCGGGCTGCCCCAGCTTGTCGGGCAGGGCCTCGTACTCGCCGGCGCGCACCTTCGCCAGGCTGCGGCGGTCCTCGCGCCGGGCGGCCTGGTCATAGAGGTAGACCGGGATGCCCAGCTCGTCGCCCACCCGCGCGCCGAGGCGCTCAGCCGCCGCGATGCAGTCGGCCATGCTGGCCCCCGACACCGGCACGAACGGGCACACGTCGGTGGCGCCGTGGCGCGCGTGGGTGCCGGTCTGCTTCGACATGTCGATCAGCTCGGCGGCCCGGGCGATGAGCTGAAAGGCACCCTCCACCACGGCGTCGGGCGCGCCTACGAAGGTGATCACCGTGCGGTTGGTCTCGGCGCCCGGGTCGACGTCCAGCACCGAGACGCCGTCCACCGCCGCGGCGGCCGCCACGATCCGGTCGATCACGGCCCTGTCGCGGCCCTCCGAGATGTTGGGCACGCATTCGATCAGTGCAGCGCTCGGGCAGGGGACCATGGGAGCTCTCGGGTGGGAGGTATGCTGACCGTCCAGGACGGCGCGACCGCGCATTGAAGCAAAGCCCGCACGGGCAGCGCGCC
>QNBX01000004.1 GCA_003644265.1 Planctomycetota bacterium
ACGGGTAGGTAATGCGTTCTGGTGTGCCTCCTTAGCTCAGTTGGTAGAGCAGCTGACTCTTAATCAGCGGGTCCAAGGTTCGAGTCCTTGAGGGGGCACCACTTCTTTTCCTGGGTTGAGCGCGGGACCTGCCCAGGGCGGGCCGAGGCTGAGCGGCCCCAAACTGTGGTCCCCAGACGAGCCCTCTGGAGCCGCTCCGGGGACCACACCGGGCGTCGACGCCCCCCGGCGAGCCACGACCGCGACACCCCTCATGGTCCCCGGGCGTTTAAGCTATGGGCGTGCAGGCACCGCCCGAGGTGCCTGTCCCCTTCCATTCCCGCCGCATCGGACCCGGACGCCATGCTCAGCGCTTCCCTGTTGCTCATCACCTTGGCCGTGCCGGTCGCGGCGCTGGACGGCGACGTCCTCAGCCGGGCCCACGATCACGTGGTCCGCGGCCGCTTGGCCGACGCGTCGTTGCTGCTCAGCCAGGCCCTGCAGGATGGCGAGGGCGATGAGGCCGCCGTGCGGCTGGCGCTGGCGGACGTGCACACACGCATGGGCCGCGCTGAGGCAGCCCTGACCACGCTCGAGTCGCTGGACACCCAGGACGCCGACGTGGCCCTGGCACTTGGACGCGCGTACGTGGCCCAGGCCGACGCCATGGCGGGCAAGGGCTACGGGCAGGAAGAACTCGACCTGGCCCTGGGCCGCGCCTTCGAGCACCTGGAGGTGGCCCTGGCCAAGGGCCCGGGCCATGGCACCGCGGTCTGGGAGATGGGCCAGTTCCTGCTGTACCGGGACGGGCAGCGTGACGCCGCGCTCGAGCTCGCCAACAGCACCCTGGCGCGCTTTCCGGACGACGGTGACGCGCTCATGCTGCGCGGCGCCGTAGGCAGCTACCTGTTCTGGGAGGCCAGCGAGAACGGCGATATCGAAGCGGCCAACCAGGCCTGGGCCGACGCGGTCGACGATCTCGAGCGCGCCAACGAGCTGCTGCCCCGAGAGCGCCTGGAGCCCCTGGGTCAGCTGGTCTGGTTCTACGAGGCGCAGGACATCAGCGGCAAGGCCGTCGACGCCGCCAAGGCCATCGTCGAGCGCCAGCCCGAACCGGACTTCACGTTGCTCTACCGCCTGGCCAAGAAGTACCGCGAGAACGGCAGCTTCGAGGCCTCCGGCAAGGCCCTGGCCGTGATGGTGTCCATGAGCGCCCGCGACCTGACCGAGCTGCTGCGCAACGAGCCCGACACCGACGCCGTGGCCGGCAGACTGGCGGGCTCGATCAGCCCCTACTACCAGCGCGGCGACAAGGCCACCTGCCGCCAGGTGCTGGAGGCCATCGTGGCGGCCGAGCCCCGCAACACGAAAGTGTGGGACAACTACGCCGTGCTGTGCCAGGAGACGTCGCGCTTCGACGACGCCGTCAAGGCCTACGAGCAGCGCCTCGCGATCAGCGACGACGACCCACGCACCTACAACGACCTCGGCGCGCTGTACCAGTACTTCCTGCCACGTGACGCCGACAAGGCCAAGGGCCTGTACGAGCAGTGCATCTCCCTGGCGGACCGGCAGCTGGCCATGCTCGACGCCTCGCCCGACGTGAAGGAGAACGCTGCGCAGGCCAAGGGCATCGCCCAGGACAACATGCGCGCGCTGGGATCCAACAGCGGCTCCGGCAAGGGCCTGCTCGACTCCATGGTCAGCGGCCTGCGCAGCCTGAATCTTCCCAAGCTGGGCGGGGATGGCTCCGAAGGCGAGGCGAGCGACGACTCCGAGGGCGACTCCGGGGACAACTCCGGGGACAACTCCGAGGGCGACTCCGAGGGCGCAACAGTGGGCGACACCGATTCGGGCGACACCGCTTCGGGCGACGACTCCGAGGACGACAGCAGCGAAGGCTGATCCCGCCGCTGGAGCGGCCACCTACCCGGCTGATATCCTGGCGCGCCCTCCGTCACCCGCGCCGAGATCACCGCCATGTCGCAGCCCCAGGACCTCTACCCCCGCCTCGCCAGCCTGCACGCCAGCGTCCGTGAACGCCTGGGCCGCGGGCTCACCCTGGCCGAGAAGATCCTCTACGCGCACCTGGCCGACGGCGGCGCCAGCGACCCCGCGCGGGGGCAGTCCTACGTCGACCTGACGCCCGACCGGGTGGCCCTGCAGGACGCCACGGCGCAGATGGCCCTGCTGCAGTTCTCGCTCACGGGGCGCGACCAGGTGGCCGTGCCCACCACCGTGCACTGCGATCACCTGATCCGCGCGCACCAGGGCGCCGCCGAAGACCTGAGCGTGGCCAACCACGAGAACCACGAGGTCTACGAGTTCCTCAAGACCGCCGCGGCGCGCTACGGCGCGGGCTTCTGGGAGCCAGGCGCCGGCATCATCCACCAGGTGGTGCTGGAGAACTACGCCTTCCCCGGCGGGCTCATGATCGGCACCGACAGCCACACCCCCAACGCGGGCGGCCTGGGCATGCTGGCCATCGGGGTCGGCGGCGCCGACGCCATGGAGGTCATGGCCGACCTGCCCTTCGGCCTGCGCTGGCCCAAGCTGATCGGCGTGCACCTGACGGGATCGCTGGACGGCTGGAGCTCGGCCAAGGACGTGATCCTCAAGGTGCTTGAGCAGCTCACCGTCAAGGGCGGCACCGGCGCCATCGTCGAGTACTTCGGCGAGGGCACGGCGTCGCTCTCGGCCACGGGCAAGGCCACCATCTGCAACATGGGCGCAGAGCACGGCGCCACCACCTCGGTCTTCCCCTACGACGAGGCCATGGGGCGCTATCTGCGCGCCACGCGCCGCGGCGACGTGGCCGACCTGGCGGACGCACACGCCGCCGAGCTGCGCGCCGACGACGCGGTGCTGGCCCACCCCGCCCAGCACTACGACGAGGTGCTCGAGATCGACCTGTCGGCGCTGGTGCCCTTGATCGTGGGCCCGCACACGCCGGACCGCGTGCGTCCCCTGGCCGACCTGGGCGCCGAGGCCACCCGAGAGGGCTGGCCGCTGGAGCTGGGCGCGGCGCTGATCGGCTCGTGCACCAACAGCAGCTACGAGGACATGGAGCGCGCCGCGTCGGTGGCGCGCCAGGCGGCCGAGCAGGGGCTGACGTCCAAGGTGCCGCTGATGGTCTCACCCGGCAGCAACACCATCGACGACACCATCCGCCGCGACGGCCAGATGCAGGCGCTGCAGTCCATCGGCGCCACGGTGCTGGCCAACGCCTGCGGCCCGTGCATCGGGCAGTGGCAGCGCGAGGGCGTCAGCAAGGGCGAGGCCAACTCCATCGTGACCTCGTTCAACCGCAACTTCAGCGGGCGCAACGACGCCAACACGGCCACCTGCGCGTTCATCACCAGCCCCGAGGCGGTGATCGCCCTGGCGCTCGCCGGGCGCCTCGACTTCGACCCGCGCAACGACAGCATCACCACCAGCGACGGCAACGAGGTCAGGCTCTCGCCGCCGTCGGGCGACGAGCTGCCCAGCGCCGGCTTCGTGCAGGGAGATCGAGGCTACGTGGCGCCCCCCGCCGACGGCACAGGCATCGAGCTGGCCGTGGCGCCCGGCTCCAAGCGGCTCCAGCTACTGACGCCCTTCGAGCCCACCTCGGCCGAGCAGTTCCGCTCCCTCCCGGTGCTGATCAAGGTCTCCGGCAAGTGCACCACCGACCACATCTCGGCGGCCGGTCCCTGGCTGCGCTTCCGCGGGCACCTGCAGAACATCTCGGACAACATGCTGCTGGGCGCCCACAACGCCTTCACCGGCGAGACCGGCAAGGGCAAGGACCTGCTCAGCGGTGAGTCCGGCGTGGTGCTGCCCGAGCTGGCCAAGCGCTACAAGGCGGCCGGGCAGGGCTGGATCGTGGTGGGCGACGGCAACTACGGCGAAGGCAGCTCGCGCGAGCACGCCGCCATGTGTCCGCGCTTCCTGGGCGCCCGGGCCGTGCTGGTGCGCAGCTTCGCGCGCATCCATGAGACCAACCTCAAGAAGCAGGGCGTGCTGCCGCTCACCTTCGTCGACCCGTCCAGCTGGGAGCGGGTGCGCGAGGACGACCGCGTCAGCATCGAGGGCATCGACGAGCTGGCCCCCGGGCAGGACCTCACGCTGGTGCTCGAACACGCCGACGGCAGCAGCGAGTCGTTTGCGGCGCGGCACAGCATGAACCCGCTGCAGATCGAGTGGTTCCGTGCGGGCTCGGCGCTGAACCACCTGCGCCGCGGCGACCTGGCGCTCTGAACCCCGCAGCGCGGCCGCCACCGATCACCCGACATGACCTCGAACTCCAGCCGGCCTCGCGCCGCGACGAAGGCCACACGATGAGCGCCGAGACCTCCTCGCGGACATGCGCGCCCGCGCGCGGGCTGCTCGCGCTGCTGCTGCTGCTGCTGGTCCAGTGGCTGGGCGGCTGCAGCAGCATCGAGACCCAGCACCGAGACTGGTCCGAGTACGACGGCCCCGGCGCCGAGTGGTTCCAACTGGAGGAGCCCGAGTTCTTCGACCCCATGGCCGACGACGCCGAGCCCTTCAACCGCAGCATGTTCGCGTTCAACGACGGCTTCATGCGCTACGTCATCTCGCCCCTGGGCCGCGGCTGGCGCTTTGTGTTCCGGCAGCCGGTGCGCGACGCCTTTTCGCGCTTCGGCACCAACCTGCAGTACCCCGTGCGCGCCGTGAACAACGCCGTGCAGGGCGAGGGCGGCGCCACCGGCCGCGAGAGCGCTCGCTTCCTGATCAACCTCACCGTGGGTCTGCTGGGCTTCTTCGATCCGGCCACACCCATGGGCGTGGCCGCCGCGCCCAACGACACCGGCCGCAGCCTGACCAACGCCGGCTGGGAGCAGCCGCGCTTCCTGACCCTGCCGGGCGTGGGTCCCTCCAGCACCCGCGACGGCGTGGGCTGGGTCGGCGACTCGGCGCTCTCGATCGAGTTCTGGCTCTGGCCCGTGGGTTTCTTCACCCGCTTCAACGAGCTGGCGGGCTCGGTGGAGAACTACAAGCGCCTGGTGGACCAGCGCTACGACGCCTACGAGCTCACGCGCTACGCCTGGTCGATCATGCGCCTGAAGCAGGTGGTCGACATGAGTTACGACGACGCCGACCCCGGCGCCGCGCGGGAGACGCTCAACGCCATTTTCCTGGGGTCTGATGACCCCGGCTTTCTCGGTCGCACCACGGTGCATGAGCCGCAGCTGCCCGGACGCCCCGAGCCCCTGCCGTACAACCTCTGGCTGCAACCGGACCCGGCGCCGCTGGTGTTCGTGGTCCCCGGCCTGGGCAGCCACCGCAGCAACGACACGGCGGTGGCCCTGGCCGAGCTCTTCCACGGGCGGGGCTGGTCCGTGGTGTCCATCAGCAGCACGATGCACCCTGAGTTCATGCGTGGTGCCGGCAGCCACTCGCTGCCGGGCTACAGCCCGCTGGACGCCGCCGATCTGCGCGCAGCGCTGGCCGCCATCAACCGCGACCTGGCCACGCGCCACCCCGACGCGGTCACGAGCCGCGCGCTGGTGGGCGTCTCCATGGGCGCATTCCACACCATGCTGGTCGCTGCGGGTGTGGGCGCCCGCGACGACGGGCTGCAGCTCGACGGCTACCTGGCCCTGGAGACGCCGGTCGACCTGCTCTACGGCGTCGAACTGCTCGACGGCTTCTACCGCGCCCCGATGCAGCTCGCCGCCGACGAGCGCGAAGAGAAGATCAACAACGTGCTCCAGAAGGTCGCGCACCTGCTGCTTCACGATCAGCCGGAGGCCGACAGAGAGCTGCCCTTCAGCGAATGGGAGGCGGAGTACCTGATCGGCGTCGCCTTCCGCTTGACGCTGGTCTCGGTCATCTTCGACAGCCAGCTGCGCGACGACCGCGGGGTGCTGCTCACGCCCATCGAGGAGCGCGAGCGCGGCGCCGCCTATCGCGAGATCGTGCGCTACTCATTCATGGAGTACGTCTTCGCCTGGCTAATTCCGTCGCTGCTGGAACGTGACGACCTCGAGCTCCAGAGCCCGGACGAGATCTTCGAACTCAGCCGACTGCAGCACTGGGGCGAGCAGCTGGCCGCCAACCCCGACGTGCGCGTGATCGCCAACGAGAATGACTTCCTGACCAACGAGGCGCACCAGCTCTGGCTGCAGCAGACGCTAGGCCCCGAGCGTGTCATCCTGCGCCCCATGGGCGGTCACCTGGGCAACCTCTCGAAGCCCGAAGTGCAGGCGGAAATCGTGGACGTGTTGGCTGAACTGCTGGGCGAGCGGCGTGGCGCCGGCGGGTCGAGCGGCCCCTGAGGCTCGCGTCGAGAGGACCTGACCGTCAGCCCCCAGGCCCTCGACCCCGCCGCCACCAACTCGGCCAGCTTCCGGCGGGTCGTCAGCGCCGTCCTGGCGTTGCCATGCAGCTTCTTCCGGCCCAGCTCCCTTGGTCGCGAGGTCGGCAAGCAACCCCATGATCACGGGGAGTCCCGGATGAACAATGTGCTTGGACGGCACAGCTAGCAGCCGCCGTGCGCTTCGTCGCGGGCGCTAGCCGCCGTCGCCGTCGCTGCCGTCGCTGCCGTCGCTGCCGTCGCTGCCGTCGAGTTCCTCGGTGCTCGGCATGGGCGCGTCTGAGAGATCCCAGGGCCGGCTCAAGGCGCGCGGCGGGAGCGAGGTGTAGCCGCTGGCGGCCAGCCGGGATCGCGCGCTGGCGGAGAGCGGCGCGTGCTCGCTCCAGCCCAACGGATCGGCGGCACGTAGCCACGCCATGGCCCGCTCCGAGAGCCGGCGCAGGGCCAGGTCGTCAGCCGGCCCCAGGGCCTGGTCGCCCAGGTCGCGCACGGCCAGGGGATCCGCGCCCAGGTCATACAGTTCGCGCTCACCGCGCTCCCGTCGCTCATGGACCCACGGCGGCTGACGCCGCCGGAGCGAGAGCAGCAGCAGGTGCCGGCCATCCTGGATGGCCATCGACAGACCGCCCACGTCCACCGCGAAGACGTCGCCTCTCGCGTCGGCACCCCGGAGCAGCGAGGTCCCTGGCAGCGGCAGCTCGCTCCCGCCCGCGAGGTCCAGCAGGGTGCGCCCCAAATCGACGCTGCTCACCGGCCGCGCCTCGCGCAGCCCCACCGGGACGCCTGGCCCCGCCAACAGCAACGGCACCCCCAGCGACCCGGGGTAGCAGCCCAGGCGCCGGAACCACAGGCCGTGCTCCCCCAGCAGCAGACCCGTGACGCCCACGAAGGCTCGCGTCCCGGCGGACACCCGGGGCAGGGCCAGCAGCTGGCCCAGCGCCGCGTCCAGCTCTGTCAGGCAGGCCTTGTAGCGGGCGCGAGGCCAGGCCAGATCGTCGACGCCGCGCAGCTCGGGCGGGAGCAGCCCAGCGGGCAGCTTGACCGGGCGCAGGCCGGGGTGGCGCGGGTCGTCCGCGGCGTCGTAGTAGCGCGCCAGCACCGAGGCCGCGGGGGCGTGGGGCCAGCTGCCGTCACTCAGGTGCAGCCAGAGAAACACGCGTCGTGCGCTGCGGGCCTCCAGGGCGGCGCGGCCCAGGTGCAGCACCTCCGCGGCGGGCAGGCGCACGCCGCCGGTGCCTCCCAGCACCTCGGCGAAGCCGTGGGTCAGCCCGGCCTCCCGAGCCGAATCCGCGTCGGCCAGGACCGCCACCGTGTCGTAACCAGCCGCGGCCAGGGCGGCGCTGAGCCGCGGTGCGGAGGCAGCCAGGCGGGCTCCGTGATCCAGCAGACCCGTGTCCCGCGCCGAGCGCCCCGTGTGCAGCGAGGCCAGCGCTGCCACCGGCAGGGTCGACGCCGACCAGGCGCGGGTGAACAGCATGCCGTCGCGAGCCCAGCGGTCGAGCTGCGGCGTGTCGATGTCCACGCCCGCGAAGGCCTGGCCCAGGTGATCGGCGCGGTGGTCGGCGCTGGTCACCAGCAGCACCACGTGGTCGCTGGCCAATGTGTCCGGCGACGACACGGCGCCCGACGGAGGCACCGCCGCGATGGCTGCTGCGCACGCCGGGCCGAGCATGGGGCCGACGGCCGGGTCGGGCATGGGTCCGGGTGCCAGGCTGGACGTCGCCAGCGCCAGGAGCAGGACCCAGGCCGACGAGAGCAAGCTCACCGCCGCGGCTCCCAGCGCCGGCAGGACTCGCACTCGTCGGGCACCCACAGCACGCTGGCCTTCATCTCGGTCATGCCGGCGTAGCCCAGCTCGGCCAGCATGGCACCGGTGTCCTCGTCCTCCAGGGCCTCGCCCTGCCCCTCGGTGCTGGCCCGGCTGAGCCAGGCCACCAGCCCGGCCCGCATGGCCCGGGTGCGCTCGGGCTGCTCGGCGGACAGCTCGCGCCGGCAAGCGGGGTCGGCCACGCGATCAAACAGCTCGGTCTCGTGGAGGGCGTAGCCGCGCGAGGTGTAGGTGCCGTGGTGCTCGGTCAGCTGCAGGCGCAGCATCCAGGGGCCGTCCACCGCCAGCGCCGAACGCCCGCCCGACGAGATCACGAAGCGCGGCCCTGCGCGCGCCTCCGACAGCAGTGAGCGCCCCGGAAAGGGCACCTCACCCAGGCCCGCCAGATCGAGCAGTGTGCGGCCGAGGTCGAGCGACAGCACGGGGCGTTCGTCCAGCGTGCCCGGCGTGATCGCGGGCGCGGTCAGGATCAGCGGCACCGCGACGGTCTCCGGGTACAGCTCGGCGTGATCGAAGTGCACGTCGTACTGCCCCAGCCCCTCGCCGTGATCGCCCACGAAGGCCACCACGCCGGCCCGCACCCGCGGGAGCTCGAGCAGGGGTTCCAGCAGTGCGTCCAGACCGGTCACTTCGGCGGCGTACTGCGCGCGGGCGTAACTCATGTCCTTGAGCCCGGGCATGTCTCTCGGCGCCATCGGGCCGGGGTGACCAAAGTCGAGCGCGAACGGATCTCGTGTGGCGTCGTAGTAGAGCCGATCGAACTCAGCGCTCGGCTCGTAGGGCGCGTGCGCGTCAAACAGGTGCAGCCACACGAACAGCGGGTGCCCGGCTTCGGCCTCCAGCCAGCGCTCGAGCAGCGCCACGCTGGCCGCGCCGTCACGCATGGTGCTTTCCGGTCGGGAGAGCCGGTCGAAGCCCCGGCCCAGCCCGCTGAACTTGTGGCCCAGATGCTTGGCCGACACCACCGCCAGGGTGCGCCAGCCGGCGGCAGCAAACCGCTCCGCCAGGGTGGGCATCAGCTCGCCCAGCACCACGCTGTTCTTGACGGGCGGCAGGTCACGCGGGTGCCAGCCGGTCAGCATGGCCTGGTGCGCCGGACCGGTCACGTTGGTGGGCGAGTAACAGTCGAGGAACAGCGCGCCCCGCGCCGCCAGCGCGTCCAGTACCGGGGTCTGTAGCCAGTCGGCGCCGGCGGCCCCCAGGTGGTCGGCGCGGTGGGTATCGCTGGTGATCAACAAGACCAGCGGCATCTGCTCGCGCGCGTGCTCCAGACGCGCCTCCGCCACGATCGCCGCCGCGTCGCCGCCCCCTGGCCCCGGGTCCATCTCGAAGCGCAGCGTCAGCTCGAGGCCCGCGTAGGAGCCCAAGCTCCAGCGCACGTCGAGCCAGCGTCGGTGGCGACGGGCCTGCCGCGTGTCCACATCGAAGACGCGTTGATCCAGGGTCTGCCCCTGCCACACCAGACTCACGCGCAGCGTGTCGGGCTCGGCGCCCTCGGGTCGCGCGAGCGAGCGGGGCAGGCCGACCGAGAAGGCCAGTTGGCTCTCGGCGCCGGGCGTCACCTGCACCACCAGCGGCGCACCGGTCACTACGCTGCGCCCTTCGCGCCAGACCTCACCCAGCAGCACGTGCCCCCCGGGGAAGGGCAGCGAGGCCAGGTCGTACTCGCTCATCAGCTCGACCGACACCAGGCCCAGGCGCCGCTTGGTGCCTCTGCAGACGAAGCGCAGACCATCGATGTCGGGCAGGTCGCGCGACTTGGCGCCCAGCACCAGGTTGATCGCGACGGGTTGCTCGCTCTGGACCAGCTGCCTGGGCAAGCTGAGCCCAACGACCTTGCCACCGGACAGGAGCCCCACCTGTAGGCTGCCGTGGCCCGAGAAGCTGGCCATCACGCGCAGCCCGCGCACGCCCGCCATGTTCAGCGCGCCGAGCCGCGTGATGCGCAGCGGACCCTGCTGCTTGGTGGCGCCAAAGATCATGCGGGCGGGCCGCCCGTCGGCCGCCGGCCAGAGACTCGCGGACTGCTTCAAGAACTTCCAGCGCGTCAGCTCATCCGTCAGCACGAAGGTGACGTTGTGCGGGGCCTCGAGCGACTCGCCTCGCTGCTCGGGCTCGAGCTGCAGACGCAGGAAACCCGGTCCCGGCTCGGGCGCGGGGCCGCAGGCGCTCCCCAGAATCAGCAGCAGCCACAGCAGCCCGTGCAGACAGCATGGGGTCAGCCCGCGACAGTCTCGGACGCCGGGCACCCTGCTCGCGTCGGACGGGAGCCAAAGATCGTGCCGTGCTCCCCGCTCCCGCCCGTCCGTACCCGGCATCACCCACCTGCCTCCGCTTTGAAGTGCGCGCACCACGAGCAGGAGTCCGACACCCACAGCTCAGACGGCCCCGCGCTGGTGTCTTCGAGATAACCCAGCTCACGGAGCTGGGCCGCGCGCTCGGCATCCTGCACCAATTCTCCGGCCAGATCGAGATCCTGGCGCGAAGCCAGCCACGTCACCAAGCCTCTGCGCAGAGCCCTCGCGCGTGGCAGCTCTTCACGCCACAGATCCTGGGTGCAGCCCGGGTCGGCGCGCAGATCGTAGAGCTGCACCTGATGACGCTCGAAGCTGCTGGTCATCTGCCGCTGCCGCTGATCGCGCAGATGCAACACGAGATGCCAGCCGTCGTCCGTGACCGACGCGGAGAAGCCGTGGGCCGAGAGAGCAAAGCGCGGACCGCTGCTGACGGCGCCGCCCCGCGCCAGCGCGGCGAAGCTGCGACCGGGGACGCCCCGCGCGTCCACACCCGCCAGCTCCAGCAGGGTGGCCGCCAGGTCGAGGTGCCCCACCGGCGTGTCGCTGACGCGGCCCGCCGACGCCCCCGGGAACGCGATCACCAGAGGCACGTGGATGCTCTCGGGGTAGAGCCCGGCGTGCGTGAACCAGATGCCATGTTGCCCGAAGGACTCGCCGTGGTCCGCCGTCAGCGCCACCAGCCCGTCGGCCACGCGGCCACGGGCCAACAGCGGGGCCAGCGCCTCGTCCAGGCGGCTCACCTCGCCACGATAGGCCGCGGCCGGCCAGGAGAAGTCGCGCAGCCCCGACAGCTCCGGAGGCAGCACGCTGGCGGGCACCTCGGGCTCGGGCAGCTGCTCGTCGTAGGGGTCGCTGTCGTCGGGCCAGTAGCGCCGGGCCCAGCGCGCGGGCGGCTTGTACGGCCCGTGGGCATCGAACAGATGGACCCACAGGAACAGGGGCCGGCCGTCCGCGGCGTCGAGCGCCGCCTGCGCCAGGGGCAGGCTGTCCTCGGCGCTGCGAGAGCCTCCGCCGTCGGGCCAGCTCATGCGGTCGAAGCCCTGCCCGAGCCCGCTGGTGGGATGCCCCAGGTGACGCGCGCTCACCACCGCGGCCGTGCGCCAGCCCGCGGCGGCGAAGGCCTCGGCCAGCGTGGCGGCGCGCTCTCCCAAGGGCAGCGAGTTGTGCAGGATGCCGGTCTCGGCTGGGTGCAGCCCTGAGAGCAGCGCGGCGTGGGAGGGGTTGGTCACGTTGGTGGTGGCTAGGCAATCGCTGAACAGCACGCCCCGCGCGGCCAGGGCGTCCAGCGTGGGCGTGGCCACGTCCACGCTGCCGGGCGCGGCCCCCAGGTGATCGGCGCGGTGCGTGTCGCTGGTGATCAGGACCAGCGTGGACGGCGCGGCCGCTGGCGACCACACAGACAGCTCGCCGATGGCGCAGGCGGAGGGCAGCTCAACAGCGGGTGCGAGCCACATGCGCAGCTCGGCCTCGCGCCCCGCCAGCTCGGACAGGTCGAGCTCGACCGCCGCCCAGCGCGCCTCGCGGCCGACCCCGTCGGGGCGCGCGACGCGACGGCTGACCCGCTGCGCGCCGGCCAGCACCTCCACCAGCAGCAGTGGCGTGGCGTCTCCCGACCCGTGCTGCGGCTCCCAGGTGTGGACGAACGACAGGCGCCCGTTGGCGGGCACCACGAAGCGCGCGGACAGCTCGCGCTCCTGGTCCAGGCCCTCGGCGCGCCGGGCATCTCCCCACAGGTCCACCAGCTGCGGAGGCCCTGCGGGGTTCGGCAGCACGGCGCCCGCCGGCTGGCGAAGCAGCGCCAGCGACTGCAGGTCGACGCGGTGCACGCTGGCGTGGGCCTTGAGCACCAGCCGGTCCGCGCGACGATCGCGCTGCCAGAAGACGTGCGCGGGCAAGTGCAGCCAGGCCACGTCGTCCGACACGATCACCGGCTGGGAGCGCGTCAGGCCCACCAGGTCGGGCCCGTCCCAGAGCTCCACCAGCACCTCGCCCGGACCGGCCGCGGCCACGCCCAGCCTGATCGCGTCGAAGGCCGAGAGCTCGAAGGCGCCTCGCAGCGTGGCGCTCAGGACCACGCCGCCGGCGGGGTCCGACAGCCGCCAGGTGCCGCCAGGCCCGGGTGCGACGCGCGGAGCCGCGGCCACCCAGGCGCCCGGAAAGCCCAGCTCGGCCACCAGCTCGAGCTGCGGCCAGGGCGGCGCGTCCGCCGGGGGCGAGAGGTCGAGGCGCAGCTCGCTGCCCGGTCCCACGGGCTCCCCGCAGCCGACGACCAGCAGCGCCAGCAGCAGGCTCAGGATCAGCGCCCTGGTCGGCTCGGCCGCGCCGACGATTGCACGGCGACAGGAGCAAGGCTCACAATGCGCAGCCTGCGAGGGTGGCGGAATGGCAGACGCGCTGGATTTAGGATCCAGTGGGGCAACCCGTGGGGGTTCGACTCCCCCTCCTCGCACCAGCGCCGAGCGGCCAGCGGCAGCCAGACCGGCCCCGCCGGGGAGAGCATCGACGCGCGTCTGCGGAGAAGCGTGCATCCCGTGAGCGTACCCACGGCGCGGCCTGCGATCAGCCCGCGAGTCTAGTGCGGAGCTTCGCTGGCCGCGTTGCGGTTCCAGTCGGGCACCACCACGATCACGCCTTCGCTGCCGTCGGGCACGCACTGACACGCCAGGCGCGAGGCGTCGGTCAGGCCCGGAGCCAGGTCGAGCATGTCCTCCTCGCCCTCGTGCAGCTCGCTGCAGGAGCCGGCGCCGTGCTCGATCAATACGTGACAGGTGGAGCAGGCGCACACGCCGCCGCAGGCATGATCGATGTCGATGCCGTGGCCGCACGCCACGTCCAGCACGCTGCCCGCCAGACCTTCCTCGGTGTAGGGCAGCGCCGCCGGGTCCACCTCGACCGCGCGCTCCTCGCCCCCCACCAGGAAGACCATGCGGTAGGGCTGCTTGGGCAGGATCACTTCGCTCTGCTTGATGTACGGGTTGACACCACCCATGGGTCCGGTGCTCCTGCGATCGGCGATCGGGGGGGACGGCGGCCCCGTCGGCGGGACCACAGGCGCAGGATAGCCTGCCGGGAGCCGGCTCGCGACGCGGCTCAGGGCCTGGAGTCGCCGGCGCCCACCTGCACCTGCACCAGCACCACCGAAGCGGCCTGCCAGTCCAGCACCTCGGCCGCCAGAGCGGACAGGGCGGCGGCGTCGATGGCGGCGTAGTCGCTCAGCAGCGTGCGCGCCTGATCCAGACGAGCGGGCTCGCGCTGGCAGCGCCCCAACACGCCCAGCCAGTAGCCGGGGGTGCCCTGCTGAGCCGCCACGGCCTGCAGCTGCTGCTGCATCAGCCGCGCCAGCTCGTCGCGCCCCACGCCCTCCCGGGCCAGGCGCTGCAACACCTCAACGCACAGCTCCAGCGCCTCGGGCGCCGTGCCGGGCGGCGGCTCGACCTCAAGCACCAGGTCGCCAAGCCCCGCAAACACCTGACTGGCTGAGGAGCTCACGTCGAGGCGGCCCTGCTGGCCCAGCAGCGGTTGCAGCGCATCGACCAGCCTTCCGCCCAGCACCACCGCCAGCAGGGACAGGCGTCGGCGCATGACGGCGTCCCTGCCGTCCGCCGTGGGCAGGTGGATCTGCAGCAGGTCGAGCGGCGCGGGACCGGACACCACGATGTCCTCGCGCAGTCCCGACACCAGGGTCACGCGCCGGCGCTGGGCGTACGGGCGCAGCTGCGCAACCCGTTGGGGCAGCAGCCCGAAGTTGGCCAGCAGCGCCGCCTCGGCCTGCTCAGGCTCGAAGTCACCCACCAACGTGAGCTCCAGCGGCCCCTCGGCGAACTGCGGGCCGACCCACGCGGCGATGTCCCCCATGCTCACCGCCGCCACCTCGCTCTGGGGCGGCAGGCCGAAGCGCGGGTCGCCGGAGAAGAGCCGCGGCAGCACCTCGCTCAGCAGCGGGCCGCGAGGCTGGCTGGCCAGGCCCGCATAGAGCGCACCCAGGTCCCCGCGGCGCGCGCTCAGGCCCTCGGGATGGAAGCCCGGCTCCCGCACGGTCGCCGCCAGCAGCTCGAGCGCGAAGCCCAGCTCCTCGGGCGGCGCCAGCGCCTCCAGCACGAACGCGTCCTCACCCGCGCTCAGGCTGGCGCTCACGCGCCGCGCTGCCAGCACGCGCCGCAACGACGGGCCGTCGTGCTGCACCAGGCCCATGGTCTCCAGCGCGCCGAGCTGCTGAGCCGCAAACACCACCGCCGCGCGTTCGGGGGGCAGCGCCAGCTGGCCCTCCCCCAGCACGACCCGCAGCGCCACCTGCGAGGCCCCGGGCAGGGGCTTGAGGTTGACGCGCACGCCGTTGTCGAGCTGCAGCTGGTGCACGCCCAGGTCCGCCACGAAGTGACGGCCGGTGACGGCGCCGCGCCGGGCCGGGTCCGAGGCGTAGGCCCAGTCGGGCGTGGCGGCGCGCTCCCAGGCCTGACGCAAGGCCAGCCCTGCGCCGCCGTCCACCGGCAGCGGACCCAGGGCCTGGATCGAGAGGCTGCCGGCGTCCCAGGCGCGCCGCAGGGCCACGCGACACGACTCGCCATCGAGGCGTTGCAGCGCGGGGCCCAGCAACGCCGCCGCATCGGCAGGGGACATGGGCACCGCGCTGCCCGCGGCCAGGGCCAGCAGCTCGGCCAGCCACTGGGCCGAGCTGCGCGGCGCGCGCCGCTGCAGCGCCGTCACGGCCTGCGCCACCAACAGCTCCACCTCGGCATCCGCGAAGCCCGCGCTGAGGCTGTGGTCGAGCACGCGCCGGCAGACGACCAGGGCCTCGGCCCAAGCGCTCGGCAGGCACTGCATGGAGAGGCTCATGCCGGACAAGCCGGCCTCCCCGTCCACGGCGCGCACCGAGACCCCCGGCAGCCCGCCCGCGGCCACCGCCCGCAGCCGAGCCTCCAGCAGGGTCCGCGCCAGGCCCAGCGGCACCTCGTCCAGCAGCTGCGCGCGCGAGCTGCCGGGCGCCGGCGCAGGCTTCAGACTGGCCACCGTGAGCTGCAACGAGACCAGGCTCGGGACCTCGCGGGCCACGAAGGGCGCGGCCAGGGTCACGGGCGGGCCGGGGTCAGCGTCGCCTGGCGCCGTGGGCGGACGCGGCAGGGCGCCCAGCGCGGGGGTCAGCGCAGCCAGCGCATCGACGCCCGACAGGTCGCCCACCAGCACCACGGTGATCAGGTCGGGGCGCAACCAGCGCGCGCGCCAGCGCGCAAAGGCCTGGGCCGTGGGTCGGGCGCCCGGGTCAAACGGGCCCCGCTGGGCGAGGCGGCTGCCCGCCACCAGGGCGGCGCTGGCGGAGCGCAACGCGGAGGCGCGCGTGTCCTCCTCCGCGCTGGCCGACTCCTGATCGACCTCGGCAGACGCGCGCGCGATCGCCCGGGCCGTGGACGCCTCGGGCGCCTCCCGAGTGGCGCCGGTCAGACGCGCAAACCACGCGCCGGCATGCTCGAGCTGCGTCCCGACATCGCCCTGGAGGCGCAAGCTGAACACGCACTCATGCCAGCCTGCGGCGCTGGACAGGTGGGCCCCGTGGGCCTGGGGCTGGGCGGCCAACCAGCGCGCGCCGAGGGCCTGCTCGTCGCTGAACGCGACGTGCTGCAACAGGTGCGCGGCGCCGCGCTCGTCCTCGTCCTCAGACAGGCTGCCCGCGGCCAGATGCAGGGCCAGCAACAGCTCGCCCGAGCCGTCGTCCAGATCGACAAAGGCCAGGCGCAGCCCGTTGGGCAGCTGGCTCAACTGCACGGCGGCGTCGAGCGGCAGCTGGCAGCGTTCATGCGGCCAGGCACGCCGCTCGACTTGCGGCACGCCACCGGCCTCATCGGGCGACACGCCGGCACGCGCCTGCGTGGCTCCGCAACCCGCCAGTCCCAGCAGCCCCGCCAGCCCAGCGCACAGCGCCAAGCGCGCTCGCCCCGCCGAACGCGAACCCGCCCGCCAGCCCGCCCGCCAGCCCCCCAGTCGCGCCCAGACAGAGCGCCGTCGGATCCGGAGTGGAGCGCGCGGGCGGGGCATGGGACGTTGCCCTCTCGGGCCTCATGGATGAGTACTCGTCGGCCCACGTCGACGGGCCGGTGGGCGCCACCCTACAATCCCCAGCCCGCCACTCCCGCTGCCCTGCCTTAGGAGAAGCCCCTTGATCGAGGTGTCCCAACTGACGCGCCGCTTCGACGACACCCTGGCCGTGGACGGCATCGACATGTCGGTGGCTCCCGGTGAGATCGTGGGCCTGGTGGGCGTGAACGGCGCGGGCAAGACCACCTTCCTGCGCATGCTGGCGGGGATCCTGCCGCCCAGCTCCGGCCGCATCGAGATCGACGGGCTGCCCCTGGTGGGCGACGCCGTGGAGGCCCGCGCGCGGCTGGCCTTCGTACCCGACACGCCCAGCCTGTTCGACACGCTGACCGTGCTCGAGCACATGGTCTTCGTGGCCGAGCTGTACCGCGTGCCGGACCCCGGCCCGCGCACGGACGCGCTGCTGGAGCAGTTCGAGCTGGAGGCCAAGCGGCACGCCCCGGCAGGTTCGCTCTCGCGCGGCATGCGCCAGAAGCTGGCCATCTGCTGCGCGTTCCTGCACGAACCCCCCGCGCTGCTGCTGGATGAGCCGCTCACGGGCCTCGACCCGCCCGGGCGTCGACGCATGAACGACGCCATCGTGGCGCGAGCGCAGGCCGGCAGCGCGGTGATCGTCTCCAGCCACCAGCTCGAGTTCGTGGAGCGACTGTCGACTCGCTTCGTGATCGTGCACCAGGGCCAGGTGCGGCTGGCCGGCACCCTGGAGCAGATCCGCGCCGGCGCCGACGACCAGAGCCTGGAGGACGTGTTCCTGGCGGCCACGGGAGCGGGCGACCCGTGACGGCCAGCGGCTTCGAGGGGCTCGCGCCGCTGCTTCGGCTGCAGCGCATGCGACTGGCGGGCACGCTGCGCAATGGACTGCGCTCGCTCAAGCGACCCAAGCGGCTGCTGCTGGTGCTGCTCGGGCTGAGCATGGTGTCGCTGTTCGTGTTCATCAACGCGCGCAGCCACGACGGCGGCAACCCGATCCTGTCGGGCGACGGCAGCAGCCTCATGCTGTCGCTGTTCCTGACGCTCTTTGTGGGGACCACCGTGGTGGGCGCCATGGTCCACGGCACCATGCTCTTCTCCCCGGCCGAGGTGCAGTTCCTGTTCCCGGGGCCTGTGGGCAGCCGGGCGCTGATCTGCGCGCAGCTGTTATCGGCCGGCACCAAGGCCTTCAGCGGCGCGTTGGTGTTCACCATCTTCCTCAAGCCCCAGGGCGTCGAGGCCTGGCGCGTGCTGCTGGGCTACCAGCTGGTCTTCTCCGCGCTGGTGGCGCTGGGCATGTGGGTGGACCTGATGCACATGCGGCTGCAGCCCCTCGAGCGCAAGCGCCGCGGCTGGGTCACCGGCATCGGCCTGGCGCTGGCGCTGACGGGCGTCGCGGCGGCGACCGCGGCCCGCGACGGCGGCTGGAGCGTCGACGCCCTGCGATGGGTGGGCCTGCCCGGCCGACTCTTCGCGGGGCTGATCAGCGCCCCCGACAGAGCCACCGCGCTGCTCTGCCTGGCCGGCAGCGTGGGCGTGGTGGCAGGCCTGGCGCTGGCCTGCCTGTACTGGAAGGCGCCGGTGCGCGCGGGCGCCCTGCACAGCAGCGAGCGCAGGCGCGCCGCGCTCGACCGTCTCAGCAAGGGCGGCCCCTTCGCCGAGAAGGTGCAACGCAGCACCAGCGGACGGCTGCTGCCCATGCTGCCGCGCTGGGGCGGCGCGGGCGCCCACGCCTGGCGCCAGCTCAGCTCGCTGCGCAGGCGACGCAAGGCCTTCGGGCTGCTGATCATGGTCCCGCTCATCGCCGCCGTCAGCATGACCCTGGTGGGCGACAGGCCGCGCCCCGAGCTGGGCGCCGCCATGGCCATCTTCCTGCTCATGCTGCTGGGGCCGTTCTACGTGCAGTGCGACTTCCGCTCCGACCACGGCTCGCTGGCCTGGCTGCGTAGCCTGCCCACCTCGGCCAGCGCCCTGGCGGCGGGTCAGCTGATAGCCTCCGCCATCGTGGTCAGCGGCTTGCAGCTGATCATGGGCGGCTGGGGCGTGCTGCTGACGAACCGCGAGCGCCTGCCGTACTGGGTGGGCGGCCTCGCGCTGCTGCCCGTGTTCAACATGATCCTGCTGGCGGTGGAGAACGCGGTCTGGCTGGTGCACCCCACCCGGCTCGACTACCGCAACGGCCCGCCGGGTGCGCTCGAGATCGTGCGCATGTACGGCGTGTTCCTGGCCAAGGCCGTGATCCTGTGTGTGACCGTGGGGCTGGCGCTGCTGCCCGGGTTCGGCGTGCACCTGCTCACCGGGAGCCCGAGCGCAGCCATCGCCACCGCCGCGCTGTCGCTGCTGCTCGAGACCGCCTTGCTGGTGGTCATCGTGGGGCGCCTGTTCCGCTGGGTGGACCCCAGCCGCGACCTGGCCGACGACTGACACGGGCGACGCGGCCGGCGGCCTCAGCCGGCGAGCACCGCGCGACACCCATCCAGCGCGGCCTGCAAGGCGTCATCGCCCACGTCGCGGTGGAACACGAAGCGCACCCGATCCGGGTCCAGCGCGATAACAGCCACGCCGCGCTCGAACAGGGCCGCCTCGACCTTCTGCGCACGCCCGGTGACCGTGGCGAAGACGATGTTGGTCTGCACGGAGGGCAGGTCCACTTCGGCGCCCGGCAGGCCGTCGAGCTCGTGCGCCAGCAGCGCGGCGCGGCGGTGGTCGTCCTGCATCAGGCCCGGCCCCTCCTCCAATGCGATCAGCGCAGCGGCCGCCAGGATGCCGGCCTGGCGCATGCCGCCGCCCAGGGCCTTGCGCAGCTTGTGAGCCGCCTTGATGTGCGCCGCGCTGCCCGCCACCAGCGAGCCCACGGGCGCACCCAACCCCTTGCTCAGGCACACGCTGACCATATCGACATCGCGCAGGATGCGCGCCGCGGGCACGCCGCTGGCCACCTGGGCGTTGAACAGCCGTGCACCATCCATGTGCAGCGCCAGGCCGTGACGCACGGCCAGCGCCGCCATGGCGTCCACGTGCTCCTGGGGCAGCACCGCGCCGCCTGCGTAGTTGTGCGTGTTCTCGAGCGAGAGCACGCGCGTGACGGGGTAGTGCACGTCGTCCGGGCGCACCAGGCGCTCTGCGGCGTCCAGGTCCATGCAGCCGCGCAGCCCTTGCAGCGGGCGGATCTGCACGCCCCACAGGCGCGCGGCCGAGCCCACCTCGTTGAGCAGGATGTGGCTCGCTGCCTCGGCGATGACCTCGCTGCCCGGCGTCGTCAGCACACCCAGGCAGAGCTGGTTGCCCATGGTGCCAGAGGGCACGAACAGCGCCGCGGGCTTACCCAGCAGCTCAGCCCCGCGACGCTCGAGCGCCTGGATGGTGGGGTCTTCTCCGAAGACATCGTCGCCCACCTCGGCCGCGGCCATGGCGGCGCGCATGGCGTCCGTTGGGCGCGTGACGGTGTCGCTGCGCAGGTCGAACACGCGGGCCGCTCCATGTCAGGCCAGATCGGCCGCCGGCGCTCGCACGCCAGCCGGCTGAAGATGCCGGGCGGGCAGTGTAGCAGCGCCGGCGAGGCGCCCGTTATGCTCAGCCCATGCCTGCCCGACGCCGCGCTCTCCTCCCGCGCGTCGCGCTGATGTTGGGCCTGTCGAGCGCGCTCCACGCGTGTGGGGAGCCCCCGCGGGACGCGGCCCTGTTCGTGTCGCGCGGCGAGCAGGCGGGCCTCACCCGTGCGCTGCGCTGCGGGGCGGAGCTTCACACCAAGCAGACCATCCTTGAGGTCAACGGCAACGGCGTGGCCCTGCTCGACGTGGACGCGGACGGCGACCTCGACCTGGCCCTGATCGACGGCAGCACGCGAGCGCAGCTGGCCCGGGGCGAGCAGATCACGCATCAGCTGCTGCGCAACGACGGCTGGCGCGACGGCTCGCCGCGCTTCTCGCCCTGGAGCGACCACGGTCTGAGCATGTCGGGCTGGCCCACCGGCGTGGCCTGCGCCGACGTCGACGGCGACGGCCGACCCGACCTGGTGGTGGGCGGCCTGGGCCAGGACACGCTGTTCCTGAACCGCACGCTGCCGGGCGGAGCGGCGCGCTTCGAGAGCACGCCGCTGCCGGGCCGCAGCTCGCCCCAGGACTGGACCACCGGCGTGGCGCTGGCCGACGCGGATGGCGACGGGCAGCTCGACCTCTACCTGGCGCGCTACCTGGAGATCGACCCGGCGCATCCGCCCCTGGGACACGTGCAGCAGCTGCCCTGCCGCTTCGCGGGTCATGAGGTCATGTGTGGCCCCCACGGCCTGCCGCCCCAGGACGACGTGTTCCTGCGCGGGCTGGACGGGCCTCCGTGGTTCGAGGACGCGAGCGAGGCCTGGGGGGTCATCGCGGAGGCGCCGGCCTACGGGCTGGGCGTGGTGTTCGTCGACCTCGACGCCGACGGGCGCCCCGATGTCTATGTGGCCAACGATTCGGTCGACAACTTCGTGCTGGCCAACCGGGGCACGGGCTTTCAACACATGGGCCGGCTCTCGGGCGCGTCCAGCGACATGGCCGGGCGAGCCCAGGCGGGTATGGGTGTGGCTGTGGGCGACGTGGACGGCGACCGCGACCTCGACCTGCTGGTGACCAACTTCTCGGACGAAGCCAACGCCCTGTATCGCAACCAGGGCGGGCTGCTCTTTCGCGAGACCTCGACGGCGGCGGGCACCGGCCACGTGAGCCGGCCGCTGCTGGGCTGGGGCGTTCACCTGGCCGACCTCAACAGCGACGGGGAGCTCGACCTGTTCGTGGCCAACGGTCACGTCTACCCCGAGGCGGACCTGCCGGGCACGGGCAGCCGCTACGCCCAGCCGCTGCTGTTCCAGCCGGGCCGCGGCGACGGGCGCTTCGACGCGCCCATCGAGGTGCTACCCGACGAGTTCGTGGCGCGAGGCTCGGCCTGCGGCGACCTGGACGGCGACGGTGACCTCGACCTGCTGGTGCTGCGGCTGAACCGCCCGCCGCTGCTGCTGATCAACCAGACCGACGACCCCGGGCGACAGCTGCTGGTGACGCTGGAGGACACGCCTCCCCGCGCGCGCGACGCGCTGGGGGCCGTGCTCTCGGTGAGGGTCGCTGGCCGCTGGCGCTCGGCGACCCGGCTCAGCTCCAGCGGCTTCCAGTCCGCCGGTGATCCGCGCCTGCACATCGGCGGAGGCGGCACGATCGAGGCGGCCGTCGTGCGCTGGCCGGACGGCGTCGAACAGCCCCTCGACCCGAGCGGCCTCGCCTTCGGGAGACACCATCTCGTGCGCCGTGGCGTGGGCGTGGTGTCGTCCACCGCGCTGCTCGCGCCGGGCACGTGAGCGCCTCGCCCCCGGGGAGGCCGAGTGGCACAATCGCCAGCATGCCAACCGCCCCACCGCTCGCCATCGTGCTCAGCTTGGCCCTGAGCCTGGGTCTCAGCTCCTGCGGCCCGGACAGATCGCCCTACGATCCCTCGGTCCTGGCCGCCTCGATCCCGGACGTGGTCGCAGCTTTGGAGGCGGGCGACGCCGAGGGCGCCCTGGCGCTGATCGAGGTGCACCGCGTCTCCGGCACCGCGCCCGAGGGCATCTGGCACTACGAAGGCGTGGCCCTGATGGACGCGGGCCGCTCCGCCGACGCGCTGGAGACCCTGGGACACGAGCTGGGAGCGCGGCCGGGCAACGGGCAGGCGCAGCTCATCATGGCCGAGGCGCTCTTGGACCTGGGACGTGCGCAGCAGGCCCTGCCGCACCTGGAGCGGGCCCGGGCCCTGCTGCCCTCCCTGCCCTACGTCGAGCTGGTCTCGGCCCGCGTGGCCCTGGCTCGGGAGGACGACCGCGGCGCGGCCGCCGGCTTCACCGGCTACCTGAAGCACGACGCCTGGTCGCCCCGGGCCGCGGAGGCTCACCACGGCCTGGCCCAGCTGGCCCGGGCCGCCGGCACGCTCGGCGTGGCCGACCGCCACGAGGCCCTGTCGGCCCAGATCGAGCGGGCCCAGCAGGTGCTCAACGCCCAGCGTCAGCGGCTGGCCCTCGATCCGAGCGACAGCACCGCCGCCCTGGGGGTGGGCATGGTCTACCTGAGCCTGCACAACGAGGTGGTCAGCGATCCGCGGCTCTTGAGCCGGGCGGCCGAGGCCTTCGCCGCCTGCCTGGAGAGCGACCCGGACAACCTCAGGGCGCTCTACAATCTGGGCTTCGTGGCCATGGTTCAGGGCCGCACCCAGCAGGCGGCGATGCTCTGGAAGCGCACCGTGGCGCTGGATCCAGAGCATGCCGGGGCCCTGCTCAACGGGGGGCTGCTGGCGGCTCGTGAGCACGATCTGGCCCCTGCGCTCGAGCTGCTGGAGCGGGCCCTGACCCACAGCGAGGATCCCGGCGAGGCCGTCCGGGCCCACCGCGCCCTGGAGCAGGTGCTGCGCGAAATGGGCCAGGAGAAACGGGCCGAGATCCACGCCCAGGCCGCCCGGGATCTGGCGCCCGCGGCTGCCGATCCGGGGTCCCCGGGCCACTGAGAGGGGCCTGCCCGGTCCGATTCGGCAGCCTGGCTGCGTCAGACACCGCGCACCCGCTCAAGCGCACGGATGCGGTTCGTCGATGCAGTTGACGCGCTCCCGTGTGGCCGGACCCGCCGATCGAGGATGGAATCCACGCAGCTCGCCCCCGGCGAGTCGCCCGAGACGACTCCCAGTGAACCGATGCCCATGTCACGTCTTCTGACCACTGCATTGCTCGGCGTGCTCGCGACCGGTGCGCATGCCCAGCAAGCGAGCGGCTCTGCACGGATCCTGTCCAACGGCGACGAGGTCCACCGAGCGGCCCGCATCGCGCTCACCGGCGACCTTGGCCTGCCGGCGCTGGAGCCCGTGCGTGCCAACAGCGCCCGCACCAGCATCTACTTTGCGGATCGGGTGCCGCATGCGCCGCAGGCGGCCGCCGCCGGCACGCCCCCCACCATGTTCGATGGCTTCATCCCCAAGGGGCCCGGCGGAACAGAGACGGACAAGCCCGAGATCTTCAAGTACCAGCTGGGCAACAGCTACGACGCAAACGGCCCGGCCCACCCGCTGGTGGTGGCCTATCACGGCTTCAGCAACTCGGCCAACAGCGTCGGAGTGCAGTCGCTGATCGACGAGGAGGCGGACGCGCGCGGTTGGGTCTACCTCGCGCCCACGGGCCTGGACGACGGGCTGTTCGGCTCGCCCATCTGCCAGCAGCACATCCAGGTCGTCATCCAGTGGATGCTCGACAATCACAACGTCGACCCCGAGCGCATCTACATGCTGGGTTTCTCCATGGGTGGCGGCGTGGCCAGCAGCTTCACGGCCCGGCACCGCGACCCCGACGGCATCATGATCGCCGCCTTGGGATTGGTGTCCGGCACATATGACTGGACCCTGACCTGGAACGACGGCATCCCGGCCACCCAGACCTGGCTCGAGCACCCATACAACTTCGGCGACACCCCCAGCAACTCACCCTGGGCCTACCAGCAGTCGAGCGCTTTGTACTTTGATCCGAGCACCTATCCGGCGTTGCCCGGCGTGCTCGACAGCGGGCTGTCCATGGCCACCAACTTGCACGCGGTGCCCACCTACATCACGTATGACACGGGTGACACCATCCTGCATATCCCACCCATGAATGAGGCCTATGGGAGCCTGCTCTCGACGATCGGCACCGAGGTCACCACGATCCCGGTGAGCGGTACGGTCGATGGCTCCGGCGCCCCGGCTGCTCACTCCTGGTGGGTGCTGGACGAGGCCGACCTGTTCGACTTCTTTGACGGCCGCGTGGCCGCGCGCGTGCCCGCTGAGTTTGCGGCCCAGCAGGACCTGGGCGGCCCGGCGTCCTGGATCCGCACCACCCAGCTCGCGACGGGCGCGTTCACCTGGGTGGGCGGCAGCGCCGATCCGCTGAACGGAACCATCGTGGTGGCCGACGTGGAGAACGCGGCGCTCGTCGAGGTCGACGTGGGCGCGGCAGGTCTCACGAGCATGCCGGTGCAGATCAGCGCCAGCAGCGCTCCCGGCCACAGCTTCGAGCTGCGCCTGACCGGCTTCCCCCAGTCGCCCAGCTACATGCTCGACGCCAGCTCCGGCGACATCGTGACCCTGGTGGACTCGGACCCGGCCAGCGGCAGCCTGATCTACCGGGTGGAGTCCGGCGCCACGCTCAATGCCAGCGTGCAACACGACCTCGACTGGACGGCGAGCTTCACCACCACGCCCAACCCGGTGGCCATCGGCAACACGACCCGGGTCGAGGTCGACGCTTCCGCCAGCGCCACGGGCGCCTGGCTCATCGTGGCGCTCGATGAGGCGCTGCTGTCGGTCAAGGGCGTGCACATCGCGGTGGTCCCCGTGCCCCCGGCGCTGGTGCTCTTCGTGCCCTTGGATGCCCAGGGAGATGTCTCATTCCCGGCGGACATCCCCGGCGACCCGTTGCTCCAGGGCCTGCGCCTGCCGACCCAGGCCATCCTCACCAACGGCAGCGCCAGCCCGGATGCCGTCACCAACCTGTGGGGCTTCCGCTTCGACTGAGGGCCTCGCCGCCCGATTTACCCGCCCCCCGGGTGCTGATCGGGAGGCCCTCGAACGCCGCAGGCACAGGCGAACGCGCTGTTGGCTGCGGGCTGCGGAGGCCGCCCCGCCGGATGCCATCTGCCACACGCTAGGCGTTCGCTCAGGATCGGAATAGACTGTCGAGGCGCGAGCGTGCCCACTGGGGATCGCTGCTCCCGGCACGGCACCACCCACACCGAGCGTCGAGCCTCCCCGATGACCAGTCCCCGGCTGCTTCTCTCCCTCACCTTGGCGCTGTCGCTCCCGACCGCGCTCGCCGGGCAGAGTCCGGAGCTCGGGTTGCCTGATCTGCCCCCCCTGCGAGCCGACAGCCCGCGCGACTCGTTGCTCTTTGCTGACCGCTTTCCGGTGGGCCAGGACAACGCCGCGTATGACTCGTACGCCGCCACGATGCAGAGCGGCATTCTTCCAAAGACCCTCACCGGCACGGACTTTGTGGAGTTCTACCACTACCAGATCCCGGACAGTTACGACGGGAGCGGGCCGGGGCACCCGTTGGTGATCGCCTTCCACGGCTTCGGCGGATCCTCCGCGACGCCCGGCAATCAGTCGACCATCGACGAGGAGTGCAACGCCCGGGGCTGGCTCTTCGTAGCCCCCACGGGCATCGACGACAAGCTCTTCGGCGCGCCCATGAGCCAGCAGAACAGCGAGGCCGCGGTGCAGTGGATGATCGACAACTTCAACGTCGATGAGGACCGCATCTACGCCGTGGGCTTCTCCATGGGAGGCGGCATCGCGGCCAACTTCGCCGCTCGGCGTCGTGACCCCGACAGCATCATGATCGCGGCCGTGGGCATGGTGTCGTCGACCTTCGACTGGGTCATGGCGTACCACCAGAACTTCCCGTTGTTGCACGACTGGTTCACCAACCAGTTCAACTTCAACGCGGCGCCGTCCGTGGACCCTTGGCCCTATCAGCAAGCCAGCGGCGCGTTTCACATCGAGAGCAGTTACCCGCCGTACCCCGGCAGCATCGTGCCCGCTGAGTCCATGGTGCTGAACCTGGTCGATCTGCCGGTCTACATCACGTACGACACGCTCGACGACCTGACGTACGTTCCGCCGATCAACGCCCAGCTGAACCAGGACCTGATGGACGCCGGGTTCGACACCCTGCTGAGGGTCAAGACGGGGACCGTCGACCCCAGCGATGGGGTGACGCCGGCGCCCCACTCCTGGGCCGTGCTGGACGAGGTCGAGATGTTCGACTTCTTCGGGACACAGACTGTGGACCGTCATCCCGCCAGCTTCGAGGCCACCCAGGACCTGGGCGGCCCGGTCTCCTGGGTCGACTCCACGCAGTTCGCGAGCGGCGGGTTCAGCTACGTGAGCGGCGAGGCCGACACGGGCAGCAACTCCTTGACGCTCTTCGGTGTCGCCAACACCAACGCGCTGCGCATCGATGCCGCCGCGGCCGGTCTCACCGGGATGCCCCGTGTCAGCGCCAGCTCCGCGGACGTGCGCGCCTTTGACCTGACGCTGGGCGACACGCTGCAGCCACCCAGCTACCTGACGGACGCGATCAGCGGCTTGCTGGTGCCGCTTGTGGACAGCGACCCCTTGGCCCAGACGCTCTCGGTCGCTGTGCCGGCCATGGGCACGCACGACTTCGACGTCGTACACGACCCCGGCTGGACGGCCGCTCTCACCAGCACGCCCAACCCCGTGTCCATCGGCGCCAGCAGTCAGATCGACATGGACGGACCGGCCGGCGCCTTCGGAGCCTGGTTCATCGTGGCCGCAGAGGAGCAGCTGCTGCACGTCCAGGGCATCACGCTGGCGGCCCTGCCCGTGCCCCCGGCCGTCGTGTTCTTTGTGCCTCTGGATGCCGCGGGCGACATCAGCTTCCCCGCCAACATCCCCAATGGCCCTGCGTTCTCGGGCATCCGACTGCCGATCCAGGCCATCGCCGTTGACGCGACCCACACCCCGATCGCGGTCACCAACCTGTGGGGCTTCGAGGTCGATTAGCGCGTTCACGGATGAGCATGAACTGCAGTACGAGGTCGGGCGCGAGCACCACCGCGCCTCGCTCTTCGATTGCCTCGACGCGCTCTACGGACCGCTCGACCGGAAGGCCGTGCGGCGTGCGGGCGCGGGCGGCGAGTTGCTGCTGAACGGCGCCCCCGCCGGCCCCTCCGTCACGCTCAAGCTGGGCGACGTGCTGCAGCTGCTCGTCAGCCCGGAGACCCTGGCACGGCAGACGCAGCTGAGCGTCTCGCTGCTGCACCGCGCTGACGGCCTGGTGCTGGCCGCGAAGCCCTCCGGGCTCCCGTTCGACTCCTCGCGCCGTGGGGGCAGCTGCGCGCTCGACTCGATCCAGGCCCTGTGCGACGGCAGCCGCCCGCGCCCGCTGCACCGGCTCGACAAGGAGACCTCGGGCGTCGTGGTGGCCGCTCTCAACCGGGACACCGCCGAGCACATGGCGGCGGAGTTCTCGGCCGACCGCGCCCAGGTCGAGTACCTGGCCGTGGTGCGCGGCCCCATGCCGGACGAGCGCGGCGAGATCGACCTGGCCCTGGGCAAGGGCCGGCGCTCATCCGCCACGTTGCGCCCCGATCCCGGCCACGGTCGGGAGTCCTGCACCGCCTGGGAGGTCCAAGAGCGCCTCTCGGGCTTCACCCTGCTCAAGCTCATGCCTCAGCGCGGCGGGCGCAGCCATCAGGTCCGGGCCCACCTGGCGGCCCTGGGCAACCCGGCCCTGTGCGACGCCGCCTACCACGAGGATGACCGCATCCTCATGAGCCAGCTCAAGCTGCGCTACCGCCCCAAGCGCGGCAAGCCGGAGCGCCCGCTGCTGGCCCGCCCCGCGCTCCACGCGCGCGCCTTCCGACACGATGATCTTGTGGTCGAGGCCCCGCTGCCCGAGGACCTCGAGGTTCTCCTGGCGCAGTTGCGGCGACTGCGCCCGCTCACGTAGGATGAGGGATCGTCATCCGTAGGCGAGGTCGCTTGGCCTGAGAGCCCCGGCGGCCCGCGTCATGGGTCCCGACCAAGCGCTGGTCGGGCGTCTCTGGCCCGGGCTGGCGACCGCCCCTCCCGCAGCACGTCCGCAGAATCGAGCAGCAACACCGGAGCCCCGTCGTGACCAAGATCAAGCTGCGCAACAGCACCACCAAGCGACGCCGCACCATTGGCTTCCGCACACGCATGAAGACCGCCACCGGTCGCCGCATCATCCGTCGGCGTCGGTCCCGCGGTCGCAGCGTGAGCTGAGCTCCGGTTCCGCTCCTGTAGACCATTCCATGACCGCGCAGCCGCCCGAGTGGATCGAGGCGGCGTCCCCGGCAGGACCGCCTCCCGGACAGCCGCTCCCCATGACCGCGGGGGAGATCCGCAGCCTGGGCTGGGAACAGCCCGACGTGGTGCTCGTCTCCGGAGACGGCTACGTCGACCACCCCTCCTTCGCCGCGGCCCTGATCGGCCGCACGTTGCAGGCGGCCGGCTACCGGGTGGCCATCCTGGCCCAGCCCGACTGGCACTCGGCCGAGCCCTTCCGTGCGCTGGGGCGCCCGCGCCTGTTCTTCGGCGTGTCGGCCGGCAACATGGACTCGATGATCAACCGCTACACGGCCAACCGCAAGCCGCGTTCGGATGACGCCTACACGCCGGGTGGCCTGTCCGGCGCCCGCCCCGACCGCGCCACAAACGTCTAC
Source organism: Planctomycetota bacterium (assembly GCA_003644265.1). The sequence goes on from QNBX01000004.1 coordinate 28,714, forward strand.
GCCCAGCGTTGCCGCGAGGCCTTCCCCGGCGTGCCCGTCATCGCCGGCGGTGTGGAGGCATCCCTGCGTCGGGTGGCGCACTACGACTACTGGTCCGATCACGTGCGCGCCTCGATCCTGGTGACCAGCAAGGCCAACCTGGTCGTGTTCGGCATGGGCGAGCGGCAGGTGCTCGAGATCGCCCGTCGCCTCGACGGCGGCGAGCCGGTCTCCACGTTGACCGACATCCGCGGCACGGCCTACCTGCTGGGAGCCCGGGCCGAGCTGCCCGCCTTCAGCCCGCGCCTGGCCGCGCGCGGCACGCCCCCGCCCGAGCGCCCCGCCGACGACGGCCCCGACGGCGCCAGCGTGAGCCTGCCGTCCTTCGAGCAGGTGCGCGAAGACAAGCGCGCCTTCTCCCTGGCCACGCGCCTGGTGCACCGCGAGACCAACCCCGAGAACGCGCGCCGCATCTGCCAGGCCCACGGCGAGCGCATGCTGGTCTGCAACCCGCCGGCCATGCCGCTCAGCGAAGCCGAGATGGACGCGGTCTACGGGCGCCCCTTCACGCGCCGGCGGCACCCGTCGTACCGCGAGGAGATCCCGGCCGAGAGCATGATCCGCAGCAGCGTGACCATCATGCGCGGCTGCTTCGGCGGCTGCTCGTTCTGCTCCATCACCACGCACCAAGGTCGCGTGATCCAGTCGCGCAGCGAGCAATCGGTGCTGAAGGAAGTGGACGCCGTGGTGGCCGCGCCGGAGAACCACGGCATCGTCAGTGACATCGGCGGCCCTACGGCAAACATGTATCGCATGCGCTGCGGCTCGCCCAAGGCCGAGGCCGTCTGCCACCGGCTGTCGTGCGTGTTCCCCAGCATCTGCAAGCACCTGGACACATCCCACGACGACCTGCTGCAGCTCATGCGCAAGGCACGCGCGCGGCCCGGCGTGCGCAAGCTGCACGTGTCCTCGGGCGTGCGCATGGATCTGGCCGCGCGCGCCCCCGAGTACGTCAGCGAGCTGGCGGCGCACCACGTGAGCGGGCACCTCAAGGTGGCCCCCGAGCATGTCAGCGAGCGCGTGCTGCGCGCCATGAAGAAGCCGCCCCAGGACGGCTTCGATCACTTTGCCCGGGCCTTTCAGCGCGGCAGCGACGACGCGGGCAAGGAGCAGTACCTGGTGCCCTACTTCATCTCGGGTCACCCCGGCTGCTCGGTGGAGGACATGATCGAGCTGGCGGTCTACCTCAAGGGCGCCGGCTACCGTCCGCGGCAGGTGCAGGACTTCGTGCCCGCTCCCATGGACCTGGCCAGCTCGATGTACTGGACGGGACTCGACCCGCACAGCCTGGAGCCGGTGCCCGTGGCCCGCCGCGTGGGCGAGCGCCAGACCCAGCGCGCCTTGATGCAGTTCTTTGCCCCCGAGAACTGGCACGAGGTGGTGGCCGCCCTGCGCTCCACCGGACGACACGATCTGATCGGCCATGGGCGCCACTGCCTGGTGGGACCAGAGCCGCCGCCCGAGGCCAGGGGGCGACCCGCCCGTGGACCCGACAATGGACCCGGACGTCGCTCCGGCCGCAGGCCCGGGGGCCCGGCCCCCAAGCGCCCACGCCACCCACGCCGCCCACGCCGCCCACGCTGACAGCCTGCGGCCCACGGAGCCGGAGCGGACATCTCCCCACGCTTCCCCGGACTCCGGCGAGGCCTTACGATGACGCGCCCACGGGATCGGCTGGCCATCGCATGCAGGCTGCCGCGACCACTCAGACGGGTGCCACGCGGCCCAGGCCGCGGCACCTGAGCACCGGCCGCAGCAGCTGCCACGAGGCACTCATGACCGAGCCCCCCAGCGCCTCCGCCGAAGAGCTGCGCTGGACGGTGCACCCTGCCAGCCAGCAGAAGGCGCGCTCCGTCGCCGTGGCGGCCATCGTGCTGGTGGCGGCCGGGCTCTGCGCCCGGGTGACCGACTCCGCCGGGGCCGGCGTGTTCGCGCTGGCGCTGCTGCTGCTGAGCCTGAGAGCCTGGTTCCTGCCGCGCACCTACCTGCTCGACCGCGACGGCGCGGGGACAGGCGGCCCGCTGTGCCGCCCGCAGCGCCTGGCCTGGAGCGACGTGCGCCGGGTCTCGGCCGGCCCCGGCTTCGTGCACCTGTCGCCGCGCCACAGCGACAGCCGCTTGCTGCCCGACCGCGGCCTGCTGCTGCGCACGGCATGCAACCGAGCGCAGGTCTCTGCCTTCGTCGCCAGCCATCGGAGTCCGGCGTGAGCGCCGCCCTGGCCCCCGACGAGCGGCAGCTGCTGGAGCAGATCGCCGACAGCGTGGTGGCGCGCGGCGTGGCCCTGCCGGCCATGATGTTCCTGGAGACGGTGGCGCCCATGAACATGCTCTCGTCGTCCATGCTGCAGCTGGCCTCGCCCATGTGGCGCATGCTGCTGCCGGCCTCGCGCATCGACCTGGCGGCCGCCATCCTGCAGCGACGCGAGTCGATCCCCGCCCTGCTGACCATGATCGACGAGCGCGAAGAGACGCGCCGCCGCGCTGCCCGCTCCCCGGACGCGGACGCGGACGACACGACCGGCACGCACGACACGGTCACTGCGGACGCGGACACCACCACCGCCGCGCGCGATGCCCGTGACCAACCCGACGCCCGCGCCACGCCCGACGCAACCAGCGTGGACGCACCCGAAACGCGTGACACCAGGAGCCCCTCTTGACCGAGCCATCCAAGCAGCCCGTCCGTTCCATCCTTGCGACGGACTGCGGCAGCACGACCACCAAGGCCATCCTGATCGAGCGGACCGACGAGGGCTTCCGCCTCAAGGTGCGCGGCGAGGCCCCCACGACGGTCGAGAAGCCCTTCGATGACGTGACCGTGGGCGTAATCAACGCCGTGACCGAGGTGCAGGAGCTGATCGGCCGCCCGATCCTCGACGAACAGGGCCAGATCCTGATCGGTCAGAAGGGCGACGCCGGCGTCGACCTCTACCTGTCCACCAGCAGCGCCGGCGGCGGCCTGCAGATGCTGGTGGCCGGCGTGGTGCGCAGCATGACGGCCGAGTCGGCCGAACGCGCCGCCCTGGGCGCGGGCGCCATCGTGATGGACGTCATCTGCAGCAACGACAAGCGCCAGCCCCACGAACAGATCAGCCGCATCCGCCAGCTGCGCCCCGACATGGTGCTGCTCTCGGGCGGCGTGGACGGCGGCACCACCAGCCACGTGGCCGAACTGGCCGAGCTGATCGGCGCGGCCGACCCCAAGCCGCGCCTGGGCTCGGGCTACGAGCTGCCGGTGGTGTTCGCCGGCAACGTGGAGGCCCGCGGCGCCGTCACCGACGCGCTGCAGCAGAAGACGGCCCTCTCCATCGTCGACAATCTGCGGCCCGAGCTCGACAGCGAGAACCTCGGCCCGGCCCGCGACGCCATCCACGACCTGTTCATGGAGCATGTCATGGCCCAGGCGCCGGGCTACGACAAGCTCAAGAGCTGGACCTCGGCGCCGGTCATGCCGACGCCCGGCGCGGTGGGTGCCATCATCCAGACCGTGGCCGAGCAGCGCGGCATCAGCGTCATCGGCGTGGACATCGGCGGCGCCACCACCGACGTGTTCAGCGTCTTCGGCGGCACCTTCAACCGCACGGTGTCGGCCAACCTGGGCATGAGCTACTCGATCAGCAACGTCATGGCCAGCGCGGGCATCGACAACGTCATGCGCTGGGTGCCCTTCGACATCGACGAGGCCGAGCTGCGCAACCGCATCAAGAACAAGATGGTGCGGCCCACGACCATCCCCTCCATGCTCAAGGACCTGCAGGTCGAGCAGGCCCTGGCGCGCGAGGCCCTGCGCCTGTCGCTGGTGCAGCACAAGGACTTTGCCACCGAGCTCAAGGGCGTGCGCAAGAGCCGCGACATCTCGGAGGCCTTCAACCAGTCGGGCTCGGGCAACACCATCGTCGACATGATGGAGCTCAAGCTGCTGGTGGGTTCGGGCGGCGTGCTCTCCCACGCGCCGCGCCGTGTGCAGGCCGCGCTCATGCTGATCGACTCGTTCGAACCCATGGGCGTGACGCGCCTGGCGGTCGACTCCATCTTCATGATGCCGCAGCTGGGCGTGCTGGCCTCCATCCACGAACAGGCCGCCACCGAGGTGTTCGAGCGCGACTGCCTGGTCATGCTGGGCACCTGCGTGGCGCCGGTGGGCAAGACCAAGGGCGGACGACCGCTGGCCAAGCTGCGCATCGAGCTGCCCGACGGCGCCATCGAGCGCAGCATCTCCGCCGGCGACCTGCAACGCATCCCGCTACCCAACGGCGTCACGGCGCGCTGCCGCATCGAGCCCGCCAAGGGCGTGGACGTGGGCGCGGGCAAGGGCCAGCCGCTCGACACCGAGTTGGAGGGTGGCGAGGCCGGCATCCTGCTGGACGGCCGCGGCCGCCCGCTGGCCATCCCCGGCGACGCGAGCGCGCGCGTGGCCGCCATCGAGCAGTGGATCGAGAACCTCGACCTGTACCCCCGGGACGGACGCTGAATCATGAGTCACGCCTACACACCCGGCCTCAAGGTCTCCCCGGCCGCCGACTTCATCCGCAGCCGCACCCTGCCCATCCCCGGCGAGGTGCTGGTGGCGCAGGGCGACCGCGTCGAGCCCGACACGGTGGTGGCCCGGGCGCTGCTGCCCGGCAACGTGATGACGCTCAACCTGTCGCGCCAGCTGGGCATGGCCGCGGCCGACCTGGCCGACGTCATGCTCGTGGCCGAGGGCGCGTCGGTCACGCAGGGCCAACCCATCGCCCGCAGCAAGGGCATCTTCGGCCTCATGAAGCAGACGCTGGAGGCGCCCACGACCGGCACGCTCGAGTCGGTCAGCAAGGTCTCCGGCCAGGCGCTGTTCCGCGAGGCGCCCATCCCGGTCGAGGTCAAGGCCTACGTGGGCGGCGTGGTGAGCGAGGTGGTCACCGGCTTCGGCGTACACGTGGACGCGCGCGGCACCATGGTCCAGGGCATCTTCGGCATCGGCCCCGAGGTCTCCGGCCCGATCGTGCTGGTGGGCGCCGCGCCCGATCAGCCGCTGCAGCCCGCGGACATCAAGCCCGAGCACAAGGGCGCCGTGCTGGTGGGAGGATCGCTGGCGCCCCTGGCCACCCTGCGCGCCGCCATCGACGCCGGCGTGGCCGCGCTCGTGACCGGCGGCATCGACGCCAAGGATCTGACCGAGCTGCTGGGCTACGACCTGGGCGTGGCCATCACCGGCGACGAGGCCGTGGGCCTGACGCTGGTGGTGACCGAGGGCTTCGGACCGCTGCACATGTCCGGCAAGACGCACGAGCTGCTCTCCGCCCGCGCCGGCAACGTGGCCAGCGTCAGCGGCGCCACCCAGATCCGCGCCGGGGTCATGCGGCCCGAGGTGCTGGTGCCGCACGAGGTGCCCTCGGTGGAGCAGACCGAGGTCGACACGGGCTTCATGCACGCTGGCTCGGTGGTTCGCATCATCCGCGACCCCCACTTCGGCGAGCTGGGCAAGGTGGTCGAGCTGCCGCCCGAGCCCGCCGTCTTGGACACCGAGGCCAAGGTGCGTATCCTCTCCGTCACGCTTCGCAGTGGAGATCGGGTGACCTTGCCGCGCGCCAACGTCGAACTCGTGGACGAGCAGTTCTGATGGAAGCGTTCGTCTCCTTTCTCGACTCGGCCGGCGAGGGCATGGCGCCCTGGATCGACACCGGCAAGTTCCCCACGCTGGTCGCGATCCTGGCCTACGCCGCGGTCATGTTCGTGAGCCAGGCGGCGGCCAAGCGCGGGGTGCACATCCCCATCCGCCGCATCGCCGGCCTCGACGCGCTGGACGAGGCCATCGGCCGCTCCACCGAGATGGGTCGACCCGTGCTGTACGTGCCGGGCATCGATGAGATCAAAGAGATCCAGACCATCTACTCGATGATGATCCTGCGCCATGTGGCCAGGAAGACCGCCGAGTACGGCACGGACCTGATCGTGCCGGTCAAGGACTCGGTGGTGATGGCCTTTGCCGAGGAGGCCGTCAAGCAGGGCTGCCAGGACGCCGGCCGCCCGGACGCCTTCATCGCCGACAACGTGCGCTACCTGTCCAACGAGCAGTTCGCCTTCTGCGCCGGCGTGGCCGGCATCATGAACCGCGAGCGCCCGGCCGCGAACATCATGCTGGGCATGTTCTTTGCCGAGTCGCTGATCCTGGCCGAGACGGGCTACGAGAGCGGCGCCATCCAGGTGGCCGGCACCGCCAAGCAGCACCAGCTGCCGTTCTTCGTGGCGGCCTGCGACTACACCATCATCGGCGAGGAGTACTTCGCCGTGACGGCCTACCTGACCCGCGAGCCCGGCCTGCTGGGCACCATCCGCGCGGCCGACGTGATCAAGGGCATCGCCATCGCGCTGCTGCTGGTCGGCGTTGCCCTGGCCACCTACTTCGCCGACGTCGAAGGCGAGACCTGGTTCACCACCTTCCAGCGGCTGTACGGCTGATGGCCCGCGACGCTCAGAGAGAGAAGCGCGACCGATGAAGCGCGAGATCCCGATTCTGCTCACGGTCCTGTGCGGCCTGGCCATCACCTGGGCCTTCTTCTCACCCTATGGCCCCAGCCAGGCCGTCAACGACGAGCTGCTGGCCTGGGGCACCGTGCTGTTCTCCGTGGCCTTCCTGTTGGGCATCGGCAACCTGGTACGCATCAGCCTCAAGCAGATCAGCTCCGGCCACCCCGACCGCTACTACAAGGCGCTGCTGCTGCTGATGCTGTTCGGCTACCTGGGCGTGGGCATCTCCGAGATCCACGGCTGGTTCGGCATCACGGAGGGCGACAACCTGCGGCGCGACTGGATCTACAACCGCATCTTCCAGCCGCTGCAGGCCACCATGTTCAGCCTGTTGGCCTTCTACATCGCGTCGGCGGCCTTCCGCGCCTTCCGCGCGCGCTCCATGGAGGCCACCCTGCTGCTGGTGGCCGGCGCCATCGTCATGCTCGGTCAGGTGCCCCTGGGCGACCAGATCACCGGCGGCCTGGCTTCGCGCTGGCTGGCGTTCCTGATGTCCTACATCAACGCGGCGGGCCAGAAGGCCATCATCGTGGGCGCCGCGCTGGGCACCCTGGCCACGGGCCTGCGCATCGTGCTCGGCCTCGAACGCAGCTACCTTTCGGAGTAGGACATGGCCAGCGCAACCGGACTCGATCGCCGCTGGATCTTCCTGGTCATGGGGGTGCTCGTGGTGAGCCTGTACGTGCTCGGCGAGGCGGCTGAGATGCCCGTCAACGAGTATGTCCAGAGCTACTACGACACCATCGAGGCCCTGCCCGAGGGCACCATCGTCATGCTCTCGGCCGACTTCGACCCGGCCAGCATGGCCGAGCTGCTGCCCATGTATCAGGGCACCATCCACCAGCTACTGCGCAACAACATCCGCGTGCTCAACGTGTCCACCTGGCCCGCGGCGCCGCCCTACACCCGGGCCGAGTTCGATCGCATCGCACCCCAGTACGAGAAGGTCTACGGCGTCGATTGGGTCGAGCTGGGCTTCAAGCCGGGCGACGACGTGGCCATGGGCCAGATCGGCCAGTCGGTGCGCTCGGCCTACGCCAAGGACGACCGCAACCTCAAGCCCCTGAATGAACTGCCACTGCTGAACGACGTGAGCGCAGGCTTCGGCGGCATCTCGCTGCTGATCACCATGAGCGCTGGCTACCCCGGCATCCTGGAGTGGATCGCCCAGGCCGGTGGGCGCTACGAGGTGCCGATCCTGACGGGCACCACGGCGGTGCAGACGCCGGACCTGTACGCCTACTACCCCAGCCAACTCGAGGGCTTCCTGGGCGCCGCCACGGGCGCCACCCAGTACCTGCAACTGGTGGGCGAGCAGACCGAGGACGTGCACGAGTCGCGTGACCGCAACCAGGCCCGCATGCTGATCCAGAGCTGGGTCCACATCTTCATCGTGCTGCTGATCGTGGTGGGCAACGTGCTCTACTTCGTCGGCAAGAGGAGCGCCGCGTGATCGCCCTGGCCCTGCAGGACACCGCTCGCAGCTTCTTCGACCTGGAGGCGGGCTCGGCCGACCTGGACATCATCGGCGGCTGGCTGGTGGCCTTCCTGACCCTGTGCGTGTTCAGCTTCCTGTACAAGGACAACCCCTTCTACAAGTTCGCCGAGCACCTCTTCGTGGGCGCGGGCACGGCCTTCTTCGCGCTGCAGTACTACCAGGAGGGCATCCTGGAGCCGCTGCGCGATCACATCGGCGACGCCCTGGAGCACCAGCAGGCGGGCGAGCTGGTTCAGCTGGGTGGCTACGGCGTCGACGCCGGCATCGCCATCGCCGCGCGCTGCTTCGCCGTGCTGCTGTCGATCATGCTGCTCTCAAGGCTGGTCAAGCCTGGCGGCTGGGCGCCGCGCTGGCCCCTGGCCATCATGGTGGGCGTCTACGCCGCCATCAAGCTGACCGGCGAGACCCAGTCCAAGCTGGTGCAGCAGTTCCGGGGCATGATGAAGCCGCTCACCAGCGACACCGCCATGGCCTGGGGCGACAACTGGCAGAACGTCGAGCAGACCGCCGCGTTCTACACCTTCGCCCAGGTCGTGCTGCTGGTGGGCACGGTCTGCGCGCTGGGGCACTTCGTGTTCACGTTCCGTCGCACGCGCTTCCTGGGCGGCGTCTCGCGCGTGGGCGTGGTGGTGCTCATGATCACCTTCGGCTCCATGTTCGGCTTCACGGTGCTGGGCCGCATCGCCCTGCTGATCGAGCGGGTCGACTCCCTGGGCGGCCTCACCGGCGACGGCTACCAGCTGGCCGGCACGGACGGCTCGGTCATGTCGGCCCTGACCTCGCCCCCGGTGCTCACCGGCACGCTGATCGTGCTGGTGCTGCTGCTGCTCAAGGGCAGGCGCGGTGACGGCGACGCGGGCAGCGGCAGCGCCGCCTGACGCCGTTGCGTCGCGCGAGCGCCAGCGCTCAGCTCAGGCCGGAGACGAGCCCGACGTCTTGCCCGCAGCCGGCGCCGCGGCTTCGCGATCGGCCCAGAGCTGGCGGGCCCAGGCCGCCGAGCGCTCGGCCGTCCAACCCGCCACCGCGCGTGTCAGGGCCGCCAGTTCCGTCAGGCCCTCCGTTCTGCGGGCCAGGGCCGAGAGGTCCATCAGGCGCTCCACGGCGCGGCGCGGCTCAGGGCCGCTGAGGCGCGAGAAGGCCGCCTGGCTGGCGTCCCGCGCCAAGCTGGCGGCGGCCAGGCCGCGGGGCCGATCCTGGCTCACGTGGGCCCGGATGCCGTGGGTCTTGGCCACGCGCGCCGCGGCCACGTCGACCTCCCAGACGTCATCCCAGGCGGGCAGCGCGTCCCAGGCACCCCAGCCCCACCAGCGCGCGCCGGCCCTGCCTACGCCCGAGCTCAGGGCGCCCAGCAGACAGGCGCGGTGGGTGGCGTGGCGTTCCAGCGGGCTGGGCACCAGCAGCTCATCAGCGCGACGTGCTCCCAGCGCCCGGGCCAGGGCCGCCCCTGCCGCCACGGGATCTGCGCGGATGACGTCAGAGCGCAGGCCCAGGAAGAGGGGCGCCTCCAGGCCCAGCGCCTGACAGCAGGCCCGGGACTCCTCGCGCCGGCGGCTCACGTCCACCGCAGCGCCGCTGGGGTCGATGCCTCCGTCCCCGCGCGCCATGACCACCACGGCGACGCGCGCGCCGGCCTGGGCCAACAGGTGCGCGGTCCCGCCGCAACCCACCACCTCGTCGTCGGGGTGCGGCGCCAGCACGAGCACCTCACGTCCGGCGGCGCCAGCGGGCGAGTAGCTCCTCACGGAGCCGCGGACGGGCCGGCGCTGAGGATGTAGAAGCGGTAGTTGGAGCCGATGTCGTCGTTGTCGATCAGCGCGATCAGCAGCGGTATAGGCTCCAGCAGCACCTCCGTGAGGTTGGCCAGGCTCAGGTACACCGGCAGCGTGTTGCGCGCCAGACCTGTGAGCGGATCGCTGGTGTCGCCCATGCTGAAGACGAGCGCGTCCGTCACCCCGTTGCCGGGCGGGATGAAGTGGAAGCTGCCATCCATCACGCGCCCGATCGGCTCGCCGTCCACCACCATCGTCGGCACCAGGTCGCGCTTGGTCAGAAAACTGGTGTAGTCCACCACGAAGGGGTGCTGCGTGTTGCCCGCGGGGTCACTGTCCGCCGTCTGCGCGAAGGCCGCGCGGGTGGCGAAGGGGTCCGGCACCACGCTGGAGATACGGCTGCCGAGGGGCGAGAACTCCGTGAGCTGCAGCCCCAGGAACGGCGCGCCCCCATCAAAGAAGAACAGCTCGTCCGCGTCGGCGGCGGAGTTGGCCTCCAGGGCCGTGAACCAGTAGGTGCCTCCTTGGATACCCGCACCCTCGATCATGCTCAGCGCGGCCACGGCCTCCACCGGCGTGAATGCGTCCGTCTCCGGGATGTCGATGTTGCGCAGCGGGCTCAGGGCGCCCAGCTCGTCGCCGCTCACGTCGAAGGCGAACTCGGTCACGGCGTCCACCGCCAGGATGTTCATGACCTGGGTGCCCGGAGGCATGACCGTCGTGCCCTGGGAGATCTCACCGTCGCGCAGGTAGAACACGTAGCGCCCGTCGGCCGAGCGGAAGCTACCCGCAGGCACGATGGTGCCCAGCGTGTCGAAGTCCGTGAGGCCGCCGCCTGTGTTGGTGAGGTTGACCAGCTCGTCCGTGAGGCGGTTGTAGAGGAACACATCGCACGCAGGCGCGTGGCTCGCGACCAGCATGCCGAAGGGGTCGCCGTAGTAGCCCACCCCCATGACGAATACCACCCGGTCCTCGTCCAGCCAGTAGACCGAGTTGATCTGGCGGTCCTTCTCCAGCGGCCCCCCGTAGCGGAAGTCGTCCTCGTCATTGGCCCAGAGCGGCGCCGTGGTGGCGAAGCTGGAGCCGTTGGTCCGAGCGATCTGCAGCCAGTCGCGGAAGTCACTGGAAGCCGACTTGTCCTTCACGACGTAGGCGATCCAGTCGCCGGAGGGCGAGAAGGCGGCCTTGGGTCCCAGTCCGGCGCCGCCCAGCTCGAACTCGCGGATGCGGGTCCGCCCGGCGGCGGCGGCGGAGCTGGCCCCGTGCCCGGTCAGGTTCTGGAGCGTGCGCAGCGGCTCGCCCGTCGTGTCGTCGATGGAGATCGAGCGCAGCACGTACAGGTCCTCATCATCCTCCGTGAAGCCGCCCGCCAGCACGATCCGGGAGTGATCGGGTGTCACCAGCGGGAGCGGGTCGAAGTGCTGCAGCGGGTCACCGGCGCCCACGTCCGGGAAGTCGTCCGAGATGCGCGGACGCGGGCCCACCCAGAGCGCGTGCCCGGAGCCCGGCGTGATGATCGGCACCTCGATGTAGTCACGCACGAGCAACGAGTCGCGCACGTACGCCGCCTCGATGCCGACCCGGACGCCGTTCAATACCTCACTTCCGCTGCCCGTAGCGGACTGCTCCCACTTGTTGGACAGCCCCACGTAGGCCACCCAGTCGTGGGGTCCCGAGCCCGCGATGGCGATGGACGGGGCCGAGATGCGGCGCGAGCGCGCAAAGGTCGTGTCGTTCATCACCGGATCCGGGTCCGGGTCGGTCTCGAACGGGAGCTCCCAGGACGCCTTGCCGCTGGCGGGCCAGGTCTGCCCGTCCAGCCGGATGGCCCACAGCTTGTCGGCGTCGAACGGGAAGAACCCGCCGGTGTTGACGCGCTGAATGGCCAGAAACCACAGGCCGTCGGGGGAGATCGTCAGCATGCCGTCCCAGGCGGTGTCACCCGACGAGGCGTCGAGCTGCGTGTCGGGCAGCACGCGCCAGGAGAGGTTCACACGGTCGTACACCGCGAAGCCCTCCATCAGCGAGTCCGTGTCGCGATAGCGGTACAGATCGAGCTGCTCTCCGCTGTCCGTGTCGGGCAGCACGATGTGGGGCAGCTTCTGGTTGCGCGCGTCCAGGCTCACGCGGCCGCGCGACAGGGCGGCGGGCGTCGTGGTCAGCGAGTAATCACCCACAACGAACTCCCCCACCAGGTGCTGGTAGGTGCTCGAGCCGGCCGAGCCCACCCGCTTGCGCGAGACGTTCTTGAAGGAGGTCGTGGTCTTGCCGCGATAGTACGCCACCTCGGCCGCGGGCGTCTTGCCGCCGCCCGTCTTGTTGGCCCAGGGCACCTTCTGGTTGAAGCCGATCAGCAGCGTGCCCTCGGACGGAAAGTGCGAGGTGTCCTGCACGAAGATCTCATTGGGCGTCGGGCCCACGGCGACGCTCACCTTGGTCACCGGGCGACCCAGCGCGCTGCTGGGTGCGTCGGGCTGGTTCGGCGCGATGGGCAAGAACTCCATCAGCGCCGGCAGGCCACTGCCCGCGTCCACGTCGGAGGCCGGCGGATCAACGTTCCCGAAGGGCCGGAACGTGTTCAACGTGTCGCCGTCAAAGTCCCGCGAGCCGACGCCCTCGATGAAGGTGCTCTCGGTCAGGGCGGGCACCTCGCGCGCAAAACCGAAGCTGACATGGAACGGCGGCGGCACCACGTCGACCCGCAGCCCGTTGCTGAGCTTGAGCGACGCCCCCGGACCCGCGCTGCCATCCAGCACCACCGCCTGCACGTACAGCGTGCCGTCGTACAGCCCCGGCGGGATCACGAAGGTGTGGCTGCCCGCGCCCGCCACATCCAGCAGGGGCGGGTAGGGCCCCACGAAGAGGAACGGTGGCTGCGTGAACAGCGGCGGAGGAAACTGGCCCGTGGGCAGGTTCGTCTGCTGGAGCGACACGAACAGGCCCCAGGGCACCGCGTCGTTGGGCGGCACCGTGGCGAGGTAGTTCAGCTGAGCCTGGAACACCAGCCCGGCGGGCGCCTCGAACGAGTGGCTGTTGTTCCAAGGGCCGGCGCCCGGAGGCTCGGTGTTGTCGAGGCCGTCAGTCAGCCGCAGCTGCGGCGTCTCTCCGGGTACCTGACCAGTGGTGGTGTCAGCCCAGGTGCACAGGGCCAACGCGAGCAACAGCAGAGATCGGAGGGTGGGCATGATCGAAGTCGGGCTCGGAGCGGGCTGGGGGACCTGTCGGGGGAGGTCGCCACCCAATGGCCGGTGGACCGGGCCGGTCAGCGGGCCGTCTGATGACGACCCGAATGCACGACCCCTGACACCACGGGGGCGAGTATACCGGGCCAGGGAGGCCCTGACACTCAACGCGCCGAGACACGCAGAGACCCGTAGAAGCTCGCGCACCCGAGCGTGCCCAAGGAGCGGCGGGCGGCCGGCGCAGGGCCTCGGCCGGCGCAGCTCAGGGCCCCACAGGGCAAGCACAGGCGGCCAGCCGAGAGCGGGCTGGAGCGCCGTCAGTTCACGGCCACGCCGGACTCGACGGCCTGGACGATGCGCTGTGCCAGGGCCCGGGGCGTGAAACCCAGCTTCTCCAGCAGCCCGCGGCGGGTGCCGTGCTCCACGAAGCGGTCCGGCACGCCGATCTGGAGCATGGGCGGCAGCGCCACGCCCTCGGCCAGCAGCGCCTCCACCACGGCCGATCCGAAGCCACCCGCCACAGCGTGCTCCTCGAGCGTCACACACAGGCGCACACCCTCCAGGCACGCGCCGATGGTCTCGACGTCGATGGGCTTGGCGAAGCGCGCGTTGATCACCGTGGCGTTGATGCCCTCGGCCGCCAGCAGCGCAGCGGTGTCCTCGGCCAGGTGCACCATGGTGCCGTAGGCCACCAGGGTCAGATCGTCGCCCTCGCGTAGCACCTGCGCGCGGCCGCGCTCGATGGGCTGCAGCGGCGCGCGGGCCGCGGGCGCCTCGTCGCGCGGGTAGCGCAGGGCCACCACGCCCGGCATGTCGACCGCCGCCTCCAGCATGGCCTTCAGCTCGTCGCCGTCGGCCGGCGCCATCAGGGTCATGCGCGGCAAGGTGCGCAGGTAGGCGATGTCGAACAGCCCGTGGTGCGTGCAGCCGTCGTCCACCAGCCCGGCGCGATCCATGGCCAGCACGCAGTTGGCGTCCTGGATGCACAGCTCCTGGAAAACCATGTCGAAGGCGCGCTGCAAGAAGGTGGAGTAGATGGCGGCCACCGGCTTGCGCCCGGCCTTGGCCAGCCCCCCTGCCAGGCCCAGGGCGTGCTGCTCGCAGATGCCCACGTCGAAGAAGCGCTCGGGCCAGCGCGCCATGAGCGCTCCGAGGCCGGTGCCGTCGGGCATGGCGGCGGTGATGCCGACCACCTGCTCATCGCGCTCGGCGATCTCTGCCAGCGTGGACGCAAAGACCTGGGTGTAAGGCGGACGCTTGGGTGGCGCGGCGCCGACGGGCGGCTCAGCCCCGCCATCGGTGGGCTTGGCGGGCTTCATGCCGTGCAGCCGCTGCGGGTCGTCGGCAGCGCGGGCGTCGCCCGCTCCCTTGTGGGTCAGCAGGTGCAGGAAGTTGAGACCGCCGCGCTCGGACAGATCGTGCAGCGTGTGCACCAAGCGCGGGATGTCGTGGCCGTCCATGGGGCCGAAGTACTCAAAGCCGAACTCCTCGAACACGTGCCCGGGCACGATCGTGGCCCTCAGCACGGTCAGCGACTCCTCGATGGTGCGGTCGACGCGCTCACCGATGAACGGGATGTGCCGGATGAGTTCCTGCAGCTCGCGCTTGGCGCCCGTGAACAGCGGGCCGGTACGCACGCGCGTGAAGTAGCGCGACATGGCCCCCACGGTGGGGCTGATGGACATCTCGTTGTCGTTCAGGATCACCAGCAGATTGGCGCCCAGGTCAGCCGCCGCGTTCATGGCCTCGAAGGCCACGCCGGCGCCGTAGCTGGCGTCCCCCACCACCGCCACCGTGCGGCGGTCGTTGCCGGCCAGCTTGTCAGCCACCGCCAGCCCCAGCGCCAAGGAGATGGACGTGCCCGCATGCCCCGTGTGGAACATGTCGTAGGGGCTCTCGTCCGGGTGCGGGAAGCCGCACAGGCCCTCGTCCATACGCATGGTGTCCATGCGCTGCTTGCGACCGGTGAGCATCTTGTGCGGGTAGCACTGATGGCCGACGTCCAAGACCAGACGGTCGTGCTTGAGGTCGAAGACGTGGTGCAACGCCAGCGTCAGCTCGAGCACGCCCAGGCCGGAGCCCAGGTGCCCGCCCGTCTTGCTGACCGTCTCAATCAGCGAGACGCGCATCTCCTCTGCCAGCGCAGGCAGGTCCTCGACGGGCAGTCGGCGCAGATCGGCCGGATCGTGGATGGAGTCGAACAAGCTCATGAACAGCGGGGCGATCCGGCCGGGAACGACGGGAGCGCTTCACTCAGACCAGGGAACGGAGGGCGCCAGGATAGCAGGCTGAGCCCAGCGGGCATCGCCCGGGCGGGCAATCCGACGCGATCTCAGTGGGAGCGCGCCAGGATGTGCTGCCCCAGTGCCACCAGCAACGCCTCCTGCGGCCCGCCGCGCACGGCGTCCTGGGCGCGGCGCACCAGCGCGGTCGCGTCGGCGCGCGCCTGCTCAGCACCCACGGCCGCGGGCCAGGTGGCCTTGTCGGCCTGGGCATCGGCGCCCGCCGCCTTGCCCAGCAGCGCGGCGTCGCCCTCCACGTCGAGCAGGTCATCCGTGATCTGGAACGCCAGCCCCAGATCGGTGCCTGCCTGCTCCAGAGTGGCCACCTGCTGATCCGTGCCCCCACCGGCCTGGGCGCCCACGCGCAGGGAGCCCGAGATCAGAGCCGCGGTCTTGCCCAGGTGGATCCGGCGCACCTGCTCGGTGTCCACGGGACCGCCCTCCGCGGCCAGGTCGTCCACCTGGCCGCCCACCATGCCGGCTTGGCCGGCGGCCGCGCCCAAGGTCACCAGCATGTCGGCCACGGGCGCTCCGGGCAGGGCGTGTCGGCCCAGCACCTCGAAGGCAAGGGTCAGCAGAGCGTCACCGGCCAGCACCCCCATGGCCTCGCCCCAGAGCACGTGCACGCAGGGCTTGCCCCGGCGCAGTTCGGCGTCGTCCATGCAGGGCAGGTCGTCGTGCACCAGCGAGTAGGCGTGGATCAGCTCCACGGCCACGGCGGGCGCCAGGGCCTGCTCAGGGCGTCCCCCGACGTGCAGGCAGCCCAGCTCCACCAGTGCCGGCCGCAGGCGCTTGCCACCAGAGAACACGATGTGAGCCATGGCCTGAGCCAGCTCGTCCCCCGCAGGGTCGGGCAGCCAGGCGCTGAGGGCTGCGCTCACGCGGCCGGAGACCTGGTCGAGAAAGCGGGAGAGATCGGTGTCGATGGCGGAACCCGTGTTGGTCATTCGAGCAGCATCTCAAGCCAGTCGCTGTAGCTGGCGCCCGGCAGAGGCAGGCGCAGCGCACCACGGTAGAACCCGCGCGTCTCGCCGTCGACGGTGACCTCGCCGTCCTGCAGCAGCAGCGTCGGCCCGGCCGCGAGCACGGACACTCGCCCCGCGCGCATGCGCCGGCGCAGGACTCCGCCCTCGAACTCGAGCAGCTCGACGTCCAGCAGCTCCTGATCGCGCACGCCGCCCACGCTCACCAGGTCGAAGGGCTGCTCGCTCAGCAGGGCCCGCAGGGCGGAGCTGGCCTGGGCCACCAGGACCTCGCTGTCGGGAAGGCTCAACCCCGCCGACGCGAAGAGCTCCTCGTCGGCGTTGGGCAAGAGGATCTCGAAGATCTCGGGGACGCCCTCGTCATCCGCTGAGGGGCGCTCCAGCTCCAGCCGAGCCAGTCCGTCGGCGACCAGCAGGCGCGCGCTGGTCCAGGCGCCCACCTGGGCGGCCAGGCCCGGTTCGGGCGGACAGGACACCAGCAGCTCGTAGGCACGCCCGTCGAGGAAGCTGCCCACCTCAAGCACCGCGACGTCCGGGGCGCCGCCCAGAACCAAAGCCCGGTTGAGGTCGCGCAGCGAGGCGTTGATCTCACGCTCGGACGTGCGACTCACCCGCGCGTAGCCACGCTCGTCCCGACCGACAGCTTGCTGCATGTTGCCCACCGCTTCGGTCAGGGCCTCGATGCGCTGCTCCTTCTTGATCAGCTGCTGACGCAGGCGGCGCAGCTCATCGGGGCCCGCCACCAACAGGGTCAGTGCCCGCTCCCGGGCGGCGGCCTTGGCGGCGGCCTCAGCGTCGACGTCAGCCACGGGAGCTGCATCGGCACCGGCGCTCGCGGCCATCACGTCACCCGACGCCCCCTGCCCAGAGGCCGAGGCCTGCCCCCACAAGTAGCCGCCACCGAAGGCCGCCACGGCCACGCCCAGCAGCAGCCCAAGCTGCACGCGCCCGCACAGGGCAGGCGGGTGTCCGCGGCGGCACCCGGGATGCGCCGCGGCGCGGGCTGCGATCGGCGCGACGGCCAAGGCGTCAGCCGGAGAGCGTCGGGTCGTGCGCTGGCCTGGTCGCGTCATGGGGCACCTGGTGGTGAGGGCGGGGGCGCTGCATCCGCTTGGACACTCGGGCCCGCGCTGGCTTCTTCCTGGCTGGTCACGCGTCGCCGGAAGATCCACAGCAACAGGTGATAGGTGGGGAAAGCGCAGGCCGACGCCACCACCACGGAGCCCACCAGCATGGGCCACATGAGCTCGCCGCCCAGCACGGCCAAGGCGTCGGCCATGGAGCCGCCGTCGCCGAAGGCCTCGCGCAGGTTACCCGCAACCGCGCCGAAGCCCTCGGGCGAGCGGCCCAGCATGAGCGCGCCCAGCCAGTAGAAGGCAAAGTAGAAGAAGACCAGCGTGACCGGGTTCGTGATCCAGCACATGGCCAGGCCCACGGGCACGTTGGCGGCCAGGGGCACCGACAGCACCAGCACCAGCGGCATCTGGATACCCACGGTGGGCGTAAGCGCCACCCACATGCCGAGGGCCCCGCCGCGGGCGATGGACTCCGGCGTGCCCTGCGCGCTGGTGATGGGCTCGATCAGGCGCGTGCGCAGCAGCTCGCCGAGCTTCACCAATTGCCCTTGCCTCCCTGCTGCTTGAACCACAGCGCCCAGGCCTCGGGCCCATCGTGGCGCTGACGCGTGAGCTTGCGCAAGCACAGCTCAAAGGGGCCCTCGATGGAGTCGAGCCGCTCGCGCGCGGCGGTGGTCTTCTTCTTGCGAGACTGCTCGCGCTGCGCCAGCTCGGCCGCCTCGGTCCAGGCATCGAGCACCGCGCGGGCGGCCGAGCGGCGCACAGCGATGGGCTCCTCGGCGAGCTGCGCCAGAGCGCCCGCCGCGGCGTTGGCCACCAGCGGGGACTCCTCGTCCAACAGCTTGGAGAAGGTCTTCAGCAGCCCCGGGTCGCGGCGATAGCCCAGCCCCTCGATCAGGCTGGCGCGCATCTCAGGCCAGTCGTCCAGGTGCCTCTGCTTGAGCGCCGCGCTCAACAACGCGGCGCCTTCGGGACGCTCGAACACCAGCCCGATGGCCAGGTGGTAGCTGTCGATCAACTCCTCCCGCGTGTCCTCGAGCTGCTCGCGGGCCGGGCGCGGCTTGGTCTTGAACACCTTGGTGACCGCCTTGCCGATCTCCTTGACCGTCTTGGCCGAGACCTTGTCGTAGACCGTGTCGAGGTCCAGCAGGGCCTGCTCGACGCTCGCCATCTCGTAGCTCTTGAGGCCCTGCTTCAGGGCGTCCAGGGCGTCGGCGGCCAGGTCCTCGGGGCCCGCCTGGGCTGCGGCGACAAGCGCCGGCAGGCAGCAGAGACACAACACGAGACGGGCGACGGCGCGCAAGACGGTCGGGCGCATGGCCACGCTCCGCTGAACGAGAGGGGAGCGAGCATGTTAGGACGGCCACGGCAGGGCTGCAACGCGCCCGCGAGAGCGCCCCCAGCATACGTCACTCAGAAGCCGACCCGGGTCCGCTCCACGCCGCAGTGGGCCGCGATGCGGTCAGCCAGGGCCGAAGCCAGGGCCGCGCTCAGCGGGCGCGCGACGGGCAGGTCCTCACCGGCCAGCCGATCCACGCACACCAGGCCCTTGGCGGCGCCCGTCAGAAAGCACTCGTCGGCGCCGCGCAGCTCATCCAGGGTCAAGGAGCGCTGCTCGGTCTCGATGCCCAGCTCGCCGGCCAGGCGCAGGATCTCGCCTCGGGTCACGCCCTCCAGCACGCCGGACGACAGCGGCGAGGTCAGCAGCTGGCCGTGCAGCACCGCAAAGACCGTCGAGACGGTGGCCTCCCCCACCCGGCCTTGGGCGTCGAGCAGCAGATCGTCCAGGCGGCCCGCGGCCTCGGCGCGCTCGCGCAGCAGGTAGTGCGCGAGGTAGCTGGTGGACTTGACCCCGGCCACGGGCGAGCTGGCGTCCATGCTGGCGGGCGCCACGCCGACCTCGACCGCTTGGCCGGCCGAGGGCGCCGGCGTCGAACGCAGCATGGCCAGCACGCGCATCGGCGCCGCTGTGTCGCTGGAGCTCGCCCCCGGCGCGCCGCCGGCCGTGACCGTGATGCGGCACACGGCGTCGGGGGCCGCGCAGGCCAGCGACAGCGCAGGCACGCCATCGGCCAGGCCCGCGAGCGCTTCGGGCTGCGGCAGCTTGAGCGTGGCCAGCGAGCGACCCAGCCGCGCCAGGTGCCGCTCCAACAGGAAGGGCACGCCACCCCACAGGCGGAAGGTCTCGAAGGCGCCGAGGCCGTACAGCAGCGTGCGATCGAAGACCGACACCGTGGCCTGCTCGGCGCCCACCAGCTCGCCATCGACCCAGACATGCTGCATCTCAGAACCTCTCCAAGCCCCACGCGGCGAAGGCGCCGGCCGCCTTGTCCAAGGTCTCCTCATACTCGTCGGCGGGGTCGGACAACAGGGTGATGCCGCCGCCCACCGGCAGCAAGACCCTGCCCGGCAGCACGCTGGCCACGCGGATGGCCACCGCCAGGTCGCAATCTCCCGAGGCGTCGATCCAGCCCATCGCGCCGGTGTACAGATGCCGACGCACGGGCTCCAGCCGCTCGATCAGCGCCAGGGCCGAGAGCTTGGGCGTGCCCGTCACCGACGCGGGCGGGAAGGCGCGCTCCACCAGCGTGGTGGTCGGCAGTTCGCGCGGCACCCGGGCCGTCACCGTAGCCACGCGGTGGAAGACCGTGGACCAGGCGTCCGTGCCGAAGGGCTGCTCCACGGCCACGCTGCCCAGGGACGCGCTGCGCCCCAGGTCGTTCCGCACCAGGTCGACGATCATGGAGAGCTCGGCCAGCTCCTTGGGCGACGACAGCAGCTCGGCGCGCAGGCGCGCGTCGTCGACCGCGTCGACACCGCGCGGGCGCGTGCCCTTGATCGGGCGCGACTGCACCTGCTCGCCACGTCGACGCAGGAACAGCTCGGGCGAACTGGACACCAGCGCAGCGCCGGGCCAGGCCATGAAGCCGCCGAAGGGCGCCGGGCTGCTGCGGCGCAGGACCCGGGCCAGGTCGGCCGGGGCGCCGTCCCAGTCCAGCTCGAAGCGCTGGGCCAGGTTGACCTGGTAGACCTCTCCCTCCAGCACCTGCTGGCGCACGGCCTCGACGGCGCGCTCGTAGGCCGGGCGGTCGAAGCTGCTGCGCACGCCGGATGGCCGCGAGAGACGCGCGGGCGCCCGCGTGGCCCGCCGCTCCAGGTCGCGCACCGCCTGCCGGAATGCGCGGGCCTCGTCGAGCGTGCCGCGACCCAGCACCAGCCGCCGACCACTGCTGCGCTCCTGGGCCAGCACCCAGGGCTGGGCGGCCGCCACCAGGTCCGGCAAATCGGCGTCGCGCGGGCGCAGGCAGGGCAGGCGCTCCGTCTCGCGTCCCAGGTCGTAGGCCAGGGCCAGGCTCACTCCGCCGGCAAAGGGCGGCAGACCGCCCTCGGCGTCCGGCGACTCGCCGCGCCCCTCGGGCGGGCCGAAGACCCGGGCCAGCAGGGACTCCACCTGACCCAGAGCCCGCTCTCGCGGGTCGTCCAGCGGCGTATCGCTCCCGCGCAGCAGCAAGGTCGCCACGGGGTCGAAGCTCAGCAGATCCCAGCGCGCCAGGGGCGAGGGGTCCGGGCCGCCATCGAACAGCACCGGGAAGCGCTCGGCGGGCAAGGCCGCCGCCAGGTCCACCAACGGCGGTCCGGAGGGGAGCTCCAGCAGCACGAGTCCGGTCATGGGCGCATCTTATGTCGCCCGGCCCTTGTCCCCATGCCCGCCGCTCGCCAGGGTGGAGCCATGGAGCTGCTCGAGGAGTATCTGGCGGAGCTGACCGACGCCCGCCGGCTCAGCCCGCACACGCTACGAGCCTACGGCGGCGACCTCACGGCGCTGATGGGCTTCGCCGCGCTGCAGGGCGTGCAGCGCCCCCAGGACATCGACACGCTGCTGCTGCGGGAGTTCCTGGCCGAGGGTGCCCCCGGGCGCCCCAGCCTGGCCCGGCGCCAGGCCGCCCTGCGCGGCTTCTTCGCCTGGCTGGTGCGGGTCGGGCGCATGGAGTCGTCCCCCGCCGCGGCTCTGCGCTCGCCGCGCCGCGGGCGCAGCCTGCCCCAGGCCCTGGACCTCTCCCAGGTTGAGACGCTGCTGGCCAGCGCCGGCGGCGAGCAACCCGCCGATCACCGCGACCGCGCCCTGCTGGAGCTGCTCTACTCCAGCGGAATGCGCGTGGCCGAGTGCAGCGGACTCGACCTGCCTGACCTCGACCTGAGCGCCGGCTCGGCGCGGGTGCTGGGCAAGGGGGCCAAGCAGCGAATGTGCTGGGTGGGCCGACAGGCCGGCGAGGCGCTGGAGGCTTGGCTCGACACGCGCGCGGCCTTCGTGGCCCGTCGCAAACGTCAGGGCGAGCCCGCCCTGTTCCTCAACTTCCGCGACGCCGGGCGACTCAGCACGCGCGGCATGCACCTGGTGGTGACCCGGCGAGCCGCTCAGGCCGGGCTGGAGGGTCTGGTGCATCCGCACACCCTGCGGCATTCGTTCGCCACGCACATGCTGGACGCCGGCGCGGACCTGCGCGTGGTGCAGGAGCTGCTGGGGCACGAGCGCCTGGGCACCACCCAGATCTACACCCACGTCTCCATCGGCCGGCTCAAGCGGG
This sequence comes from Planctomycetota bacterium, assembly GCA_003644265.1. The sequence continues at coordinate 50,635 of QNBX01000004.1, forward strand.
TCTACGCGTCGGCCCACCCGCGGGCCTGACGCGCGAGAGGGCGCAGGGCGGGCCCTGGTACCCGGCGCGTGCGCCCCCTCGCTGTGGTGGGCCGGCGCGGGCCACGACCCGGCCTCGGCCCGGGCATCCAGGACTTCTGCCACGCCCCGCTATGCCCAGCGCGCCGCCCGGTTCATGATCGGGCGCAGCATGCCTCGCCTCGCCCACCAGACCCGCCGTCACGTGCTGCTGCTGCTGGAGCGCTGCGGCGACCTGCTGGGCGGGGAGCGCTTCGCGCTGGTGGTGATCGGAGCCGGGGTGGGCGTCGTCTCGGGCCTGGCGGCGGTGGCCCTGGTGCTGCTGGTGCGCGCGGTCAACTCGCTCACCTGGACGGCTACGCTGTCCGTGGACGACGTGGTGCCCACCGACGCCCTGGGCTCGCACGCCGTCTCGAGCTTGCCGGCCTGGTGGCCGCTGCTGGTGGTGCCCGCCGGCATGCTGGGCGTGGTCGCGCTCACGCGCTGGTTCGCGCCGGAGGCCAGCGGCCACGGCGTGCCCGAGGTCATGGCCTCGATCGCTCAGAAGAACGGTCTCATGCGCGGCCGGGTGGGGGTCATCAAGCTGCTGGCCTCGGCGCTCAACATCGGCACCGGCGGCGCGGTGGGCAAGGAGGGCCCCATCGTGCAGGTGGGCGCGGCCTTCGGCTCGGTCTGCTCGCGCTGGCTCGGGCTGCGCGGTCGGCACATGCGCACGCTGGTGGGCTGCGGTACGGCCGCCGGCATCGCGGCCGTGTTCAACGCGCCCATCGGCGGCGTGCTGTTCGCGCTGGAGATCGTGCTGGGCGCCTACAACGTGAGCGCCTTCGCGCCGGTGCTGATCGCGTCAGTGGCCGGCGCCGTCACCGCGCGCCGGCTGCTGGGCACCGAGTCGGCCTTCGCCATCCCCGAGGCGCTCAAGCAGGGCCTGACCATCACGTCGCTGTGGGAGCTGGTCAGCTACGCGCTGATGGGCCTGATCTTCGGACTGGTGAGCGTGGCCTTCGTGCGCCTGCTCTACGCCGTCGAGGATCGCAGTCACCGCTGGAGCGTCTCGCCCTGGCTCAAGGCGCTGCTGGCCGGGCTGATCGTGGCCGCCATCGGCATGGGCCTGCCCGCGGTGCTGGGCGAGGGTCACCACATGATGACCGAGGTGCTGGTGGACAACGGCGCGCGCTTTGGCCTCGGGGCACTGCTGCTGCTGGGCCTGGCCAAGACGGCGGCCACCGTGCTGACCCTGGCGGGCGGCGGCTCGGGCGGCGTGTTTGCCCCCAGCCTGTATGTAGGCGCCATGCTCGGCGGGGCCTACGGGCTGGCCATGCACAGCGTCTTCCCGGACGCCATCGGCCCCTCGGGGGCCTACGCCCTGGCCGGCATGGCCGCGCTGCTGGCGGGCACGGCCCACGCGCCCATGACGGCCATCCTGCTCATGTTCGAGATGAGCGACAACTACCTGATCATCCTGCCGCTCATGACCGTGTCGGTGCTGGCCACGGTGGTGGCGCAGAAGCTCATGCCCGACTCGATCTACAGCCTGGGACTGTCCCGCCGCGGCATCGTGCTACGTGACCGGGAGGACACGGCGCTGCTCAAGCACCTGCGCGTGGCCGACGCCATGGGGCCCAAGCCCGAGACCATCCCCGAGGCCACCACCTTCGACCGCATCGTGCGCAGGCTCATGCTGAGCGAACAACACGACCTGCCGGTGGTGGACGCTCACGGGCGCGTCACGGGGGCCGTGTCGTTCAGCGACGTGCGCGAGTTCCTGCGCGACGAGGGCCTCGACCAGCTGCTGCTGGCCCGCGACTGCGCGCGCGAGGTCACCACCCTGGCGCCAAACGACACGCTGCTGGAGGCGCTGCACACGTTTGACCAGCACCCGCTGCACGAGATCCCCGTGCTGGCCGAGGGCCGGCCCGTGGGCTCGCTGCGGCGTGATGATGTGCTGAGCACCTACCGCCGCGCGCTCATGGCCGCCGCGCGCCAGGGCTGAGCGCACACCCGGTACCGCGCGGGTCCAGCACAGCGCGGGTCCGACATCGGCTTCGCTCGGCGCACCGCCCACGCCGGACAGCGCTGCACTCAGGCGTCGCGGCCGCCGCCCATGAGCCAGCCGATCCAGAACACCAGACCGCCCAGGGCCAGGCCGCCGAACTGGAACAGCATGGAGGGTTCTTCGACGTAGCTGCTGACCATGACCCAGGTCACCCACAGCAAGGCGGCGAGTTGAAGCACGCGTCCGAACATCATGGCGCGGATCATAGCGCCGCGCGGCCGCTGGTTCCGTCACGTCCTGCACCGTCGGTCCGCCCGTCGCGGTCAGCCCGCCCGTGCTCAGTCGCGGTCGATGGCCGCGGGCGGCCAGCTCGGGCTCGCGGCGCGTTCGTCGGCGCGTGCATCCAGGCGCGCCAGCTCCAGCGCGAGCTCAGCCGGCAGGTCCTGCAGCCGTGACGCCCGTCGCAGCACGCCGCGGGCGCGCCAGGGTTGAGCACGGTTGAGCAGCAGGCTGCCCAGGGCCACGGGGGCCTCAGCCAGCGACGGGTCGGCCCGCCCAGCGTCTGCATAGCACTGCTCAGCGCCCGACAGGTCGCCCGAGGACTCGAGGCAGCGGCCCAGATCCACCAGCACCAGGGCCAGCTCCAGCGGCTCCCGCTCGAGCCCAGCCACGGCCTGCATGAGCGGACCGCGGGCCTCCTGCGGACGCCCCAGGGCCAGCAGCACGGAGCCCACGTTGGCGGCCATCCAGGGATCCTCGGGCAGCAACGCGAGGCCTTCGAGGTAGGCCGCGAGGCCCCCCTCCAGACGCCCTTGATCACGCAGGGCGTGACCCAGCGAAAGCCAGGCCAGGGGGTCCTCCGGCGCCAGCTCCAGCGAGGTGCGCCAGGCCCGCTCAGCCAGCACCGGCTCGGCCACCAGGCCGAACAGCCGCCCCAGGCCGCGGTGCGCCCCGGCGCAGTCCGGGTCGAGCTCCAACGCCGTCTGCAACGCGGACAGCGCCGCGTCCAGCTCGCGCTGATCCAGGCAGACGCTGCCGAGGTTGACCCAGCCCGACGGCTCGCCCGGCTCGAGCTGCACCACGCGTTCAAGCAGGGCGCGCGCCACGTCCGGAGCGCCGCGCTCAAAGGCCAGGCGCGCCAGCAGGCTCAGCGTCGAGACGTCACCGGGGCGCAGCTCGTCGGCTCGCGCCAGGTGCTGTTCGGCCGACTCCAACCGGCCCAGGCTCATGAGCGCCACGCCCAGCAGGAAACGGACCGAGGGGTTGCCCTCGTCCGCCTCCAGGGCCAGCGTGAGCAGCTCCACCGCGCGCGCCGCTTCGCCCGCCGTCAGCGCCCGCGAGGCCGCGTCGAGCAGCTCGAGCTGCAGCCCCGCCAGCGCGCGCAGCGAGCGCTCGTCCGGCGCCGGCGGCCCGGCAGCGACGGCGGCCGGCAGGACAGCTGGGACCGACGCAGGCACGACGCTCAACGCGGGCGTGACCGCTGCGGGCGTGGGGGCCATGACCTGTGGGACCAGGACGGCCGGGGCAGGCGCGGCGGCCAGGGAGGCGCCGCCGGCGCTCGCCACGCAGCCCAGGCCCAACAGGGCGCTGAACATCGCGATCACAAGTGGGCTGCTCAGGGTGAGTCTCCAACGGCCGCTGAGTCCTCATCGGCCATCGGCGCCGCCGGGGTTGACACCAGGCAGCGACAGCACGAACGCCCCCCCCAAGCGGACGACCTCGGCGGGCTTCAGCCAACAGGGCCCGGCGGTCGATCCAGACTCTTCAGAGCCGTATGGCCGCTTCGGTCCCGTCCGCCGTTAGACTCGCGCCCGTGAGCCGCACCGCACTCTTCGCTCTCGCTGGCCTGTGCGCCATCGGGCTGGCCCTGGCCGTGATCCTGCTCTCCGAGCCGGACGACGTCGGCGGAGGCCGTCCGGTCCAGGCTGGCAGCGCGAGCGCCCCTGCGAGCAGCGACGCCCTGCCGCCGCCGCTGCTCGGGCGCGAGCTGACCGACGAGCTGGCCGAGCCCCGGCCCGACCGGGGCCAACCGCTGCGCTCCGGCGGGCAGGCCCCCGCGGTCATCGAGGGCCGCGTGGTGGATCGCGCCGGCACGCCGCGCGCAGGTGCGACGATCTCGCTGCTGGTGGCGGACGCGTCCGGCTTCGCGGCCCAGTTCAAACCCACGGGCAGCTCCATCGAGGCGGACTCCGAGGGCCGCTTTCGCCTGATCCACCCGCCCCTCGGGCGCGCCTTGGCGGTGGAGGCCAGCCACGCGGCGTCCGCCCCCACCCGCGTGCCCGTGCGACCGCTCGACCCTGGCGAGACGCGCCTGCTGGGTGACCTGATGCTGAGCGCCGGCACCACGCTCACGGGCCAGGTCAGCGATGAGCTGGGCGCGCCCCTGCCCGGCGCGCGGGTCGAGCTGCGCGAGGGCGTGGGAGCTGGCCCCTTGCTGGGCGCGGCCATCGCAGACGAGAGCGGACACTACGAGCTGCCGCACCTCGCGCCGCGCCAGTACGCGCTGCGTGCCTCGGCCGAGGGCCACGCCACCATGGAGAGCGTGCAGGCCTTCGTGCTGGGCGCCGCCGGGCCCATCTGGACCGTGGACTTCGAGCTGCCCCGGGCCCAGAGCGAGCTGCGCGGCCTCAGCACCGACGCCATGGGCACCCCCGTGCCCGGCGTGCGCCTGCGCTTCCTGCTGCGGCGGGCGGGCAGCAGCGCTCACTTCAGCACCAGCTGCACCAGCGACGAGCAGGGACGCTTTGCCCTGCGGGACCTGCCCGAGGGCCGCTACGACGTGGGCGTGGAGTCCTCCGAGTGGTACCTGGCCCTGAGCCTGGGTCTGCACACGGGTCCCGAAGAACAGGCCGTGCGCGTGCACGCGGCCCTGGCCATTCGCGGCCTGCTGCTGGCCCACGGCGCGGAGGTGCCGGAGTTCCACGTCACGGTCAAGCCCGACGGCCGCTCCGGTGCGCGCTTGCTGGGTGGCCTGCCCGCGCGCCGCCGCTTCGGTAGCGACGGTCCCGAGCCGCGCTTCGAGCTCTTGGGTCTGCGTCCCGGCGCGTACTCGCTGGTGGTCGAGGCCCCCGGCTACAGCGCCACCCGCAGCCAGGGCGTGTTTCTCCAGCAGGGCAGCGACGGCACGGACGTGACCATCACGCTGCTCATGGGCGCCACGCTCAGCGGACGCGTCTCCCCCGCGCGCCCCGGCGTCTCCATCGAGCTGCGCGAGGGCGACTGGGACCCGGCCTCCCCGCTGGAGGACGCCTTTCCCACCGCGCCGCTGTCAGGCCTGCGGACCCGCACCGACGCGGACGGCCGCTACCGCATCGAGCATGTTCCCGCCGGGCGCGTGGTGGTGAGCGCGCGCAGCGTGGGCCTGCCACCGGCGCACCTGCGGGACGTGCGGATCGAAGAGGGCGGCGTGTATGAGCTGCCCACGCTCGAGCTCTCCCCCGGAGGCATGGTCAGAGGTCGGCTCACCGGGCCGGACGGGCAGCCACGGGCCGGCGCCAAGCTGCGGCTCATGGGCGAGGGCGTGTATCTGGCCACCCAGACGGACGGCGACGGCAGCTACCGCTTCGAGGTCGTGCCCGCGGGCGAGTACGAGCTCAGCGCCTCGCCCGCCAGTCTGGCGGAGGCCCTGACACTGGAGGCGCGCGCGCCGCTGAGCCTGCGCTCCGAATCCGAGGTCGTCCTGGACCTGCGCCTCAGCGCCCGCCCCCGGAAGAACCGCTGAGCCCCAGCCGCTGCTCGCTGGACGGCGTGGTGTCGGATGCTGCGGCCGGCCCCGCAGGCGGCGAGAGCGTCGACCCGAGCGGCCGCTCAGGGGCCTGCTCCGCGAGCAGGCCCAGGTCGCCGGCGCGCTCTCCCAGCTCGAGACTCAGGCTGCGCTCGCGGCCGTCGCTGCCAAACAGCCGCACGCGGTAGGCGCCGGGCGGCAGCCAGAGCTCGCGGCCCGGCCGCAGCTCCCAGGAGCGGCGGCCGTCGTCCAGCGTGGCGCCGCTCCAGGCGCCGCCTGCCCGCAGCGTGACGCGCACGGGGGCAGGGCCGCCCCAGGGGCCCAGCCAGAGCGCCAGCGCCAGGGCCGCGGTGAGCCCCAGCGCCACCCAGGTGTAGGTCCCCATCGAGCCGCGGATGCTGCGAGCGCCGGGCTTCATCGAGGCGGCGCCGTCTCGGGCTCGGACGCAGGCTCCGGCTCGGGTTCGGGTGGCGGCGCCGCGGCCAGCCGCACGCGCACGTGCACGCGGCCGTCGCAGAGCACCTGATCCACCAGCTCCAGCCCATCCAACTCGTGGTGGATTCCGTCGGCGCCGACCGCCTCCACGTACAGCGTGCCGTCCAGCAGCAGCACGGAGAGGCGCCGCTCCACGTCCAGGCCCAGGTGATCGGCCAAGCGCCGGGCGGCACGGGTCAGCGCCAGACGCGTGCCATCGGCCTCCACAAACACGGGCCCGGCGGAGGACGCCGCCCAGGTGAAGTCCCGCTCGACCTGCAGCGCGTCGGCCCAGGCCGGTGGGCAGCCAGCGCAAGCGCCCGACAGCGCCAGACCACAGACCAACATGAGCGCCCGGGCGGCGCGGACCCCGCGCACCCGTCTCACGAGGGGCTGGCCGGCAACAGCGTGGCCAGCTCGGGCGCCACCTCCACCACCAGGCGGTGCAACAGCTGCCGGATCTCCGCGACGGTGGAGAGCTCGAGCGCCTGGGCGGCCACGGCCTCGGCCTGCGCCAGGGTCACGTTGGCGAACAGACGCCGGACCACGGGCAGCAGGTACGGCGACATGGAGAAGGACCGCAGGCCGCAGCCCAGCAGCAGCAGGGCCGAGTCGGGCTCGCCCGCCATCTCGCCGCACACGCTCACGGGCGTGCCGGCCTCGGCGGCGCCACGGATGACGTGCCGTACCAGCGAGATCACGCCGGGGTGCAAGGGTTGGTAGAGCTCCGCCACGCGGGCGTTGTTGCGGTCGGTGGCCAGGGCGTATTGCGACAGGTCGTTGGTGCCCACCGAGAGGAAGTCCGCCTCGCTGGCCAGGGAGCGCGCCGCCAGCGCGATGGCCGGCACCTCCACCATGGCGCCCAGCGGGACGGCCTCGTCGAAGGGCAGCCCCTCGCGCCGCAGGTCGCCCTGCACCTCGGTCAGGATGGCGCGCACGCGGCGGAACTCCTCCACCATGGTGACCATGGGGACCAGGATGCGCACGCGCCCGTGGGCCGAGGCCCGCAGCAGCGCGCGCAGCTGGGTATAGAACATGTCCGGCCACTGCAGCGACAGACGCAGGCCGCGCCAGCCCAGCACCGGGTTGGGCTTTGAGGGCAGCCTGAAGTAGGGCAGCGGTTTGTCGCCGCCCACGTCGATGGTGCGGAAGGTGATCTCGCGCTGCCCCAGGCGCTCGGCCGCGTGGCGGTAGTGCTCGTACTGCTGCTGCTCCGTGGGGAAGGAGGAGCTGGCCATGAACAGGAACTCGGTGCGGTAGAGCCCCACGCCGCTCAGGTCGTCGATCAGCTCCTCGGGCAGGCCGGTGAAGTTCTCGACGTTGACCAGCAGCTCGATGGCCACGTCGTCAGCGGTGCGCGCGAAGCCGCGGGTGTGCACCGCAAGCTCGTCGCGCAGGCGCTCGAACTCGGCCGCCGCCTCGCGCGCGCGCTCCAGGTCGGCGGGCGAGGGGTTGAGCAGCACCTCGCCGCGCGTGCCGTCCACGATCCACGCGCCGCCGCGGGCGGGCAGGTTGGCCACGTCCACGTCGGTCACGGCCGGGATGCCCAGGGCCCGGGCCAGGATGGCCGCGTGGCTGGCGCCGCCGCCCGAGGCCGTGACGATGGCGGCCAGCTGGCTGCGGTCGAGCGCGGCCGTGTCGGAGGGCAGCAGCTCGCGCGTCACCAGCACCTGCTTCTCGCCCGACTTGGAGGCCGGCGGCGGGCGGCGCTTGGCCTGGCCCGCGAGCTGCCGCAGCAGGCGCCGACCCACGTCGCGCAGGTCGGCCACCGGGTCGCCCGCCGGCACGTTGGCCAGGCGCTCGCTCCATGCGGCCACGGCGTCGTGCACGGCCACCTCGGCGTTGAGCAGGCGCTCCTCGATGGTCTTGCGCAGATCCCTGCGCAAGGCCGGGTCGTCCAACAGCAGCTGCTGCACGGAGAAGATGCGCGCGTCCCGGCGGCCGACCTCCTTGCCGATGGACTGCTCGACCTCCTGGAGCTGGCGCTTGGCCACGCGCAGGGCGTTCGACAGGCGCCGCAGCTCGCCGGGCACGTCCTCCGGGGTGAGCGCGCGCACGGGCACGTCGATGTCCACCTCATCGTGGAACAGCGCCGCGCCCACGGCCAGGCCGGGGGCCACGGGCACACCCCGCACCACGATGCGGCCGGCCGAGGAGCCGTCGTCGGAGCCGCCGCTCACTCGGCGAGCCTCGCGGAGATCGACGCCGGCAGCGTCTCGAGCGGCACGCGCTCCTGGGTCATGGCGTCGCGCTCACGCAGGGTGACCGTGCCGTCCTCGCGCGTCTGGCCGTCGATGGTGACGCACCAGGGCGTGCCGATCTCGTCGTGCCGCCGGTAGCGCTTGCCGATGGAGCCGGCCTGGTCGTACTCGGTGGCGATGCCGCGACCCAGGAACTGCTGCTCGAGCTGCTTGGCCAGCTCGGGCATGCCGTCCTTCTTGACCAGCGGCAGCACGGCCACCTTGATCGGCGCCAGGCGCGGGTGCAGGTGCAGCACCTTGCGCAGCTCACCGTCGACCTCCTCTTCGTCGTATGCGTCGGCCAGGAACACCAGCATGGCGCGGTCGACGCCGGCGGCGGGCTCGATCACCCAGGGCACGTAGCGCTCGCGGGTCTGGCCGTCGAAGTACTCGAGCGTGCGACCGGACTTCTCGGAGTGTCGCTTGAGGTCGAAGTCGGAGCGACAGGCCACGCCCTCCAGCTCCTTCCAGCCGATGGGCAGCTTGTATTCGATGTCGGCGGTGGCCTTGGCGTAGTGCGCCAGCTCGTCGCCCTCGTGATCGCGGTAGCGCAGGTTCTCGGCGCTCACACCCAGGTCGAGGTACCACTGCATGCGCGCCTCGCGCCAGTAGGCGTACCACTGCTCCCAGTCGTCGGGCGGCACGAAGTACTCCATCTCCATCTGCTCGAACTCGCGCGTGCGGAAGATGAAGTTGCCGGGCGTGATCTCGTTGCGGAACGACTTGCCCACCTGGGCGATGCCGAAGGGCGGCTTCTGCCGCGCGGTGGTCATGACGTTCAGGAAGTTGGTGAAGATGCCCTGGGCCGTCTCGGGCCGCAGCCAGGCCACGCTGGCGTCGCCCTCCACCGGACCCACGTGGGTCTCGAACATGAGGTTGAACGAGCGCGGCTCGGTGAACTGCGCCCGGCAGTCGTCGTTGATGGGCGCGTCGTGGCGCATGGAGCAGGTGGCGCCATCGAGGTCGTCCGCGCGGAAGCGGGCCTTGCACTTGCGGCAGTCGATCATGGGGTCGGAGAAACCGTCCACGTGACCGGAGGCGCGCCAGACATCGGGGTGCTGCAAGATGGCCGAATCGAGACCCACCACGTCACGGCGCGTGCTCACCATGGAGCGCCACCAGGCGTCCTTGACGTTGCGCTTCAGCTCCACGCCCAGCGGGCCGTAGTCCCAACAGGAGCCCAGCCCTCCGTAGATCTCGCTGGCCGGGAACACGAAACCCCGCCGCTTGGCGAGATTGACGATCTGGTCGAGGCTGGTGGCGGGCAAGGGAGCCTGCTCCGGTCAGGGGCGAACGTCGCATTCTCGCGGGAGGGCGCCGGCCGATCAAGACGAGCACCGAGCGACCGCTAGTAGAGCTGGGACAGCGACACGCGCAGCTTGAACTCCCCTCATCGAGGGTCCAGAATCAGTGCATAGGAGGTGCAGGTGGCTCAAGAGGTGGACACGCGCAGGCCCACCGAACCGGCGCCGGGCCGAGCCGCGGCCTGCGCACCGAGCGCCGACTGCTCCCCTGGCTCCATCCAGACCCCCGTCTGGTCTCAGTCTGAGCGCATCCTGAGCCGATGTCTGACCATCAGCCAGCCTCTGCCTGGCCCCCATCGATCGCCTGCCTGACCATTTCGAAGAAAACAAATGAGGAGTCGCGCCATGTCGTCGCCGACCCGCTGGACCCTGATCGCCCTGCTCGTCGTGAGCGCCGCCGCCTGCGGCACCACTCGCACCGGCGAGGCCGTGGACAACGAGCTCGACGCGGCCATGGCGTACTTCAAGACGCGCCTCAACCAGGACGACGCCATGGAGGCGTACTACATCTACGAGGCCATGAAGTCGGTCGACCCCGACTACCCCGGGCTCGAGGCCTCGGCCCAGGCCTTTCGCGACGACAACATCGACATCGTGGAGTACTTCGACCGCGGCTGGCTGGGCAGCAACTTCTCGCTGCGCATGCCCACGGACCGCGGCATCGGTCCGGAGAATGAGCAGACCGGACTGGGCAGCAAGTTGGGCTGGTACCTGCCCGATCGCCTGCTCGACATCTTGGATCTGGTCTCGTTTGACGTGCACTTCGGGCTGGGAGCCTACGTGGACGTCCACGCCACGCGCATCGTCAAGGCCGATTTGGGCGTGCGCAACGTGGCCGGCGTTGGCTGGCACAACCACCGCTCGCTCGGCATCCTGAACCAGGCCGACGCCACCGCCGGCTTCATGCCCTTCGGCACGCGGGCCTATACGGCCACCCAGGCCGGCACCTCCGGCGTGCAGACCGGCTCATGGAGCTTGGCCGGCATGCACGAGCCCACCGACGACCTGTACAAGGAGTTCGTCGATTACTGGGCCGCCGGCGCCAGCGCCACGGCGGGCATCGTCGGGGTCAGCGTGGACCTGCACCCCATCGAGGCCTTCGACATGCTGGCGGGCTGGGCCCTGTTCGACCCGGCCAACGATGACTTTGGCCGCACGCGAGGCAACCGCCTGACGGACTCCGAGCGCGGCATCATCAAGACCCTGGGCCAGATCCGCCGCAGCGCGGACGAGATGATCGCCTACGACAACTTCAAGGCGGCCCAGGAGGAGATCGCCGTGGAGAACGTCGAGATCGAGGACTGAAGCCAGCCGGGCACACCCACGGGACCGCGGGCGGCGCGGTCGTTATCATCCGGGCATGCCCAGCTTCTGCGACGTCTCCCAAAAAGTGCAGGCCGGGGAGCGCCTCGACCCCGAGGACGCCCTGCTGCTCCTGGCCCACCCTGACCTGCCGGCCCTCGGCCGCCTGGCCGATCTTGTGCGCCGCCGTCTGCACCCCGACGGCGAGGTCACGTACATCGTCGACCGCAACGTCAACTACACCAACGTCTGCGTCACGCTGTGCAAGTTCTGCGCCTTCTACCGGCGCCCGGGTGACCCCGAGGGCTACGACCACCCGGCCGAGGTGATCTACGACAAGATCCGCGAGACGCGCGAGCTGGGTGGCACGCAGATCCTGCTGCAGGGCGGGCACAACCCCGACTACGACATCGAGCGCTACGAGGCGCTCTTCACGGGCATCAAGGAGCACGCGCCGATCCACATCCACGGGCTCTCGCCCTCCGAGATCCTGCACTGCTGCAAGGTCAGCAAACTGCCGCTCGAGACGGTGCTGGCGCGCATGCGCGCGGCGGGGCTCGACTCGGTGCCCGGCGGTGGCGGCGAGATCCTGGTGGACCGCGTGCGCAAGCTCATCTCGCCGCTCAAGACCATGAGCGACGAGTGGCTCGACGTGATGGAGGCCTGCCACGGCCAGGGCCTGCGCACCACCGCCACCATGATGTTCGGCCACGTCGAGACCCACGCGGAGCGCATCGAGCACATGCGCCGGGTGCGCGAGCTGCAGGACCGCAGCGCCGGCTTCACGGCCTTCATCTCCTGGACCTTCCAGGCGCCCCACACGCAGATGCAGGACACGCCCATGTCCGGCGGCGCCGACTACCTGCGCACGGCCGCCGTGTCGCGCCTGTTCATCGACAACATCGAGAACTTCCAGGCCTCGTTCGTGACCCAGGGCATCGACATGGCCGGCGTCTCGCTGCACTACGGCATGAACGACCTCGGCTCGGTCATGATCGAAGAGAACGTGGTGTCGTCCGCCGGCTGCGAGTGCCTGGCCAACATCGACGAGATGGAGAAGCAGATCCGCGCGGCGGGCTTCACCCCGCGCAGGCGCAACATGTTCTACGACCGCGTGGACGAGCAGGGCGAGCTGCAGACCCGGCACCCCCACCCGGCCTGGGCCCAGCGCTCGCCCCATGGCGACCGCCGCCCGTGGGACAGCGCCGAGGACAGCGCGCCCGCGCAGGCCAGCAGCGGAGCCCGGTCGTGAACAGCCCCGCTGCAGTGGCCGCGCCGGTGATCCCCTCGGATCTGCCCGCTGAGCTGTCGCCCATCGCCGACAAGCTCGCCGCCGGCCAACGCCTCTGCATGGACGACGGGCGGATCCTGTTTGCCCACCCCGACCTGAACGCCGTGGGCGCGCTGGCCAACGCCGCGCGCGAGGCCCGCCACGGCGGTCGCACCACGTTCATCGCCAACCGGCACCTGAACTACACCAACAAGTGCGCGTACCGCTGCATGTTCTGCGCCTTCCGGCGCGACGGCGACGAACCCGACACGGTGGTCATGCAGCCCGACTTCGTGCGCGCCAAGCTGCGCGCCGACTTCCCCGCCCACGTGCGCGAGGTGCACGTGGTGGGCGGCATCAACCCCGACCTGCCCTTCGAGTACTACCCGCGCCTGCTGGCCACCATCCAGGACGAGCGCCCGGACCTGCACATCAAGGGCTTCACCATGATCGAGCTGGACCACATGGCCCAGATCGCCGAGCAGCCCGTGGAGTGGGTCATCGAGCAGCTGCGCGAGGCGGGACTGGCGAGCTGCCCCGGTGGCGGTGCCGAGGTCCTGAGCCCGCGTGTTCACAAGAAGCTCTACAACGGTAAGCTGCCCCCCGAGCGCTGGCTGGCCACCACCCGCAAGGTGCACGCCGCCGGCCTGCACACCAACGCCACCATGCTCTTCGGGCACATCGAGACCACCGACGAGCGCCTCGATCACATGCAGGCCATCCGGCAGCTGCAGGATGACACCGGCGGCTTCCTGCAGTTCATCCCGCTGGTGTTCCACCCCGAGAACACGCCGCTGGAGCGCCTGGGCAAGACCACCGGTCTCGACGCCCTGCGCACCATCGCCGTGTCGCGCCTGATGCTCGACAACGTGCCCTACATCAAGTCGTACTGGGTCATGCTCGGCATCAAGATCGCGCAGCTGGCCCAGTGGTACGGCGCCGACGACATCGACGGCACCGTGCTGGAGGAGCACATCACCCACGACGCCGGCGGCACCACGCCCCAGGGGCTGACCACCTCCGCCCTGGCCGACCTGATCCGCGAGGCCGGCCGCGAGCCCGTGGAGCGCGACACGCTCTACACCCAGCTGACGCCCTGTGAGGCGTAGAGCGGCCGCCTCAGAAGCGCACCGACCGCAGCGCGACGCGCTCGAACTCTGACTGGCCCTCGGTCAGGCGCAGCATGGCGTCGAGTGGGACATCCTGCCAGACCTGGCGGCCGCCGCCGGGTGCGGGCCAGTCGACCTCCACCCGCAGCACGCGCGTGGCGTCGCCCAGGCCCAGCTCCTGGCGCCGAGGTGAGCCGCCGAAGCTGCTGACCGAGCCCACGGCGCGGTGCAGCGTGCGCTCGCCGCCAGGCGTCTCCAGCAGCACCCGCAGCCGCGCGCCCACGGCGCCCCGGTTGGCGTCCCTGCCCACCAGCTCCAGCTTGAGCCAGCGCTGGTCGTGGCCGGGGTTCTCGAACAGCACGTTGAAGTAGCCGTCGCTGGGATAGAAGCCGCCCAACTGGTGGTAGATGTCCTGGTCTCCGTCGTGGTCCAGGTCGGCGAAGGCCACGCCGTGCCCCTTCTGCAGGTGCCCGAAGCCGCCGCTGGCGGACACGTCCAGATAGCGCTGGCCTCCGTCGTTGCGCAGCATGACGTTGGGCATCAGGGTCTCGAAGGCCGGGTCGCCGGTGGTCAGGTACACGTCGAGCCAGCCGTCGTTGTCGAGGTCGCCGAAGCTGGCGCCCATGGGCAGCACCACCCGGTCCATTCCGCGCGCGGCGGTCACGTCGTCAAAGCGTCCGTCGCGCGTGTTGTGGTACAGGCGCGGCAGCTCGGCGCGGTGTGGCAGGCCCAGGGCCTGGGCGGCCAGGTCCCCGGGCACGGCCGCGAAAGGCGACACGAACAGGTCGAGCCAGCCGTCGTTGTCCTGGTCGAAGAACCAACACGCGAAGCTGCGTCCGCTGGGCGCCGTGACCCCCGCCGCGCCGGCCTCGTCCACAAAGCGCCCCTGACCGTCGTTGCGGTAGAGCCGGTTGTCGCCCACGTTGGATACGTACAGGTCGAGGTCGCCGTCGTTGTCGGCGTCCCCCGCGCAGACGCCCTTGGCGAAGCGGTCGTTGGCCACGCCCGCCGACGCCGCGTGATCAGCCAGGCGCCCGTCGCCGCTGTTCATGAAGAGCTGGCTGGGATAGTCGCCGCGCGGGTCGCGCTCCACCCGGGACTCGTTGCCGATGTACACGTCGAGCTGGCCGTCGCCGTCAAAGTCGCCCCAGGCCGCGGCCTGGGTGGGACGCGCCGGATGCGCCAGACCGGCCTCGCGCGTCACGTCCGTGAAGGCGCCCGTGCCGTCGTTGGCCAGCAGGCTGTTGCGGATCTGCCCGTCGTCATAGAGCCAGGCACCGCGCAGCACCAGCACGTCCACGTCCCCGTCGCCGTCGAAGTCGGCCGCCGACAGGTTGAGCCCGCCCAACTGATCGTCCACGCGGCTCTCGGCCGAGACGTCAACGAAGCCCCCCTCACCCGTGGCGCGGTACTGGATCAAGGGCTGGTGCGGGTCGTAGGACGAGACCAACAGGTCGAGCCAGCCGTCGCCGTCCAGGTCCTCGCAGACCACGCCGCCGCAGAGCGAGAAGGCGTCCACACCGAGTTTGTGGGCGACATCGGTGAAGCGGCCGATGTCGTCCTCACTGGCGAACGACGAGGGCGGCAACAGCTGGCCGTCGGGCAACTCGTCGGGCCAGGTCCCGGCCGCCATGGCCGCGACGTTCAGCAGCCAGCGCGCCGAGAGGTTGTCAGGCTGAAGCGCGACCAGCCGCTCCAGCAGCGCCAGGGCCTGACGCGCCGGACCATCGGCCGCGTGCCGCCCGCCGCCAGCCAGCGGGAACACGCACGACTCGATGTTGTGATCCTGGATGCAGTTCTCGACCTCGGCGCGGCGCAGCCAGGCCACCGCCAGGCGCGCGTACACGCCGGGCATCTGTGGCAAGGCGCCCGGCCCCAGTACAGCCTCCGACTCGCTGACCACCTGGGCCAGCAGCGCCACGGCCTGCTGTTCGTCACCGTGCTCGAGCAGCTTGGCGGCGTAGGCCAGCTGGGACTGCACGCGCTGAGACGCGGACAGCTCGCCCGACTCGAGCTGGGCCTGGAGCTGCGCCAGCGCCCCGCGCCCGAGGTAGCGGTTGGAGCCCTGGGTGAGCGCCTGGGCCACGGCCAGGAACTCGGCCCGCTGTGAGCGGAACGGCACCGGCCGCCCGCCGATCACGGGGTCGCCGGGTGGCGACGCGGACGCTGCGGGGCCCGTCTCGTCACGCGCGCCCGCCGCGAGGGCGTCCATGCCCGCCGTGTCCGTGTCCGCGCCCGCCGTGTCCGGGCCAGCGGTGTGCGCATCCGCCGTACGCGGGTCCGCGGCGCGCGGGTCCGCGGCCTTCGCGCCGCCCGACTCAGCATCGCAGCCGGTCAGCAACACCACGGCCAGCAGCAGCGCCAACCCGGCCAGCGATCGTCGGGCGGACCCTGACCGGCGCGGGTCGCAGCCCGCCACTGAGACCGCCGCGTCGCTCGCATCGAGCCTGAAGAACACCCGCGCATGATAACGCGCCGGGACGCGCGTCCGTCACCCCCAGACGCTCAGGCGTCCCCGGCTGACGCCACGGGCCCCGCTCGCCGCAGGCCCAGGTTCACGAGGCGCTGGATCAGCTGCGGATAGGCGATGCCCGCGTGTTTCGCGGCCTCCGCGAATTCCTCGTGCTCGGCGATCTCGCAGTTGGGGTTGGCCTCCAGGAAGTAGAGCTGCCCGTCGGCCGACAGGCGATAGTCGACGCGCGCGTAGCCATCCAGGCCCAGGATCCGGTAGATGCGCTTGGTGAGCTTGCCGATACGCCGCTCGACGTCGGGCGGCAGGTCCGTCGCCAGCCCCGCCTGCATGCCCCAGCGCTCCTGGGTGGCCACGTCCTTCTTGGCGCGCTCGGTGGCGATGGCGGCGGCCCCCGCGGGCATGCTCTCGAAGCGCAGCTCCCAGGTCGGCAGCACCGTCAGGCGCTGGTTGCCCAGGACCGAGACGTACAGCTCGCGCCCCTCGATGTACTGCTCGGCGATGGCGTCGGTGCCCACATTCTCGTGGATGAAGGCCACGCGCTCCGCCAGCTTCTCGTCCGTGTCGACGATGGAGGCCTGGGCGATGCCGGCGCTGGCCTCCTCGATCAGGCTCTTGACGATCACCGGCAGCGCCAGCTGTCGCGGTCGCCGCACCCGCCGCCCCATGGGAAACACCGCGAACGCCGGCGAGTGGATGCGGTGGTAGGCCAGCAGCTTCTTGCTGAGGGCCTTGCCGCGCGCCAGCACCAGGCCGCGCGGGTTGCAGCCGGTGTAGGGCTGGCGCAGCAGCTCCAGGTAGCTCACCACGTGCTGATCCAGCTCGCCCAGCCCGGCGAACGACTCCACCAGGTTGAACACGATCTGCGGCTTGAAGCTGCGCACCATGGAGCGGATGGGCCGCAGCTCATCCTCGATGCCCAGCGACTGCACCTCGTGGCCGAGCTGCTTGAGAGTGACCACCACGTCGTAGTCGGTCTTGAAGACGTGCACCTGCTGGTCGCTGAAGCCCTCCAGCGAGTCGGGCGGCAGCAGGTGCGGGTGCGTCAGGTGCAGCACTCTCAGCTTGCGACTCATATCGCGATCCACCTCCTGTGCAGGTGCAGGGACCCCATGGTGTGAACGACCAGCACGATGCTGAAGTC
The DNA here is from genome assembly GCA_003644265.1 of Planctomycetota bacterium. The sequence continues at coordinate 67,682 of QNBX01000004.1, forward strand.
GCTGCGCAGCTGCTCCGCCTCACCCACGGCGCGCAGGTCGAGCTCGCGGCAGCGCCGCACCATGTCCCCCAGCACCTGGTCGAGCACGAACGGATACTCGCCGGTCCAGCGCGCCACCTGCTCGCGCAGCGAGCGGCGGTGGCGCTTCAGGAAGCGGCTGGCGCGCTCGGCGCGCGGGTGGCTGGTCTTGTCCGCGAAGAGGCGTCGCAGGTCGTCATCGAAACTCTCGGGCTCGTCCACGGCGTAGCGCTCGCGGCGCTCGACGTAGTGCTGCTCGAGGGTCGTGTTCAGGCTGCGCAGGGGCAGCACGTGTCGGCGCGTGCGCACCGGCGCGACGGTGGGTCCCAGCTCCTGCATCAGCTCATCGACGTACTCGAGCTTCTTCAACGCCGGCCACTGCGCGTAGCGCTTGCGCCAGACGTGCCTGGCTCCGAGCCAGACGGCGAAGGTCTCTGCGAAGTCCTCGTCCGGGTGGCTCTGCGCGTAGTACATGCGCAGGTGCTGCACGTAGCGGCGGCTGGCCGGGCGCGGCCGATAGCTGTCGGGGTACGGGCGCGTGGCGTGGCCGAACAGCTTCTGCCAGGCGCGGCGACGATGCACGCGGTAGGCCTGCTGAATCGCGTGGCCGCACTCGTGACGCAGCAGGCGCATGGCCTCGGCGCGGCTGGAACCCTCGGCCTCCAGCATGAGCCGCCGCTCCAGCCGCAGCAGGCGCGGGTGGGCCAGGTAGAACGGGATCGCGATGCCCGGCACCCCCACCGGCGTGAACCACTCAGCGGAGAGCCAGGCGTGGGGTCGGAAGCGCATGCCGCGCCGGCCCAGCTCGTGCCCCAGCCGCGCCAGGCAGTCCTCGATCCAGAGACCCTCCAGCCTCAGGTCGAGGTCGCAGAAGCGCAGCAGCAGCAGCTCATCGTCGGGGAGCGCGGCCCAGCTCGGCTGCTTGGCTCGGGGCACCGATCGCTCCCTGTGGCGGACAATGGACGGGTCTGCGCCAGCGGGAGCGCAGCACGCGCGGCCGAGAATTCCTCGGCGCAGGCCCGATTCTGAAGCGCCCCGAGCCCGGCATCAAGACTCCCGCACGCTGGCTGATCCCGCTCCATCGAGCTCGCCAGCGCGATCGAGCAGCTCCCGCGCGAGCGAGGCCTCCAGCGCGATCGAGACCTGCGGTACGATGGGCGGCTTCGGCGAGGGTCCGCAGCAGGGCCCGCTCGCCATGACCCGCACGCCCTGCGGGGCCGTCCCGCACAGCGCACAACTCACCCGCCTCCCCCTCAAGCGTGTTGCAGAAGCCCATGACCAGCCTCCAGATCACCGAACTCCTGGGCGACGGCATCGGACCCGAGCTGCAGCGCTGCATCCACGCCGTGGCCGAGGCCCTGCCCGTGCCGATCCACTTTCATCCGGTGGATTGGAGCCTGGCTACGCGCGAGACCCGCGGCGAGGCCGCCATCGACGAGGCCGAGGAGGCCATGCGCGCCACGCGGCTGGCGGTGAAGTACCCCACCGTCACGCACAGGGTCAGCCCCAACGCGCTCATCCGCCGGCGCTGCAACTTCAGCGTGATCTACCGCCCGGCCATCTCCATCAAGGGCATCGACAGCCACTTCAAGCAGGACGTCAACCTGCACATCGTACGCGTGGCCGTGGGCGGCACCTACGAGGACCCGGGGCAGCTGGTGGGTCAGGACGCCGCCGTCTCCCTACGCATGGTGGAACGCGAGCCCTGCGCCCAGGCCGCCACGTTCGCCTTTGAGCTGGCGCGCAAGAAGGGGCTGCGGGTGACCAGCGCGTCCAAGCACACCATCCAGCGCGTGACCGACGGCCTGTTCGAGGCCACCGTGGCCGGCGTGCACGAGCGCTACCAGGACATCGCCTACAACCGCGAGCTGTTCGACGCGCTGCTGGCCAAGGTCATCCTGAAGCCCGCCGACTTCGAGGTGCTGGTGGTGCTCAACGAGTACGGCGACTTCCTGTCCGACATGGCCAGCGGGCTGGTGGGTTCGCTGGGCACGGGGGCCAGCGGTAACTTCTCCTTCGACGCCGAGCGCAAGGTCGACATCGCCATGTTCGACCCGGCCGGCGGCACGGCGCCCGACATCGCCGGCCAGGACCTGGCCAACCCCACCGCCATGATGCTGGCGTTCGGCATGCTGCTGGACCATGTCGACCGCTACGACCTCGGTCACGCCCTGCGCCTGGCCCTGCTGGGCGCCATCGAGGACGGGCAGTGCACCAAGGACCTGGGCGGCCAGCTCTCCACCAGCGGCTTCACCCAGGTGGTGCTGTCACGACTGGAGCAGCAGCTGCCGACGGCTGCGCAGAGCGCGGGCTGAGCCGGCGGGGAGCGGACGCTCCCAGCGCGGAGCCCGCCTACCGCGCTGGCTGCGGCAGGGGGGCAAGCGTGTGCGCCCGGGCCAGGCACGGCGCGTGGCTCGCGAAGACACGTGCCCGCGCCAAAAAAGGAGCGTCCGTCAGCTGCGGGTCACGACCAGCAGCTGATTGACCGACAGCCCCGTCGTGATCGTCTCGCTCACGCCGTCTGGCCACAGGATCTCGACCGACTCCACGGTGTCCGCCTGACCGAGCCCGAAGTACAGCTCGAAGCCCTGCTGAGCTGAGAACGCGCTGCCTGCGAACAGCGTGTTGCGGATCGTGCGCGGCGGGTCGCTGCCCTCACGCGCAGTGACGGCGACGCGCGTCCCGATCGCGTCTCGGCTGACCTGCACGCCATCTCCCACCAGACGCAGCTTGAAGTAGTTCGGTGGCTGCTTCCAGATGAACTTGAAGAGTCGGTTGGGCTCGCGGACGGTGAGCGGAGACGTCCCCGTGCCCCCATTGGTCACGGCCAGCTCCAGCGTGCCGTCGTTGTCGACGTCGACGAAGTTGCTGCCGTGCGTTCGATACGGGTAGGGCGGGGCGCTGAGCCCAGGCGCGACCAGCGCGGGAAAGTCGAGCAGGTAGCTGACGTTCTCGTAGCGCGGGATGGCACTGGTCGGAGGGCCCAGGTCGCGGTTGCTCAGGTAGAGCTGGTCGACCTCGCCGTTGAAGGGGTTGCCGTGGCCGAGGAAGAGATCAACGATCCCATCGCCGTTGAGATCACCGAGTTGGGAGCCCATGACGCCCTGGTCCGGGTCGAAGAAGCTGCCGTCACCCCAGTACGGGTTGTTGATCCCGGCCACGTCCGCCACGTTGGCGAAGCCCGCGCCCGCAAAGTTCATGAACAACACG